>CAINRS010000120.1 GCA_903852755.1 uncultured Actinomycetes bacterium | reverse complement strand
GAGGTCAGCACCACGTAGCGGGCCCCGGCCGCCGCGCAGAGGCCGGCCATCTCGTCGAGGTCGGCCGCCGACGCACCCCGGTCGAACGGCGCCCGGAAGTCGTCGTACGGCGCACCGCCGTAGGTGTCCCGGTGGTGCTGCCACGTGGGGCTCCCCTCGATCTGCATGGTGTTGCGGTACCACTCGGCGTAGGGGTTGTCCCGCAGCATGGCCACCGGACCGTGGTCGTGGAGCATCTCCTGGATGTCCGGTACCTGCGGCGCCCACCCCGGGACCGAGTACATGCCCCAGTGGATGAAGACGCCGAGCTTGGCGTCGTCGAACCACTCGGGGACGCGGTGGGTCGAGACCGACTCCCAGGTGGGCTCGAAGGGTGGACCCGCCATCGTCGGAGGCTACCCGGGCGTGTTGCTGGTCGTCCGGGGAGGGCGTCCTCGGCGGGGTTGGCGCCGACGGCCCGCACCTCACTACCTTGCCGTTCATGATCGAACTCCAGGACACGTCAGCGATCGTCACGGGTGGGGCCTCGGGCCTCGGTGAGGCCACGGTGCGGGCGCTGGCCGCGCAGGGTGCCCGCGTCGTGGTGGCCGACCTCGGCCACCAGACCGAGCGTGGCGAGGCGCTCGCCAAGGAGGTCGGTGGTCTCTTCGCCGTGGCCGACGTGACCGACACCGAGCAGGTGATCGCTGCGGTCGAGGCGGCCAAGGAACTCGGCCCGCTCCGCTCCGTGGTCAACTCCGCCGGTATCGGCTGGGCGTCGCGGACCATCGGGCGCGACGGCACCTACGAGTCCGCGCACGACCTCGACGCGTTCAAGAAGGTCGTCGAGATCAACCTGGTCGGCAGCTTCAACGTGACCCGTCTCGCCGCCACGGCGATCTCGCAGACCGATCCGGTCGACGAGGACGGCAGCAGGGGCGCGGTGGTCAACACGGCGTCGGTGGCCGCCTACGAGGGCCAGATCGGACAGGCCTCCTACACGGCGTCCAAGGCGGGACTCGTGGGGCTGACCCTGGTGCTGGCCCGCGACCTGGCGGCCGTCGGCATCCGCGCCAACACCATCGTGCCGGGCTTCTTCGACACCCCGATCTACGGCGGCAACCAGGAGATGAAGGACAACCTGACCAAGCAGACCCTGTTCCCCAAGCGGATGGGCCTGCCGTCGGAGTACGCCTCCCTGGCCGTGGAACTGATCCGCAACACCTACATCAACGGTGAGTCGATCCGGATCGACAGCGGCTCGCGCATGCAGCCGAAGTGACCGGGTCCCGGGACGACCGGGTTCACAGGGCGGTGCTCAGCGCAGCGGGGTGGCCGCGGTGAGGATCTCGACCCCCTGGGGCAGCTTGGCGGGTCGGCCGAGCCAGTAGCGGTGGTCGGCGGCGCGCAGGAGTGCGTGGTCGCCCGAGGTGTTGCCGTACGCGGATCGTCGGCCGACGGTCGGCTCGATCTCCCGCTCGGACAGCCAGTCGTCGAGCTGGACGACCTTCTGCTCGCCGCGGACGTTCGGCCGACGGAGCGTCCCGGTGAGCCGGCCGTCCCGGACCTCTGGACGCACGGCGACCACCCCGTCCATCCCGAGCGCCTCGGCGATGGGGTCGAGGTAGTGGACGAGGGAGGCCGAGACCAGCACGCACGTGTCGCCGCGCAGACGGTGGGACCGGATCCGGTGCAGTACGAGCGGCCGGAGCCGATCCTCGGTCAGCAGGTCCCTCGCGTAGCGGCTGCCGAGTGCGCGCAGTTCGGACTCCTCACGGCCGGCGAGCAGCAGGCGGATCAGCTCGGCCTTCACCGCGTCGCGGTCCCGAGGGTTCACGTGCCCCCGGGCCCCGAGCACCCCCACCCGGCGCCAGGCGTCGGCGAACCGCCGTCGGCCCGAGGCGAGCACGAGGAACGGGATGAGCGTGTCACGACGGCTGACCGTGCCGTCGAAGTCGAACGCCGCAAGGCCGACGTCGGCGCCGGTCACCGTTCAGGTGCCCGAGCGGCGGTTGGTCGTGAAGGCCTCGAGCCGCTCGAGGGTGCGTTCCATGTTGCGCTGGTTCCGGGGGCCCCAACCAGCGAGCGCGATGTAGGGCTTGGCGAGAGATCGGGACCAGTCGAAGGTCTCGGTCACGAGCGTCCCGTCGTCGACCGCCTCGAACTCGTAGCGCCAGATCCACCCGCCGACGTGCGACCACGCGATCCTCCGACCCTCCTCGTACTCCACGACCTTGTTGGAGATCAGGTAGGGCAGTCCGATCCGCATGCTGGCGGTGAACCGGTCACCGAGGGCGAGCTTCCGGCTCGAACCTCGCACACCCCGGACGCTGCCGGAACCGTCGAACACGGCGTGCATCGTCGGGTCGGCGACCAGATCGAACAGTTCCTGCGGCTCGGCGGCGATCACCCGCGAGGCCGAGATGTGATCCGAACCCATGGTCCGAAACTAGTGCAGCGACCTCAGCGACCGACGACGCTCCGCAGCGCCGCCTCGAGCTCCGGATCGGTGAAGGGGAACCCGGCCGACTCGAGCACCCCCGGCAGCACGCGCTGGCTGGTGAGCAGCAGCGAGTCGGCGAGCTCCCTCCCGAGCAGGAGACGGGGGCCGATCATCGGGATGACGGTCGTCGGTCGGCCGAGCACCCGTCCGAGGGTTCGGGCGAACTCGGCGTTGGTGGAGGGGTTGGGGGCGGTGAGGTTGACCGGGCCCGAGACGTCGGCGGTGAGGAGGAACTCGATCGCCGCCACCTCGTCGGTCAGCGTGATCCAGCTCCAGTACTGCCGACCCGACCCGGACCGGCCGCCGAGTCCGAGCCTGAAGAAGGTGAGCTGCTTGCCGAGTGCGCCGCCGTCGGCATCGAGCACGATCCCGGTGCGCAGCAGGACGGTGCGGATCCCGGCCTCGCTCGCCGCGGTCGTCGCTCCCTCCCACTCGACGCACACCTGCGCCAGGAAGTCCGACCCGGGAGCCCGGGTCTCGTCGACCGGACGGTCGCCGGTGTCGCCGTACACGCCGATCGCCGAGCCCGACAGGAGCACCGCCGGCGGCCGGTCGAGCTCGGCCAGGGTCGCTGCGAGCAGCGTGGTCCCCCGGACCCGGGAGTCGAGGATGCGCTGCTTCTGCTCGGGTGTCCACCGTCGTTCGCCGATCCCCTCGCCGGCCAGGTTGACCACTGCGTCGAGCCCCTCGAGTCCGGCGGCGTCGATGCTCCCGGCGGCGGGGTCCCAGGTGATGGTGTCCCCGGAGGTGTTCGCAGACGACGGCCGGACGACCCGCAGCACCCGGTGCCCTGCGTCGGAGAGGCGACGGCTCAGGGCCGAGCCGATGAGCCCGGAGGAACCGGTGATGGCGATGTCCACGACGCTCCCAACCCCGGCCGGGCCGGAGTCATTCCGCCATCAGCCCCGGTCGGCCACCTTCCGCCACAGCATGCGGGGGAGGTTCCGGAACACTGCGAACGGGTACCGGAGCATCGGCGGTGCCCACAGGACCTCGCGCCCCGAGGCCAACCCGTCGGTGATGACCTCGGCGACGGCGTCGGGGGTGGTCGAGAAGGGGGCGGCATCCATGCCCTCGGTCATCTTCGTGTGCACGAATCCGGGCCGGACCACGACGACCCGCACGCCGGTGCCGACCAGTGCGTCGCCGAGCCCCTGGGCGAACGCGTCGAGTCCGGCCTTGGTCGAGCCGTAGACGAAGTTGTCCTTGCGGGTCCGCACCCCGGCCACCGACGACATCACGACGATCACGCCGTGCCCCTGGGCCCGCATCCGGTTGGCGACCGCCAGGCAGGACGAGACCAGACCGGCGAAGTTGATCCCGACCGCCGTCGCCGCGAATGCCGGATCGGCGTCGAACGCCTCCTGGCTGCCCAGGATGCCGGCGGGGACGTACACCAGGTCGATGTCGCCGAACCGGTCGAAGACCTCGTCGACGACCTGCTGGTGGGTGTCCGGTTCGGTGGACTCCCAGTGGACCTGCTCGACGGTGGTCGCACCGGCGGCCCGCACGGCGTCCGCCACGGTGTCCATCCCGTCCTCAGGACGTCCCGCGAGCACCACGGTGTGGCAGCGTCCCCGGGCCAGGCGCACGCACAGGGCCCGGCCGATGTCGGACCCTCCGCCCAGCACCAGCACCGACTGCACCTCGCCCAGAGCGTCTCGCACGGGTTCCTCCTGGTCCACTCCCGGCGGTCGCCGGGTCGGGCGGTGAGCCTAACCGGAGCACCGGGCCCGTCTAGCGTGGCCACCGTGAGCACCCGCACCCTGATCATCCTCGCCCTGCTCTGCGGGCTGGCGGTGCTCGTGGCGTTCGCCGTCCAGGTCGTCCTGGCCGTCTGAGTCGGCCCGGATACCGGCGGCCCGGAGCGCCTCCCGGCGTCGCTAGGCTCCGGCGGGTGAGCGAGACCTCCTTCGACCTGGTGGTGATCGGCGGTGGCCCCGGCGGCTACGGGGCGGCGCTGTACGCGGCGTCGGCCGGCCTGTCCGTCGCCGTGGTCGAACGCGACAAGGTCGGGGGGGCGTGCCTGCACCGGGGCTGCATCCCGGCCAAGGAGTTCCTCGAGACCGCAGCGGTGGTCCGCACGGTCAAGCACGCCGGCGACTTCGGAGTCGTCGTCGAGCCCAAGGCGCTCGACTGGCCCGTGGTGCTGCAACGCAAGCAGCAGGTGATCGACCGACTGTTCGGCGGGGTGAGCCAGCTCCTCAAGGGTCGCAACGTCGACGTGTTCGCCGGGACGGGCACGCTCGGTGCGGGCCGGACGGTGACGGTCCGCAACGACGCATCGGGTGAGTCGGTGGTGCTCACCGGCGCCTCGGTGATCCTGGCGAGCGGCTCGGTGCCGAGGATCCTCCCCGGTTTCGAGCCCGGTGGGGTCGTCGTCACCTCCGACGAGTTCTTCGACATCACCCAGGTGCCCTACCGGTCGGTCGTCATCGGCGGTGGCGCGATCGGCTGCGAGTTCGCCTCGACGCTCGCGGACCTGGGCTCGCAGGTCACCCTGCTCGAGGCCCTGCCCAAGATCCTCCCGGGGTGTGACGAGGACGTCACCCGCGTGGTCGTGCAGTCCTTCAAGAAGAAGGGCATCGACGTCCGCACCGGTGTTGCGGTCGAGGGACACACGCCGAACGGTGTCGGTGGGACCACGGTGCAGCTGGGTGACGGCTCCGCGCTCGACAGCGAGTTGGTGGTCGTCTCGATCGGCCGCCGACCGAACACGGCGTCACTGCTGGGGCCGGGCGTCGGGGTGGAGCTCACCGACCGCGGGCACGTCGACGTGGACGACCACTACCGGACCCACGCCGAGGGCGTCTACGCCATCGGCGACGTGATCGACTCGCCGCAGCTCGCCCACGTGGCATTCGCCGAGGCGATCTGCGTCGTGCGGCGCATCCTCGGCGAGGACGTCCCGCCGGTCGACGACGACTTCGTGCCGTGGGCGATCTACTGCAACCCCGAGGTGGCCTTCGCCGGGTACTCCGAGGCCCAGGCCCGGGAGCGGGGCCACGAGGTGGTGACCTCCAAGCACCGGTTCGCCGCCAACAGTCGCGCCATGATCATCGGGGAGACCGACGGTCTGGTGAAGGTGATCGCCGAGCGCGACGCCGACGGTCGGGCCGGCCGGATCCTGGGGGTCCACATGGTCGGGCCGTGGGTCACCGAGCAGCTCTCGGGCGGCTACCTGGCGGTCAACTGGGAGGCCACCGTGGACGAGGTCGCATCGTTCATCCAGCCGCACCCGTCGCTCACCGAGCTGTTCGGCGAGACGGTCCTGTCGCTGACCGGCCGGTCACTCCACGGCTGAACCGCAGGTCCGACGACACCCGGCGGCGGCGTAGGCTGACCGCGTCGAACCCCTCGAGGAGGACCCCATGACCGACATCGTGATGCCGCAGCTCGGTGAGTCCGTCACCGAGGGCACGATCACCCGTTGGTTCAAGGCCGTGGGTGACACCGTGACCGAGGACGAGCCGCTGTTCGAGGTGTCCACCGACAAGGTCGACACCGAGGTCCCGGCTCCGGCAGGTGGTGTGCTCACCGAGATCCGAGTCGCCGAGGGCGACACGGTGGACGTCGGCACGGTGCTCGCCGTGCTCGGCGGCGCCGGTGCTGCTCCAGCGCCCGCGCCTGTGGCACAACCGGAACCGGTCGTCGAGGCGCCTGCGCCGGCTCCCGCTCCTGCGCCGGCTCCTGCGCCTGAGCCGGCTCCAGCACCAGCGCCAGCTCCTGAGCCGGTCGTCGAGGCGCCCGCGCCCGCTCCGGCGCCCGAGCCGACTCCCGCTCCGGCGCCTGCTCCGGCGCCTGCGCCGACTCCCGCTCCGGCGCCTGCGCCTGCTCCGGCTCCGGAGTCGCCCGCGGCGCAGCAGGTGCTCTCGCCCCTCGTGCGGCGACTGATCGCCGAGCACGGACTCGACGTCTCGCAGATCCGGGGGACCGGGGTCGGCGGGCGCATCACCCGGGAGGACGTCTTCGACGCCATCGACGCCGCGGCTGCAGCGGCACCCGCACCGGCACCGGCACCGGCACCGGCTCCCGCTCCGGCACCGGCTCCCGCTCCGGCACCGGCACCGGCACCGGCACCGGCGTCTGCCGCACGCGCCTCGTCCGATCCGGCACCGATGCACCACGGGTCCGGGGACCGGGTGGTCGAGCTGAACCGGATCCGGCAGGTGACCGGGGAGCACATGGTGGCGTCCAAGGCCATCTCCCCGCACGCGGTGACCATCGTCGAGGTCGACTTCGAGGGGGTCGACAGGGTCCGACGGGCCGTCGGCGAGGAGTTCCGGGCGAGCGAGGGCTACTCGCTGACGTACCTGCCGTTCGTGTCACGTGCCGTCATCGATGCGCTCCACGAGTTCCCCCGGATGAACGCGGCGGTCGAGGGGACGTCGCTCGTGATCCACAACGAGGTCCACCTGGCGATCGCCGTGGACCTGGACTTCGAGGGGCTGCTCGCGCCGGTGGTGCGCAACGCCCACGAGCAGCGGCTCCGAGCCATCGCCGCCGACATCCGGGGACTGGCGGACCGGGCGCGGTCCCGGCAGCTCGGGCCCGACGAACTCGCAGGCGGCACGTTCACGATCTCCAACTCCGGCGGGCAGGGGACCGAGGTCGTCATCCCGATCATCAACCAGCCGCAGGTGGCGATCCTGTCGACCGACGGTGTCCGTCGTCGGCCCGTGGTCGTCGACGACGGTCGTGGGGGCGAGGGGATCGCGATCCACTCGGTCGGCAACCTGACCCTGGCGTGGGACCACCGGGCGTTCGACGGTGCCTACGCAGCGGCCTTCATGGCCCGTGTGCGCGACATCATCGAGACCCGGGACTGGGCGTCCGAACTCTGATGGGTGACGCGGCGCTCCGGGTCCGCTGGCTCGGCTCGGTCGCCTACCGGGAGTCGTGGTCGCTCCAGCAGGCCATCCACCGCCGGGCGCTCGCCGTCGCCGCGTCCGGGGCGGTCCCGGACGACCATCTGCTCCTGCTCGAACACCCGCCGACGTTGACGCTCGGCCGTCAGGCCGACCCTGCCAACCTGCTCGTCGGACGCGATACCGACCGGTTCGACGTGCTCGACGTCGATCGCGGCGGCGACGTCACGTACCACGGGCCCGGACAGCTGGTCGCGTACCCGCTCCTCGGCCTGCCGGGCAAGGGTGCCGGCGACCTCCCGGACACCCCGGCCTACGTGTGCATGCTCGAGGGTGTCCTGATCGACGTGGTCCGGGCCGCCGGGGTCGACGCCGTCGGTCGCCTGCCCGGCTACCCGGGTGTGTGGGTCGATCCCGACGGTCCCAGGCCGCGCAAGGTCGCTGCCGTCGGCGTCCGGATCGTCGCGGGACGGACCATGCACGGGGTGGCGCTCAACGTCGACCCGGACCTCTCGCACTTCGAGGCCATCGTCCCGTGCGGGATCACCGAGCACGGGGTGACCTCGCTCGCCGCCGAGGGAGCGGCGGTCGACCTCCGGACGGTGGTGGACGCCTTCGTCACCCGCTTCGTCGCCGCGTGGGCGCCACCCGAGTGGGACCGCGCGGAGGTGGTCTGGCGCACCGATCCGACCGGTGCCGACCTCGCTGACTTCTCACGCCTCGGCGGGCTCGGCGCGAGCGTGGCAGATGCCGATGCGGGTCCATCCCCGGGTGGGCGTGCAGGTGCGGTGTCGGTCCGACTGCGCGGCCGACTGGAGTCGGCCGGGGTGCGGGTCGGCGACGGTGGGGTCGAGCGCAAGCCCGAGTGGATGCGAGTGCCGTTGCGGCACGACGCCGCTGTGCTGGGCGTCAAGCGGACGGTCGCGGACCTCGACCTGGTGACGGTCTGCGAGGAGGCCGGCTGCCCCAACCTGTCCGAGTGCTGGTCCGAGGGCACCGCGACGTTCATGCTCTGCGGCGAGCGGTGCACCCGGGCCTGTGGGTTCTGTCTCGTCGACACCCGGCATCCCGAGGCCCTCGACGAGGGCGAACCGGAACGAGTGGCCGAGGCCGTGGCGCGGATGGCGCTCGACCACGCCGTGTTGACCATGGTGGCCCGGGACGACCTGGCCGACGGTGGTGCCGACCACGTCGCCCGGACCGTGCGTGCGGTCCGGGACCGGGCACCCGACTGCAGTGTCGAGATCCTCGTGTCGGACCTGGGTGGTGACGCAGCGGCGCTGGCGACGGTGCTCGACGCCCGACCGGCCGTGCTCAACCACAACGTCGAGACGGTGCCGCGACTCCAACGGGCGGTGCGACCCTCGGCCGGGTACGCCCGGTCGCTCACCGTCCTCGGTCGGGCGGCGGCGACCGACGTCGTGGTCAAGTCCGGTCTGATCGTCGGGATGGGTGAGCGGCTCGACGAGGTCCACGCGACGCTCGTCGACCTGGCTGCGGTCGGCGTCGAGGTCGTGACCGTCGGCCAGTACCTCCGGCCCACGGTCCGCCACCTCCCGGTCGATCGGTGGTGGCGCCCCGAGGAGTTCGACGAGCTCGCCGAGTTCGGTCGTTCGGTCGGACTCCGACACGTGGAGTCCTCGCCGTTCACCCGGTCGAGCCACCACGCCCGGGCGTCGTACCTGGCCGCCCTCGCGGCCCGGACGGAGGCGCCGGCGTGGGGTTGATCGCCCGGTACCGCGAACAGGAGCCTGCAACGCCGGTGGCGGCCGCTGCGCCGCCCGTGCCACCCGGGTACGCGACGGGCGTGGTGCACCACGACGCCGTGGCCGACGACGGGACCGTCACGCACCACCACCAGCGCTTCGAGTCCGGGCGGCTCGTCGAGTGGGAGGTGGACGACGACCCCGGCCCCTGGGCCCTGGTCCGGCCGGGAGGGGTGCTGCTCCCGTGCCCGGTCGACGTGGCGCCGGCGGATCGCAGCGAGTCGACGCACCTCCGGATCGGCGACCGGCTCCACCCGCTCCCCATGGTCGACGACCTCACCGATCCCGGATTCGCCGGTGTGGAGCAGGTGCCCGACGCCGACCTCCGGCTCCGCTTCGAGCTCACCGCCACGCCGACGGGCACGCAGCGCGCCGACATCCGCTACGAGCGCAGCCTCCGCACCGGGTGGCTGGTCGAGGACTGGGACGACCCCGAGCCCGGGTCGCCGGCGGCGCACGCCCCGGACCTGGCCGTGTCGATGACGTACCGCAACTACCTGCGGATGCGCACGGGTGGGATCTCCGCGCTCGAGGCGATCGCGGACGGCGGGTCGGTGGACGGCCGCTGGACGCTGATGCTGCTGCTGCACGGGCTCGTCCAGGACCCGGTGTACGTGGCGACCTACCGGGCGGCCCTCGTGGTCCCCGAGGAGCTGGGGTGGTGGGGTGAGGTGGCCCCGTGGATCGGGGCCGATGGGCCGGTTCCCGTAGGGGAGTGACAGACTGTTCCCAACCCTGACGCCGTCGTCCGGCCGGTGTCGCCGAGGAGGTAGCCGTGTTCCAGTGGTCCGACGAGCAGGAGATGGTGCGCCAGGCGGTCCGGGACTTCGTGGACCGGGAGATCCGGCCACACCGGGACGAGCTCGAGTTCGGCGACCTGCCCCCGTACGACCTGCTGCGCAAGCTCTTCGCGACGTTCGGCATGGACGCCATGCAGCGCGAGAGCTTCAAGCGTCGCATCGAGCGGGAGCGGGCGGCCGAGGCCGGCGAGTCGGTCGCGCAGACCGAGCAGGGTGCCGGCGGCCGGGGTGGTGACGCCGACGCCATTGCGTTCACGATGATCCCCATCATCGAACTGTGCCGGGTGTGTCCGGGCATGGTCACGGCGATGGGGGTGTCGATGGGTCTGACCGCCTCGGCGATCATGTCCAAGGGGACCATCGCCCAGAAGGAGCGGTGGGCGCTCGACCTGTTGACCATGGACAAGGTCGGCTCGTGGGCCATCACCGAGCCCAACTCGGGGTCGGACGCCTTCGGTGCGATGACCTCGACCGCCCGCATCGACGGTGACGAGTTCGTGCTGAACGGCTCCAAGACGTTCATCACCAACGGGCCCCACGCCGACACGATCGTGTTCATCTGCAAGCTCGACGAGGGCAACCCGCCTGCGGAGCGTCGCATCGTCCAGTTCGTGCTCGACTCGGGGATGGAGGGGCTCGAGCAGTCCAGGCCGCTGCGCAAGATGGGCATCCACTCGTCGCCGACCGGCCAGCTGTTCCTGACCGACGTCCGCGTCGGCGCCGACCGGCTGCTGGGCGAGTCGCTCGACGCCTACACCGGCAAGGGCGGCAAGGAGGCCTCGAAGGCCACGTTCTCGATGGAACGGGCGGGTGTGGCCGCCATGGCGCTCGGCATCGTGGACCGGTGCCTCGAGCTGTCGCTCGACTACGCCCGGGAGCGGGTGCAGTTCGGCCAGCCGATCGGTCAGTTCCAGCTGATCCAGTTGAAGCTCGCCACGATGGAGGTCGCACGGATCAACCTGCAGAACCTGGTGTTCCGCCACATCGAGATGACCGCGGCCGGGGTGCCGATGTCCTACGCCGAGGCGTCGGCCGCGAAGTTGTACGCGGCCCGGGCGGCCACGGAGGTGGCGCTCGAGGCGGTCCAGCTCTTCGGAGGCAACGGCTACATGGCCGAGTACGAGGTCGAGCAGCTCGCCCGCGACGCCAAGGTCCTCCAGATCTACGCCGGCACCGACGAGATCCAGATCTCGGCGGTGGCCCGTTCGCTGCTCGCCGAGGCCTGAGGCCCGTGGGGGTCCCGCACCGGTGACCGATCCGACGTCCGCGGTCGGTGAGCCGCTCCCGGGGGTGCGGGGCATCGTCGACGATGCGTTCGCCGAGCTCGTCGAGCGCATCGCCGGTGAGGCCGAGGAGGGCCTGTTCCACACCGCCGCGCAGCTGACCGTCCGCCGCGACGGCGAGGTGCTCGTCGACGTCGCCACCGGACGGACCCACCGGCACGAGCCGTACCGGACGGACACGCTCGCGTCGCTCTACTGCACCGCCAAGCCGATCATCGCCGTGGCGGTGCTCCGTCTGGTCGCCGAGGACGAGCTCAGCCTCGACGACCGGCTCGGCGACGTCGTGGACGGGCTCACCACTCCGTGGATCGCGGAGCGGACCATCGCCGAGGTCCTCGACCACACGGCCGGACTCCACTCGGTCAACACGGTGCTCGCCAGGGTGCTCCCGCCGTCGCTGCGGGTGGGCTGGCTCCACGCCGCCGAGCCTCCGGCGGTGTGGCGGTTCGGTCTGGACCGGGCCTACGCCGAGTTCGGTGGGTGGTTCCTGCTCGGCGAGGCGATCGAATCGCTGACCGGTGTGCCCTTCGACCGGTACTGCCGGGAGGCGGTCCTCGGACCCTACGGCGTGCCCGATGCGGACCTGTGGCTCCGGGTCGGACCCGAGGACCACCCGTCGGTGGGACCGAGGATCTCGGTGACCTACGACCTCACGATGGACCACCCCGTGCCGCTGCTCGCCGAGGCCGGGCCCGAGACGGCGGGTGAGTGGAATCCGGCGTTCGGGTCCTACGGCTGCACCTCGGCGATCGCCCTGTTCTACGACGGGTTGCTCGCCGATCTGGGTGGAGCGGGTCTGGTGCTGCCCGCCGAACTGCTCGAGGAGGCCGTCCGGGTCCGGACGCCGATCCAGCACGATGTCACCCTGGGTCGCGAGGCCGGTTTCGGCCTGGGGTTCATGACCCCGTTGTCCACCCACGTCTTCGGCCGACGACCCTCGGACCGGGGCTTCGGCCACGCGGGCCAGGGTGGGACCAGCTTCGCGTTCGCCGACCCCGACGCCGGGGTGAGCGTCGCGGTGCTCTTCAACGCCGGACTCGACGCCGACACCGGCCTGACGTTCCGACGGGTCACCCTCGTCGACTCGCTCTACCGGGCCCTCGACGCCGCTGACTGACCGCCGGTCGGCGGCCGCGCCTAGGTTCGCACCCGGTGAACCTGGACGTCGCGACCTTCCTGCTCCAGTGGAGCGTCGGTGGCCTGGCCTTCGGCTGGGTCACCACCCGTCGCCGGGAGGTCTCGCTCGGCTACGGCTGGTTGCTGCGGATCGTGTTCGGCCTGCTCGCGCTCGCCGCGTTCGTCGTGGGCCGCCGCTACGACCCGCTCCCGGTGCGCGACCTCTCGGCGCTCGGTGTCGCCCTGGCCTGCGCCGCGGTGGGGCTGGTGTCCTGGCAGCGACGCGCCGCGGGGGTGCGCTACCAGCGGGAGCGCATCGAGGTGCGTTCCGCCCGGGTCGAGCAGATGACCGGGATCGAGCGGGCAGAGCGCCGCTTCGATCCGGACACGCCCGAGTTCCCCCCGGCGCTCGACCTGGTGGCACCGGCCGTCGGTCTGCTCGGCCTGCTCGCCGGCGGGGTCGCCGCCGGTGACCCGGCGTGGCTCGCCGTGCTCCGCACGCTGGTCGGGGCGGCGTTCCTGGGCTGCGTGAGCGACGCCATGCTGCTGGGCCACTGGTACCTGACCCAGCCCGGACTGCCCCGGGCACCGCTGCTCGAACTGGTCCGCTGGCTGCTGTGGCTGTGGCCCGTGGAGGTGGCGCTCCTGCTGGTCCCCCCGGGGATGGTCTCGTTCGTCACGGGCGCCGTCGACGACGGGTACGGCGGGCTGCTCGGGTGGTTCTGGATCGCGTGCGCCGTGACGACCGGGATCCTGGCGGTGGTGACCCGCCTGGCCCTGCAGGAGCGTGCCTACTCGGCGGTCATGGCGGCGACCGGCTTGCTCTACCTGGCGATCCTCACCGCCTTCGGGACCGACCTCGTGGCCCGCGCCGTGCTCTCGGGGGCCTGAGCCCCGGGCTCAGGGCGTCTCGTCGCCGGTTGCCTGCGCCCGCTCGTGACGGTGGATGGCCGTCTCGACCATGGTGTTGAGCGCAGCACCCTTCGGCCAGCCCGCGTAGTGGGCCAGGAAGACGACGATCTCGCGCAGGTCCTCGGCGCTCAGGTCACCCTTGGCCAGTGCGGACTCGAGCTGGATGCCCAGGGTGTCGTCGAGACCCTCGGCGACCATCAACCCGACCAGCAGCAGCCGCCGGTCCCGCAGCGACAGGCCCGGCCGCTCCCACACGTCCCCGAAGAGGTGCTCGACCGTGTAGCCGAAGAAGTCGCCGGGGCCGTCGTGGACCTCGAAGCTGTAGACCTCGGCCATCCGCTCGAGGCCACGTCGTCGTCGATCGTCGGTCACGGTCCGACCGTAGCCCTGTCGGCGGCCGCGCGGCGCCAGGAGCCTCAGCGGGCGACGAAGTACTTGGCCCGGGGGTGGTGGCAGATGATCGCCGAGGTGGTCTGCTCCGGCTGGTACTGGAAGCCGGTGTCCTCGTCGCAGGTGATGCCCAGCCGGTCGGCGCCGAGCAGCTCGGCCACCCGCATGTTGTCCTCGAGGTCCGGGCAGGCCGGGTAGCCCCACGAGTAGCGACCACCCCGGTACTGCTGGCGGAACAGGCCGACCAGACCCGTCCCGTCGGGGGTGCCGCGGGAGCCGTCCGGATCCTCCTCGCCGAAGCCCCACTCGTCACGGATGCGTTGGTGCCAGTACTCGGCGAGCGCCTCTGCGAGCTCGACCCCGATGCCGTGCAGCAGCAGGTAGTCCTGGTAGGCGTCGGCGGCGAACAGCTCGGCGGTCCGCTCCGACACGGCGGCGCCCATGGTGACGATGTGGAACGCCGCGTAGTCGGGTTCGCCCGACCCGGGTCGGCCGTCGACCAGCGGGCGGAAGAAGTCGGCGATGCACAGGTGGGGGGCCTCGGACTGCCGCGGGAAGCGGAACCGGGTGCGCTCGGTGCGGCGCTCGTCGTCCTCCCAGACGACGAGCTCGTCACCGTCGGCGTTGACGGGGAAGTAGCCGTACACGACGGCCGGCACCAGCAGGTCCTCGGCGCGGGCGGCGCTGAGCTGTTCGCGGAAGGTCGGCAACAGCCGCTCCTTGAACTCCGCGTCGGTCTCGACCGTCCCGTCGGGCCGGGTCTCCGGCCGGAACTGCCACTGGTTCCGGTAGAGCGCCGTGGTGTTGACGTAGGCGGCGACGTCGTCGAGCGGGATGCCCTTGACGACCTTGGACCCCAGGAAGGGCGGGACGAAGACCGGCACGTCGTCGGCCACCTCGGGCGACCGGGCGGGCAGGGTCGACGGGTCGGGGCGCTCGCGCTCGGAGGCCCGTGCCGGGAGGTCCCGTCCGCCCGGGGCCCGGCCGAAGTCCGGGTCGTCCTCGCCCGTGCGTCGCAGCTCGCCGAGCCGGTCCATGACCCGCAGCCCCTCGAACGCGTCCTTGCCGTAGAAGAGCCGGCCCTCGTAGACCTCGCGCAGGTCCCGCTCCACGTAGGTCCGGGTCAGTGCCGCACCGCCGAGCAGCACCGGGATGTGGGACAGGCCGCGGTCGTTCAGCTCCTCGAGGTTGTCGCGCATGATCAGCGTCGACTTCACGAGCAGGCCGGACATCCCGATGGCGTCGGCGCCGGTCTCGACCGCCTTCTCGATCATCTCGGTGATCGAGATCTTGATGCCGAGATTGTGGACCTCGTAGCCGTTGTTCGTGAGGATGATGTCGACCAGGTTCTTGCCGATGTCGTGGACGTCGCCCTTGACCGTGGCGAGGACGATGCTGCCCTTGCCCGACCCGCTGTCGGCCTGGTCCATGTGCGGCTCGAGGTGGGCGACCGCCGCCTTCATCGTCTCGGCCGACTGCAGCACGAACGGGAGCTGCATCTCACCGGTGGCGAACAGGTCGCCGACGACCTTCATGCCCTCGAGCAGGACGTCGTTGATGATGTCGAGCGCCGGCAAGCCGGCGTCGAGGGCCTCGTCGAGGTCGTCGGTCAGGCCGTCCCGGTCACCGTCGATGATGCGCTGGCTGAGACGCCGCTCGACGGTCCAGTCGGACCGGTCCTCGGTCACGGTCACGGTGGCCTCGACGCCGGAGAACACCTCGAGGAGCCGGGTCAGGGGGTCGTAGTCCGCAGCGCCCCCCGACAGGGTGCCCGCAGCACCTCGCCGGTCCCACACCAGGTCCGCGCAGACGTCCCGCTGCTCGTCGGGGATCCGCGCGAGCGGGAGGATCTTGGAGGCGTGGACGATCGCCGAGTCGAGACCGGCCTCGACGCACTCGTGCAGGAACACGCTGTTGAGGACGTGCCGGGCCGCCGGGTTGAGTCCGAAGCTGACGTTGGAGAGTCCCAGCGTCGTCGACACCCCGGGGAGTTCGGCCTTGATGCGCCGGATCGCCTCGATCGTGGCGATCCCGTCCCGGCGCAGGTCGTCGTCGCCGGTCGAGAGCGGGAACGTGAGCGGGTCGAAGATCAGATCGGCCGGTTCCAGTCCGTAGCGTTCGGTGGCGAGGGCGTGGAGCCGGTGGGCGACCCGGAGCTTCCACTCCACGTCGCGGGCCTGGCCCTCCTCGTCGATCAACAGGCAGATGACCGCGGCCCCGTACTCCCGGGCCAGCCGGAACACCCGGTCGGCGCGGGACCCCTCGGCGTCGCCGTCCTCGAGGTTGGCCGAGTTCAGGACCGCCCGTCCGCCGATCCACTGCAGTCCGCACTCGAGCACCTCGGGTTCGGTGGAGTCGAGCACGAGCGGGACCGAGGACTGGGTGGCGAAGCGGCTGGCGATCTCGTCCATGTCCTCGGTGCCGTCGCGGCCCACGTAGTCGACGCACACGTCGAGGATCGCGGAGCCCTCCTTGACCTGGTCCTTGGCCATCTGGACGCAGGTGTCCCAGTCGGCCTCGAGCATGGCCTCGCGGAACTTCTTGGAACCGTTGGCGTTGGTGCGCTCGCCGATCAACAGGAGGCTCGTGCCGGCCGCGCCGTCGTCGTCGCCGAGGTAGACGGGGGAGTAGATCGAGGCCAGTCCCGGCTCGAACCGCGGCCGGCGGTCGGCGGGCGTGGTCCGTCCGACCGCCTCGGTGAGCTGGCGGATGAACTCGGGCGTGGTGCCGCAGCAGCCGCCGACGACCCGCACGCCGAACTCCTCGATGAACCGCACCTGGTGGTCCACGAACTGCTCGGGGGTGAGGTCGTAGTGCATCTGGCCGTCGACGACGGACGGCAGGCCGGCGTTTGGCATGACCGAGACCGGCACCCGCGAGTGCTGCGACAGGTGCCGCAGGTGCTCGCTCATCTCCTCGGGTCCGGTCGCGCAGTTGATGCCGATCACGTCGGGTCGCATGGCGTCGAGAGCGACGAGCGCCGCGCCGATCTCGGTACCCGGGAGCATCCGGCCCGTGAGCTCGATGGTCACCTGCACCTGGACGGGCAGGTCGACGCCGAACTCGCGCATCGCGGCGCGCACACCGTTCATGGCGGCCTTGGCCCCGAGCAGGTCGAACTGGGTCTCGACCACGAACAGGTCGACCCCACCCTCGATGAGCCCCCGCGCCTGCTCGGCGTAGAGGTCCCGCAGCTCGGCGTACCGGATCTGTCCGAGTGAGGCGAACCGCGTCCCGGGCCCCATGGACCCGGCGACGAACCGCGGCCGTCCGTCCGCTGCTGCCTCGTCGGCCGCCTCGCGGGCGATGGACGCGGCGAGGCGGTTGAGCTCGCGGGCCCGCTCGGCGAGTCCGTACTCGCCGAGCGGGACGCCGAAGGATCCGAAGGTGTTGGACTCCACGGCGTCGGCACCGGCGTCGAAGTAGGCGCCGTGGAGCCGCCGGATCACGTCGGGACGGGTCTCGACGAGGATCTCGTTGCAGCCCTCGAGGTCGGGTCCGCCGAAGTCGTCGGCGGTGAGGCCCTGCTCCTGCAGCCAGGTGCCGGTCCCGCCGTCGAAGACGACGACCCGTTCGGCCAGCGTGCGGAGGTACGGGTGTGAGGACGCAGCCATGAGCCGGCCCAAGTTACTGCCCTGCGGTCGCCCGACCACCACGTGGGTAGGCTCGCACCGATGAAGATCTACACCCGCACCGGTGACGACGGGACGACCGGGCTGTTCTACGGAGGCCGGGTCCGCAAGGACGACCCGCTGCCGAGCGCCTACGGCGACGTGGACGAGGCGCAGTCGACGCTGGGCGTGGTGCGGGCGCACAACGGCAACTCGCGACTCGATGCCGTGCTCGTGTCGATCCAGCGGGACCTCTGGGTGCTCATGGCCGAACTCGCCACGGCGCCGGAGAACCGCCACAAGCTCGAGCCGGACGTCTCACAGGTGACCGCTGCGATGGTCGACCGCCTCGAGGAGCTGATCGACGAGGCCTCGGAGCGGTTCGAGCCGCCCACCGAGTTCGTCGTGCCGGGCGGAACCGTGCTCTCGGCCCACCTCGACGTGGCCCGGACCGTGGTCCGCCGGGCGGAGCGCTCGGCGCTGGTCGCCGTCGGCGGCGAGTCCTCGGTCGGGCCCTACCTCAACCGACTCTCGGACCTGCTCTGGACGCTGGCCCGGGCCGAGGAGGGGACGTCGCTGCCCACTCGTTCCGTTCCGGCCCCGGCGGGCGGCGCGGAGGCGACGTTCGAGCGCGACGAGCGCTGAGCGGGATCGGCCCGACACCCGGGCCCGACACCCGTGCCCGACACCCGGGCTCGACAGGACATGGAGGAACGGAGCAGTGGCTGAACTCGCGAACGTCAAGGTGGCCAGGACCACACCCTCGTCGGTGCGCGCCGAGGTGGTGCTCGTCACCGTCGAGGGGGTCGGCCGGCAGCGGTCGGTGCCCAAGGCCGCCGTCGATCGGGCCGGATTCACCGGTGCTGCCGAGTCGGTGGCGGTGATCGATGACGGTGAACGGGCCACGGTGCTCGTCGGCCTCGGGTCGGCTGCGGGTCTGTGCACCGACCAGCTCCGCCGTGCCGGAGCGGCGGCGGCGCGGACCGTGTCCCGGTACCGCCGGGTGGCGGTGCAGTGGCCCGAGGTGTCCGGGCTCGACGACGCCGTCGCCGCCGGGGCGATCGCCGAGGGTGTGCTGATCGGCTCCTACTCCTTCGACGAGTTCCGGTCGGCCTCCGAGCCCCGTCGTCCCCTGACCGTCACCCTGGTCCGGGACGT
This sequence comes from uncultured Actinomycetes bacterium, assembly GCA_903852755.1. Taxonomy (GTDB): domain Bacteria; phylum Actinomycetota; class Acidimicrobiia; order Acidimicrobiales; family Microtrichaceae; genus SXMI01. The sequence goes on along the minus strand of CAINRS010000120.1, from coordinate 36,764 downwards.
CGATGCTGCGGAGCTCCGGGCGCTCAAGGCCCAGGTCGAGCGGGCCGCGGTCATCGCCGATGCCGTGGCGTTCGCCCGGGACCTGGTGAACACCCCGGGCGGGGACCTGACCCCGGAGGTCTTCGCCGACCGGGCCGCCGACCGGGCCAGGGCTGCGGGTCTCGAGGTCGAGGTGCTCGACGCCGACGCCATCCGCGACGCGGAGCTGGGGGGTCTCCTGGCGGTCAACCGTGGGTCGATCCACCCGCCCCGGTTCGTCGTGCTCCGCTACACGCCCGACGAGTCGCTCGACCCGACCGGTGACACGCTGGCGCTCGTCGGCAAGGGGATCACGTTCGACTCGGGCGGGCTGTCCATCAAGCCGGCCGACGCCATGATCGGCATGAAGATGGACATGGGCGGTGCCGCCGCCGTCATCGCCGCGGCCTGTGCGCTGCCCGCCCTGGGCGCCCGCACGTCGGTGGTGGCCTACGTCCCGATGACCGACAACATGATCGATGGGGACGCCCAGCGCCCCGGTGACGTGTTCACCGCGCGTGGCGGAACGACGGTCGAGGTGCTCAACACCGACGCCGAGGGCCGGCTGATCCTGGCGGACGCGCTCGTGATGGCCTCGGAGGAGGCGCCGGCCGGCATCGTGGACCTGGCAACGCTGACGGGTGCGTGCCTCGTCGCCCTGGGTGACCGCATCGCCGGGCTCATGTCCAACGACGACGGGTTCCGGGCGACCGTCGCCGCTGCGGCGGCGATCGCTGGGGAGCGGGTGTGGCCGCTCCCGCTGCCTGCCGACTACCGCCCCCGGCTGGACTCGAAGATCGCCGACATCGCCAACATCGGTGGCGGTCGGTTCGGTGGGACCCTGACCGCCGGGTTGTTCCTGCAGGAGTTCGTCGGCGAGGGGATCCCGTGGGCGCACCTGGACATCGCCGGCCCGGCCTACCTGGACCAGGCCGATGGTGAGCAGGGCCCGGGTGCCACCGGGTTCGGCGTGCGCACCCTGATCGCGCTGGTCGAGGGCTGGTCGTCCGGCGACGCCGACGACCCCGCCTGAGACCGGCCCGGTGCGAGGCTGCTCACCCCTGTCGACTGTCGGATCCCGTCGGGACCGGGGTGTCCGCCCACGCAGCGAGGGACCGTCGCAGCGACTCGGGCAGCCGGGCGACGTGGCGCCGGGACAGCGGTGGCAGCAGCGTCCGCACGGCCAGGTCGCCGTTGTCGAGCGGTCGGGCCAGACCGAAGGTTCGGGCCCGGTCGAGGGTCCGCACGACGGGCGAGTTCCGTCCGGTGCCGGCGCCGAGACCGAGCGCCCGGGCGGTGTCGGCGAGTCCGACCCGGAAGCCGCCGGGGTGTTGTTCGAGCCCCCGGGCGAAGCGGCGGAGGAGCAGCAGCGTCGAGGGGCCGATGATGCCGAGCCAGAACCGCTCGGCGTACTCGCTCCGGGGGTCGTGCCCCCGGCCGACGAGCCCCGGATCCCACCACGCCCTGACGGTGAGGTCGGCGTTGCACCGGTCGGTCCCGGTGCGGTCGGTCCCGGTGTGGTCGGTCCCGGTGTGGTCGGTCCCGGTGTGGTCGGTCCCGGTGTCGTCGCTGGTCGGCACGTGGTTTCCTCCGGTGGGTGCGGATGCGGATCAGTGGGCTGGGGATCGCGGGTCGGTGGACAGGGGCTCGGTGGACGGGGACGGTGCGAGCGACGCTAGGTCTCGTCGTGGTCGAGGTCACCGGGCAGTCGGACCCGCTCCGGAGCAGCGGCGGGCGGTCGCAGTGGTCGGGATGCGGGGGAGACAGGTGCCTCGTGGAGGTAGGGGTCTCGAGGAGGGAGGTAGGGGTCTCGTGGAAGGACTGAGCCGGGCCGCGGACCTGGTGGCCGGAGCCGAGCGCATCGTCGTGCTGAGTGGCGCCGGGATCTCGACCGATTCGGGCATCCCCGACTTCCGCGGACCCGACGGGGTGTGGACCCGCAACCCGGAGGCCGAGAAGTACTCGACGATCACCCACTACCTGTCCGACCCCGAGCTCCGGGTCCGGGCCTGGCAGCACCGCCTTGGCAACCCGGCGTGGACCGCCGAGCCCAACGTCGGCCACCGTGCGGTCGTCGACCTGGAGCGCAGCGGCCGCGTCGCGCTGGTCGTCACCCAGAACATCGACGGGCTCCACCAGGCCGCCGGGTCGGATCCGGACCTGGTGGTCGAGATGCACGGGACCATCCGGGACGCTCGGTGCGTGTCGTGCGGGTGGACCGCTCCCATGCAGGGGGTGCTCGACCGTGTCCGGGCCGGTGAGGCGGACCCGCCGTGTCCGACCTGTGGCGGGATCGTCAAGTCCGACACCGTGTTCTTCGGTGAGGCGCTCCGTCCCGAGCGGATCGAGCGGGCGTTCGACGCAGCGCGGAGTTGCGACCTGCTGCTGGCCGTGGGCACCACCCTGGCGGTGACGCCCGTGGCGCACCTGGCACCGATCGCGGTCGACGCCGGAGCGGCGCTCGTGATCGTCAACGGGTCGCCGACCGAGTACGACCACCTGGCCGACGCAGTGGTCCGCGGCTCGATCAGCGAGGTGCTGCCGCAGCTGGTGGCCGGGTGAGCGAGCCAGCAGGGCACAGCGCCGGGAGCCGGCCCGGGGGTCCGCCGGCTCGACGTCGTCGGCGGTCCGGCAGGGGTCTCGCTCGTCTGCGCCGCGCGCTCGCAGGTGTCGAGCCACGACTGCCCCGCTGGCGGGACTGTTGAGCAGTTCGGTAGGGTTTTAGACCCACACCGTACCGACCGGAGAGCACCGTGCCGACCTTTCGAGACCTCCTGAACGACGCCAAGGCCCAGATCGCCGAGGTGACCACCGCCGAGGCCGAGCAGCGCCTCGCCGAGGGAGCTGTCCTGCTCGACGTCCGCGAGGCCGACGAGTTCGAGCAGGGCGCCGTCCCCGGATCGGTCTTCCTCCCCAGGGGCCACCTCGAGGCGCAGGTCGAGGGTCGCATCCTCGACAAGACGACCCCGGTCGTGGTGATGTGCGCCGGTGGTGTCCGCTCGGCCTTCGCAGCCCGCACCCTTGGCGAGCTGGGCTACGCGGACGTCGTGTCCATGGCCGGCGGCTTCAACCGGTGGAAGGACGAGGGCCGGGACTGGCGGGTCCCCGAGTCGCTCAGCCCCGAGCAGCGCAACCGCTACCAGCGGCACCTGCTGCTCCCCGAGGTCGGTGAGGAGGGCCAGCAGCGCCTGCTCGACGCAAAGGTGCTGCTCCTCGGAGCGGGCGGACTCGGCTCACCGGCGGCGTTGTACCTCGCCGCGGCCGGCGTCGGCACGATCGGCATCGTGGACATGGACGTGGTCGACGACTCCAACCTGCAGCGGCAGATCCTGCACAACCTCGACCGGGTGGGGGAGCGCAAGGTCGACTCGGCCAAGAAGACGCTCACCCTGCTCAACCCCGACGTGAACGTCATCACCTTCGACGTCCGGCTGGACGCGTCCAACATCCTCGACGTGATCAGCGGGTTCGACCTGGTGGTCGACGGTGCCGACAACTTCCCCGTCCGCTACATGCTCAACGACGCCTCGGTGAAGCTCGGCATCCCGGTGGTCCATGGTTCGATCTTCCGGTTCGAGGGGCACGTGACCGTGTTCGACCCCCGTCGCGGTCCGACGTACCGCGACATGCTCCCCGAGCCGCCACCAGCGGAACTCGCCCCGAGCTGCGCCGAGGCGGGTGTGCTCGGCGTGCTGCCGGGCATCGTCGGTTCCATCCAGGCGCTCGAGGCGATCAAGTTGCTGCTCGACCTGGGCGACCCGCTCATCGGCCGGTACCTGACGTTCGACGCCCTGGAGATGAGCTTCCGGGAGTTCAGGATCCGGCGTGATCCGGCCAACGAGATCACCTGGGAGCACCGGGACCGGATCCAGGTGGTGGAGCTGACCGATCACTGCTCCCCGGCACCGCTGGTCGCCCCGGCGACGTCCTGATCCCCGGGGGCCGCCCGGAGTTCGGCGACCCCGCGCCACAGCGCGACCGATGCGACCGCGACGGCAGCGGTGGCCGACCACACCATCGACCACTCCACCCGGGCGAGCAGCTCGGTGTCCAGGTTGGCGGCCACGGCGACGAACACCACGAGTCCGACGGCCCACGGCCACCACGACTCGCGCTGGCGGCGCAGGGCGATCTGCGCCTGGTTCAGGGTGAGGGTGGCGGTGAGCAGCATGCTGGCGAGCGCCAGCAGTGCCATGTCCCGCCCGTCGATCAGGTTGAACTCGTCCCCGAAGAGGAGGGCGACGACGGTGGGTCCGGCGATGGCGGCGGCGATCGTCGCCACCACGGTCAGCACGCCCAGGCCGGCCACCAGGACCCGCACGTCGCGCGTGAACGACGACCGGTCACCGATCGATGCTGCTGCGGACAGCCTGGGGAGGACGACCGCCTGGAGCGCCTGGAAGAGGAACAAGGGGATCCGCGCGATCACGAGGGCCGAGAGGAACACGCCGGCCGAGGTGTTCTCGCTCGGATCGCTCAGTACCTCCACGGCCACGGTGCCGAGGTTGATGAGGGTGAGGCTGGTCGCCGAGGTCAGGAGCAGGAACGCGAGCGACGACAGCAGCGCCGTCCACGGGGTCGGGGTCCGATCGGGGGGTAGGCCGATCGGCCGTGCCACCACCAGTGCGACGATGACCCCGAGGTACGCGCTGCCGGCCATCACCCAGGCGTAGACGACCGGGGAGTCGACACCAGCGGCTGCGAGCAGCAGCGCCGGCACCGCCTTGCCGACGGCATCGGCGGCGTACATGGCGCCGTAGGCGACGTAGCGTCCGGTCCCGGCGAGGATGCCCCGCATCACCAGGGTCGCAGCCACCCCGATGAGGCCGACGACGAAGGCGGCGACGAAGCCGGTCTCGCCCCGGAACAGCGACTCGCGGACCAGGGGTGAGCCCACTGCGACCGCAGTGCACGCGACCACGGTCACCACGACGGCGACGGTGAGTATCTGCCGTACCGATCCTCCCGAGGGCAGGCGCAGCGTCCCTCGGGCTGCATTGCTCGCGATCGAGCGGGCCAGTTCCTGTTCGACCGGGTAGAAGAGGCCGTTGCCGACCAGGAACAACAGCGCCCAGGTGACCGACACGAGGGCGAACCGATCGGGCCCGAGCGCCCTGCCACTGGCGCTGAGGTACAGGTAGGACCCGACTCCGTCGATCAGCAGGCCGAGGACGAGGACCGTTCGACCGTCGAGCAGCCGTCGGGGCGAGTGCACCAGAGGACCCGGGAGGTCCTCGCTCGAGGTGTCCAGCACGAGCAGGAGCCTACGGGTCACGCCGGCGGCTGCCTCGTTCCCGGTTCGGCCTGGACGGCGACCGGCTCGGGTGGAATCGGGGGACCGCACGGGGTGGGTGCAATTCCGTCACCACCGGTCTAGGGTTTTGACGTGGTTCCCCCCAGCCATGCCCGAGTTCCCGTGCGTCCGCGCGCTCGATCGCCCCGAAGGGGCGGCGCTCGGTACCTCCGAGGAGCGGTGACTGCCGCCGTGGCAGGGCTGATGCTCTCGTTCCTGCCCCTCCCGGTGGTTGCCTTCGAGATGCGCGCTGCAGGGGCGACCGAGGACGTCCCGGAGTTGCGTCCTGCCTCGGCCGCCGAGCTCACCGAGATCGCCAACGAGTCGGGAGAACGCCCGGCCGTGGCGCAGGTCGTCGGTGGCGACTCGTCTGTCGAGCCCTTCACGACCATCGGATTCCGGCTCACGGGACCGGCGGCGGGTCAGGTGTTCGTGCGACTCGTGCAGGCCGACGGCTCGTTCGGCGAGTGGTCGTCGCTCTCCGTGACCGACGAGGGTCCCGACGGCGGCACGGACGAGGCGGCACGATCGCCGCTCACGACGGACCCCCTCTACGTCGAGTCTGCCACCGGCTACGAGGTGAGCATTCCTGCCGGAGCCGAGGCTGAGGCGGTGACGGTGCACGACCGGCTCGAACGGGTCTCGGTGGAGGCGACTGCCCTGGCGGATCAGGCGGCACCACCGTTCGACGTGAAGCGACGTTCGGACTGGGGTGCGCGCGACGTGTCCGGAGTGGCCACGGCCGCAAAGCTGACGCTCGGGGTGATCCACCACACCGCCGGCACCAACAACTACTCGGCTTCGCAGGTGCCGAGCATCCTCCGCGGGATCCAGGCGTACCACATCGACGGCCGCAAGTGGACCGACGCCGGCTACAACTTCGCCGTCGACAAGTTCGGCACCATCTGGGAGATGCGTGACTCATCGCTCCGCGCGAACGCCATCGGGGCCCATGCGATCGGGTTCAACACCGGGTCGGTGGGGGTGGCGATCCTCGGTGACTACATCTCCTCCACGGCACCGGATGCGGCGGTCGAGGGTGCGGCGAAGGTGTTCGGATGGAAACTGGCCGTCAACGGTGTCGATCCGACGGGGAGGACCCGCTTCACCGCCGGGAGCGGCTCGAACCTCTTCTCGGCGGGCACCGTCGCCGATCTCTCGGCGATCGTCGGTCACCGCGAGACATCGTCGACATCGTGCCCCGGCAAGATCATGGAGCAACTCGGGTCGATGCGGATCCGCGCAGGTTTCTGGGCGAGCCAGTCCCTCGGTGGCGCATCTCCGACGGGTGCGATCGACAGCATCGAGATCTCGGGAGTCAACATCGTGGTTCGAGGCTGGCTGAGGGACGAGGACACCTGGGATCCGATCAGCGGCGTGCTCGTGAACCGAGACCGCCGCGTCTTCATTCCAGCCAACAGTGGCACCTACCGGTTCGTGGTCTCCGGGCTGGCCTACCCCGGAACCAACGAGGTGTGCGTGGTCGGCGTCAACGTCTTCGGTGGCCGGAACCGGCCGGTCGACTGCAAGTCGATCGTCAAGTAACGGGAGACATCTGCTCCAGTTGTCGGCCCGACGAACCGATACACACCGCTGATGCACTCCCGGTGGCGCTGGATCGTCTGGTTGGGTTCCCTGACGTTGCCGCTCGCCCCCTTGACCGTTGGGGTGAGTGCCAGCGGGGCCTCTCCTCGGGGGTTGAGTACCTCGACCGTCACGGTTTCGCCCCTTCGCTCGACGAGCGTCGCTCCCCAGGAGTACTTCGCGTCTCGGTGGCACGACCCGATGGACTTCTCGAACGTGGAGGATTTCGACACGACCCCGGGCCACATGGTGCAGGGATGGTCGTCCCTCCGGGACGGGCGCCTGAACATCGGTGGTGCGCAGCAGGTCTTCCTCCTGCGTTCGGATCCCGGCTCGTACCCCACCAGCGCCACCCGGGATCCTCGGTCCCGACCCCTCGATGCGGGCCGGTTCCGGCGCATCACCATGCGGATGCACTCGGACCGGGACTCGAACGCCGCCATGTTCTTCCGCCAGTGCAACAGCTGCGCCGACGGCCTGAAGTACTTCAGGATCCGCGCCGGATGGCACTCCTACGACCTCGACATGACCGGCCCGTGGGATCTCGACGGCCTGCCCTCCTCGTCGCTCCCAGCGGTCCGTGGTGCGCCATGGGCAGGGTTCATCGAGATGCTGTGGATGATCACCAGTTTCGATGCCTCCCGCCCGAATCTCCGTCTCGAGGACCTTGGGATCGTTGAGTCGACCGCCGGCCTCCCGCTCTCCATCTCGGCTGGTCCGGGGAACGTCGAGCTCTGGATGGACCTCGACCGGAATCCGACCAACGATGGCGTGCCGGGCGATGCCGGTGAGAGCGCTTCCCATCTCGGGGTGTTCGATGGGCAGGGAACGGTGGTGGTTCCAGATGGAGTGCTCGGCCGGGGTCGGACGGCATCCTTCTACACCGTTCGCAACGGTGTTCGATCCGCACCATCGATCGAAGTCTCCACGCCGTGGTCCTCTTCTCCGTCGCCGCGGGTGCTCACCCCATGGGAGGGGGGTGGACAGGACTGGTCCCGGGTGGTCCGGGGCGACCCCTGGGACATGGAGCAGCCGACGGATGCGCTCACGGTGAACGCTGGGTCGGTGTTCGCGTGGGGACGGCTCAACGCGTGGACCACGGGTCCGGTGCGGAACGATCCGGCAGTGTTCATGAACCTGAGTGGCCGTCCGATCGACGCGCAGCTGTACCAGAAGCTCGCCATCACCATCACCTACGACGGTTCGTGGGGTCTGGCCGATGCCCCCGGGGGTGGAATGGTGGGACGGATCATGTGGAAGCCTGCAGGTTCCGCTCCGGTACAGGTCTCCGATGATCTGGTCCTCCGGACAGGCCGGGCGACCTACTACGTCGACCTCCGGCCGTGGCCACCCTCGGCCGTCCTCGATCCGGCAGGGAACAGCGCGTTCGTGGGCTGGGGTGTCGGAGCAGCAACGTGGGTCTCGGGGCTCCAGTTCCACCCGCACGAGGACCCGGGCGATCGCAGCTGGCAGATTGAGGAGGTCCGGCTCCTCCGCAACGACTTCGTCGACAACGACCGCGGCGGATTCGACGTGTCGTTCATCGACGATGCGTGGGCACCCGGGACCTACGCGAGCATCTACGCCGATCCCGATCGTGACCCCTACAACCCCGGCTTGGTTCAGCTCGCGGGTGGCGTGCCGGTGGGACCCGGAATCAACAGATTCCGATGGACCGGATGGCCTGCGGCGCCGGGTTCGTACCACATCGTCGTGAGGCTCCACCGCGCCGGTCAGACCGGCGACAGCTACTCGAGTGGGCGGGTGGACTACGGGCCGGCACCGGCTCCGTGGCCGCCGCCGGTCAAGTAGGCCCGGAGTGTCCCGGTCGGTGGTCACCTCCGACCGGTCGGAGCAACACAGCCCGCAGTGAGCGTCGGCCAGAGGGGCTCCCCGGGTCGGTGCGCAGACCCTAACGTGTCGCCGTGACGGACTCGTCGGCGCCTCGGGTCAGGGTGATCGTCCTCAACTGGAACTCGGTCTGGTACAGCAGACGCTGCCTCCGGTCACTGCTCGCCACCGAGTACCCGGGGTCGTCACTCGAGATCGTGCTGGTGGACAACGGTTCGATCGATGGGTCTGGGCTGATCCTCGCCCGTGAGTTCCCGGACGTGCGGCACCTCCGTCTCGAGTCCAACCTGGGTTTCGCAGAGGGCTGCAACCGCGCACTACGCGAGCGGTCGGGAGTCGACTACGTGGCGCTGATCAACAACGACGTCGTCGTCGGGTCCGACTGGCTCCGACCCCTCGTCGAAGCGCTCGAGTCCGACCCGTCGGCAGGAGCCGCTGCTGCGCAGATGGTGCTCGAACCGCCGACGGCCGAGGTGGTGCTCCGGGCTCCTGCCGGGGTGACGCTGGAGCGGGTGGAGGTGGATGGTGTCGACGTGACCAGGAGGATCGTCTCGTCCGGGCTTCGCACCGAGGCGGATCTGGCGTGGCCGCTCGATGTTCGGCGCCACATCGAGGGTGTTGCCAGAATCATGGTCCCTGCAGGCCCGCGCAGCGATGTGGTCACCATCACCTGTGCAGGGCACGGGAGTGTGGCTGTTTCGACCGACCGCCCTGCGGAGGTCCAGTTCGAGTCGCCGGGTTCGTGCTCGGTCGAACTCGGTTGGGACCGGATCGAACTCCTCAACGGCCTGGGCACCCGTCTCAATGAACTCAGAGAGGGTGTCGACTGCGGTTTCGGTCGACCGATCGACGCTGGAGTACCGGATGATCCAGCCGACGGCTTCTGCGGCGGGGGAGTCCTGCTGCGTTCCTCGATGCTCGACGAGGTTGGGCTCTTCGATCCTCGATTCTTCGCGTACTACGAGGACACCGATCTCTCCTGGAGAGCCCGGTCCCTCGGTTGGCACACAGTGGTCGTCCCCGATTCGAAGGTCTGGCATGCATTCGGTGCTGCCGGGGGTTCCCGTTCGCCGGCGTTCTGGTTCCTCGATCGCCGAAACTGGATCCTGACCACCCTCCGGAACGGTGACCGCCGCGATCGATCGACAGTGCTCTCTGCTGCGAGGGAAGCAACCTGGCGATCCGTCCGGGCCAATCTGATCGGCAGGATCAGGCGCGGCTGGCGGCCACGGTGGCGGTTGACCGGAACCTGGATCAGGGTCTGGGTGTCGGTGTGTTCGTGGATCATCGCCGGGAGCGCAACTCGTTCGGGCTCGGACATCGGACGTGAGGATCTCGATCGGGTCCGGAGTCGGCTCCAGCCCCGGTCCGCCCCGGTACCCCCGACGCGGCGACCCGGCGGGCCGCAGCTCGTGTACCTCGACGTCTCCGACACGCTGCGCTCGGGATGGCGTGCCGGCATTCAGCGGGTCGTCGTGGGTCTCGCCCGTGAACTCGGAGCCGCCGACCCGGATCTGGACCTGATCCTCGTGGTCTGGTCGGATGCCCACGACCGGTTCCGACGAGCCACGACTGATGAGGTGCGTTCACTCCTCGGACCGGTCCTGCCGCATCGGCCGGGACGGGCGGGGCATTCCGGAGTTGTGGTCCGGTCACGACTCGTGGTCGGTGCAGCGCTCCGTCGGCTCGGACTCCGTTCCGCAGTCCGGCGGGTCGAGCGACGTCTCGCTGCAGCGCGCACGCCCCGGATCGAACGCGACCTCCTGCTCGATCATCTGGAACCCGGCTCCATCCTGCTCGAGCTCGACGCGGTGTGGAACCGAGCCGAACCTGATCGACGCACGCTCTACGGGAGCCTCTGCGCCGCCGGTGTCCGGGTCGTTCCGTTCGTCCACGACCTCCTCCCGCTCGAGCATCCCGAGTGGTTCGTACCCGAACTGGTCGAGGTGTTCACCGAGACCGTGGCCGCGCAACTCGAGGCGGCCGATGACGTGATCGTCGCATCGTCGGTCACCGCACGAGCCGTCCATTCCGCAGTGCGTCGGCTCGACACGTCACAACCGTCGGTCCACGAGGTCCGCCTGGCGTCGGATCTCGAGGATCGGGTGCCGGGCCAGTTGGTTCCCGAGCTTCCGCAGGTCCGGGGGAGCCGGTACGTGCTCATGGTGGGTACCGTCGAACCCCGGAAGAATCAGCTCACCGTGCTCGCCGCCCTCGACGAACTCGATGGGAGTGATGACGTGGAAGACCTCGTCCTCGTGATCGTCGGACGCGAGGGCTGGCGGGCGTCGGAGGTCGCATCCCAGCTCCGTCGTCGTGCCCTGGGCCGCTCGGTCGTGTGGATCGAGGATGCTGATGACCTGCAACTCGAAGCGCTGTACGCCGGGGCCCGGCTCCTGCTCGCTCCCTCGCTCGCAGAGGGCTTCGGACTCCCAGTCGCCGAGGCCCTGCGCCACGGAGTGCCGGTGGTTGCGTCGCCGATGGGGGCGCCAGGGGTCGACCCGGCGCTGATCGCCCGATTCGTCGACCCGGCAGATACCGCCGGTTGGTCGCGTGCGATTCGGGAACTCGCTGGAGACACTCCGGCCCGCTCGGTTGCGCTCCGAGCCATCGACGGAGCGGCGTGCGCCTCGTGGCGGGACGTGGCGACGGACGTGGCCGACGTGCTGCTCGGCCGTCGTCGCAGTGCCTGAGTCCCGTGACCGTAGAGTGCGTCCGGTGAGACCCTTCGATGCCACGGGCCAACGCAGGACACCTCGTTCCAGCGGGAGAGCAGTACCCGTAGCCTCGGTCCTGACCCCGGTTCACGATCCTCCCGTTCCGGCGTTGGTGGAGTGCCTCGAGTCGGTGCGAGCGCAGTCCGTCGGCCCGGTGGAACACGTGGTCGTCGACGACTGCTCCACGTCACCAGCGGTTCGGTCGGTCCTCGACGATTCGGCTCGCCACGGCCACATCAGGCTCGTCCGACTCACGAACAACCTGGGAATCGTCGGTGCGAGCAACGTGGCCCTGCAGGCAGCGACGGCCGAGGTCGTCGCGCTCCTCGACCACGATGATCGCCTGCATCCGCGAGCGGTCGAACTCGTCACGAGTCCGTTCGCAGATCCCGCTGTCGACTACGTCTACAGCGACGAGGACGTGATCGGACCGGACGGTCTCCGGGTGGATCCGTTCTACAAGCCCGACTGGTCGCCCGAGCGTCTCCGGAACCAGATGTACACGTGCCACCTCTCGGCCTTCCGTCGCTCCGTCGTCGAGGAGGTCGGAGGGTTCCGGGAGGGCTTCGACGGTTCACAGGACTGGGACCTCGTGCTCCGGGTCACCGAGCGGGGTGGTGAGGTCGTCCACGTGCCAGAGGTGCTCTACCACTGGAGGGTGGTTCCCACGTCCGTGCTCGCCGGAGACCACGTGAAGCCGTACGCCTATGAGGCAGCTCGACGTGCGCTCGAGGATCACGTGGTCCGGACAGGCATCGATGCTGATGTCGTTGAGCAGGACCGTCGTGGCTACTTCCACCTGAGGCGGCGACATCGCGCACACCCACTGGTCAGCATCGTGATCCCCACCAAGGGGTCGCACGGGACGGTGTGGGGGATCGATCGGATCATGGTGGTCGAGGCGGTCCGGAGCATCATCGAACGGTCGACGTGGCCGGCGCTGGAGTTCGTCATCGTCTTCGACCAGGCGACGCCAGCGGAGGTCGTCGAGGAGGTCGAGGAACTCGCTGGCGGCCGGATGGTCCCCGTCTGGTGGGATCGTCCGTTCGATTTCGCAGAGATCAGCAACCTCGGCGCATCAGTGGCTCGAGGGGAGTACCTCGTCTTCCTGAACGACGACGTCGAGGTGATCGATGGCGACTGGATCGAAGTCCTGGTCGGATTCGTGAGGGAACCTGACGTCGGAGCTGCCGGTCTGCGGCTGCTCTTCGAGGACGGCCGGGTACAGCACGCCGGGCACGTCCTGCTCGGAGGGAGCCCGGGACACCTGATGTTCGGCCAGTCCCCGGACAGCGACAAGAACCGCCTGGCGCTCTCGATCGACCGCGAGACGTCGGGAGTCACCGCCGCGTGCCTCGCAATCCGTCGGTCGGTCTTCGCTGAGGTCGGTGGATTCAGTCCGCTGTTCCCCAACAACTACAACGACGTCGATCTCTGCCTGAAGCTCCGGTCGGTCGGTTACCGGAACATCGTGTCGGCGCAGGCGAGCCTCCACCACTTCGAATCGACATCGCGGGATCCGACGGTCGCACCTGCCGAGTTGCAGCGTCTCCGAGGCCGGTGGCTGGTCGAACTCGGCGCTGACCCCTACTACAACCCGTCCTACGGTTCGTCCTTCGACAACTTCCCCTCGCCCCTTCGCTACCCGTGAGGTGGTGGCGACGGGGTCAGGCGGGATCGTCCCGACCTGACGCAGCGGCGTAGGCCTCGTGCAGGCGCCGGACCTCGTCCCGAACCGCGTTGAGCGCGTCGAGCGATGACTCGAGGTCGCGGACGCGTCGCCGGAGGTCCTCGACCGTCCGCTCGAGATCGTCGACCCGCCTCGGGGTGGTCACCACGTCGCGCAGGGGAGGCAAGGTCGCCATGCCCGGAGTGTAGGTTCCCGACGGGCCACAATGTGTTCCGTGTACGTCGTCGTGGTGACCGGAGGGGACCGGCTTGCCTGGTGCGAGAACACGGTCACCAGCGTGCGGCGGCACCTCCCGGGTGCCGTGGTGCTCGCCGTGGTCGCCGATGGTGGTGCGGTCCGACGGTTCGAGACCACGGCCGACCACTGGATCCCTCTCCGGGGCCGGGAGGTCGCCGGTGTCAGGCACGAGGACGTCGTGTTCGCCCTGGGCCGTCGTCACGCCGGCTGGATGGCGCTACCGCTCATCGTCGATGAGTGTCGCAGTGGTGACGACGGGCGGGACGTCCTGGTGGTCTCGGACACGATCGAGTTCCACGGTCCGCCGTCGAGTCTGCTCGAGGCGGCTGCGGGCGGCGCTGCGGTCCGAGCAGCCGGAGTCGACGGCAACGTGGCGTGGGGTGGAGGGTTGCCGGGGGTGGTCGCACTGGGGGGTTCGGCTCCCGACCTCCTCCAGTGGTGGGACCGTCGTTGTTCGGAGGCGGTGCGATCCCCGGGCCTCCTCGACCCCGAGTCCATCTGGCGCAGACTCCCAGCGGCCAGTGATGTGCGATCAGTCACCGATCCAGCCGTCCGGCTCACGGCGGCGACGGCGGGCTCGCTGCGTGTCGAGATCGCCGGTACCGACGCGTTCACCGTCGATGGGCGACCATTGGAGCTCGTCGACCTGGCAGGACTCGACCCGTCGAGACCGTGGTGGTTCACTGAGCCGGGAGCGGAACCGACCATGCGGGTGAGTGCATCCCCACCGCTCCGCCAACTGCTCCGGAGTGCAGCGATCCGGGTGGCGGGGGGGCCTCGGATCGACGAGGAGCCGGAACCGATCCCGGGACTCAGGGTCGGGAGGGCGATGCGTTCGTGGTTTCGTTCGATGCTGGCGACGGAGTTCCAGCCACCGAATCCGTACGTCGATTCCCAGGTGGGAGCGTTCCTCGAGTTGTTGTCCGGTCCGGGGGAGGCGGACGGCAGCGGCATCTCGAGGGTTGCCGACCTCGTGCTCGCCGATCGCCCCGATGTCGCAGCTGCGTTCCCGTCGGTCCGGTGGTCGGACAGGGACGGGTTCGTGCGCTGGATGTGGACGAACGGCCTCGAGGAGGGCGCCTGCTCGCTCGCCGTCCTGCCCGACCTGCCCACGTCCCGTCCGAGGACAGACCCCCCCAGGAGGTCCTCCGGGATTGGGGTGAACCTGGTCGGCTACCTCTCGGGTGAACTCGGTCTGGGCGTGGCGGCTCGTCGGGTGCGGGCGGCCCTCGACGCCGTCGGCGTTCCTGTCGCCGAGGTCGCCTACGACCGGACATCGAGCCGGCAACGTGACGCCGGACCCCGAGGCGTTGAGGCCCCGCACGGGGTCAACCTCCTGTTGATCACCCCGGACCAGTTGCCGTACTTCGCCGAGGACGTTGGACCCGACTTCTTCCGTGGGCGCCGGAACATCGGACTGTGGTACTGGGAGACCGACGTCCTGACGAGTCGGCAGCAGTCCTCCTTCGGGTTCGTCGACGAGGTCTGGGGAGCGACCGAGTACCTGTGCGAGGTGTTCCGGCGCTACGACCGTGTTCCGGTGGAGCACGTGCCGGTGCCGCTCGTCTTCGATGACCCCGGGATCGGGCCGGAGGACCGGACACGGCTGGGTCTCGACGATCGGTTCACCGTCGTGTTCTCGTTCGACTTCCTGTCGATCGCCGAACGCAAGAACCCGCTCGGTCTCATCGAGGCCTTCGGGAAGGCATTCCCCGAACCCGACGGGGTGAGGTTGATCCTGAAGAGCATCAACGGAGAGCGGACCCCAGAGCAGCTCGAGGAGGTGCTCGATGCCGCAGCGGACAGGCCGGACGTCGAGGTCTGGAACCGGTACATGTCGCCCCGCGATCGACTCGCCCTGGTTGCTGCTGCGGATTGCTACGCGTCGCTCCACCGTTCGGAGGGTCTCGGACTGACGATGGCTGAGGCCATGGCCGTTGGCACGCCGGTCGTGGCGACTGCGTACTCGGGCAACCTCGACTTCATGGACGAGCGGTCGGCGATCCTGATTCCGGCAGACGAGGTCCTGATCGGGCCCGGCAGCTTCTACCCGGCGACCGGTCACTGGGCCGAACCCGACCTCGATGCCGCTGCCGCTGCGCTCCGCCGGCTCCGTGACGACGACCGACTCCGGGAGCATCTCTCCCTCGCCGGCCGCGCCGCACTCGCCCCGTTCGGCCTGGAGGCCGTCGGAGCCGCAGTCCACCGACGGCTCCGGGCACTAGGGTGAGCAGGGTGAGAGTCCTGATCGGGAACGCGCTGCGTGCTCTGTTCCGACCCGTGCTCCGGTGGTTCCGCGTCCGATTCGAGGACCTCGAGCGTGGTATCGCCGGGATCAGGGACGGTCAGGTCGACCTGGCGGACCAGCAGCGGATGGCCCTCGAGGCACGCGACGGTGACGTCGAGGTGATCGGGCGGGTCCTCGCACAGCAGCGGGTTGCGATCGAGCGGCTCGAGGCGGAGATTCGCGACCTCCGCGCTGAGCTCTGTTCCGACCGACACGAGCGGCCCCCCTCCGGGCCCGCCGAGTCTCGGGCGACGGCGGCGGGCCGCTGACGAGTGGTCGGCGTCGCCGTCGACCTCCGGGCGCTGCAGGCCCCCGACCACGCCGTTCGAGGGATCGGTCGCTACTCGCTCCAGTTGATCGAGGCCATCGAGGCCCGGGATCCGACAGCGGTGCAGTGGTACCTGGTCGACCCATCCTTCCCCGTGCACCGAGAGGCCCAACGTCTGCTCCGGACCAGCAAGCTCCGGCGGAGCGACTCGGTTGAACTCCGGGAGTCACCTCCCCGGGTGCTCCACCTCACGAGCCCGTTCGCGGAGGGGGCACGCAGGGATGCTCCGGTTCTGCCGGACTGGGTCGGGGCAGAGGTTCGGCTGGTCGCCACGGCCTACGACCTGATCCCGGCGCGCTTCGGTGAGGTCTACCTCCGTACTGATGCGGATCGGCGCTGGTACCAGCGCAGACTCGCCCTGCTGAGGTCGTGCGACCGTCTCCTGTCGATCTCGTGGTCCACGACGGCCGACCTCGTGGAGCTCGCCGGGGTTCCCGAGTCCAGGATCACGACGGTCCACGGAGCCCCCGGCCCGGCGTTCCAGCCGTCGCTCGGGGCGGTGGACGAGGTCCGAGCCGGCCTGACCTCGGTGGATCCGCGGCGGGTGGGATCGGGGTTCGTGCTCGTACCGACGGGGATCGAGTGGCGCAAGAACCTCGATCGCATGCTCCAGGCGTGGTCGATGGTGGACCCGGCGCTCCGGGACCGGACTCCACTGGTCGTGCAGTGTCACCTGGGGCCGGACGCACGGGCGCACCTGCTGGAGCGGATCGACTCCCTGGGACTGCGCGGGACGGTGCTGCTGAGTGGCGGAGTCGGGGACCCGGAGCTCGTGTCCCTCTACCGGTCGGCCACACTGGTCGTCTTCCCGTCGCTCTACGAGGGACTCGGGCTCCCGGTGCTCGAAGCCCGGGCGTGTGGTGCACCGGTGGTCTGCAGCGACTCCTCATCCATGGCGGAGATCGTCGAGCGTCCGGGAGCGCGTTTCGATCCGAGCGACCCGGGCGACATCGCGCGTGTGGTGCAGACGTACCTCAGCGACCCGTCGTCGCGATCCGAACTCGTCGACGACCCGGTGCCGGACCGGTACGACCTCGACGTCCTGTGCCAGAAGGTCCTCGAGGTCTACCACGGCCTCCTCGTCGACCGTCCGAGGATCGTGACGCAGAGCGATCGGCCCCGGATCGCCGTTGCGTCGCCGGTCCCCCCTCAGCTGTCCGGACCTTCGGAGTACATGGCTCGACTCCTCGAGCACCTGCCCGAGTTCAGCGACGTCACACTCCTCACGAGCATCGACCCGGCGAGTGTCCTCGTTCCTCCGGGGGTTCGGGTGGAGCGAATCGCATCGCTTCCGCTGCTCGAGCTCGCTGACGGTCGCTTCGATGAAGTGGTCTACTTCGTGGGGAACAGCCGGTTCCATCTCGAGGAGCTCCGCATGCTGCGTCGCCGCCCTGGTTGTGTCGTGCTCCACGACGCCCGGTTGACCATCCTCCACAGCGAACTCGCTGAGAGCTTCCCGGACGAGGTTCCCGACGGTTTCGGGGCGGCGCTGCACCGGATGTACCCTGGCCGGTACCCCTCGGCGATGGGAGGTTCCGGGTACCTTCCACTGCCCGAGGAGGGCCTGTTCGGGGTCCTCATGGTCGCAGATGTGGCAGAGCTCGCCACCCGTCTGTTCGTGCACTCGTCCCACGCCGCAGACCTGGTCGAACTCGACTGTGGCCGACGTCCGGAGGTCGTCTTCGCGATCCCGTCGCCGCCCGTCGTCGAACACGGACCGATCCGGTCCTCAGGGACCCCCTTGGTCGCTTCGTTCGGATTCGTCAGCCCGGCGAAGCGCAGTGAACTCGTGCTCGAGGCGATGGCTGATGTTCCCGGTGCCGAATTGGCCCTGGTCGGCTTCTCCGGTGAGGAGTACCTGGACGCGCTGCGTAGCAGAGCCGATGCGCTGCATCTCGGCGACAGAGTCCACGTGACCGGCCGTGTCGATTCGGCGGGGTACTCGGACTGGCTCACCAAGGCCACCGTCGCTGTGCAACTCAGGATGCACTCGAACGGCGAGTCCTCGGCATCGGTCGCCGAGACGCTCGCTGCCGGGGTGCCCACGGTGGTGACCGACCTCGGCACCTTCGCCGAGTACCCGGACGACGTGGTCGTCAAGGTCCCGGTCGACATCGATGCCGCAGGGCTCGCCGCCGTTCTCCGTCGGCTCCTCAACGACGCGGACCAGCTGGCCGAACTGCGGGACGCTGGCCTCCGGTACGCCACCGAGCACTCGTACCGCCGGGCTGCTGCGTCCTTGGTGTCGACGATCGTCGCGGCACGCTCCGACTCCCAGCCCCGGGGCTGGTAGACACTCTCTCGTGAAGGGCTTGATCCTCGCTGGTGGTGCCGGCACCCGTCTGCGCCCGATCACGCACACGAGTGCCAAGCAGCTCGTCCCCGTCGCCAACAAGCCGATTCTCTTCTACGGGATCGAGGACATGGTCGCCGCCGGGATCACCCAGATCGGCATCATCACCGGGGAGACTGGACCCGAGATCGTCGAAGCCGTCGGGGACGGCTCCAGGTTCGGTGCGGAGGTCACCTACATCCCCCAGTCCGCGCCGCTCGGCCTGGCCCACTGCGTACTGGTGGCACAGGATTTCCTCGGTGGGGACGACTTCGTCATGTACCTGGGGGACAACATGCTCCAACAGGGCCTCGTGGACTTCGTCGGGGCGTTCGAGGAGGAGCGGGCTCGGTGGAAGACCCCTCCGCTGGATGAGGGCCACGAGCTCCCGGCAGCCCAGATCCTCCTGAGCCCGGTTCCGGATCCGCACAGGTTCGGGATCGCCGAGGTCGACGGTTCCGGTCGGGTCGTCCGCCTCGTCGAGAAGCCACAGGACCCCCCGTCCAACCTGGCGCTCGTCGGCGTCTACCTGTTCACCCCGGCCATCCACGAGGCGGTCGAGGCGATCGAGCCGTCACCGCGAGGAGAGCTCGAGATCACCGATGCCATTCAGTGGCTCGTTGACCATGGCCACCACGTGCGGCACGACACGCTCTCGGGCTGGTGGCTGGACACCGGCAAGAAGGACCCGTTGCTCGAGTCGAACCGCCGGGTGCTCGAGACCATCGAGCCGCGTCACGACGGTTCGGTCGATGAGCGCTCTGTCATCGACGGGCGGGTCGTCGTCGAGGAGGGGGCTGAGATCATCAACTCCCAGGTTCGCGGTCCTGCGATCGTCGGCGCCGGAACCCGGGTGGAGAACTCCTACATCGGTCCGTTCACGGCGGTTGCGTCCGGGTGCCGCATCGTCGACTCCGAGGTCGAGCACTCCGTCATTCTGGAACGCTGTTCGATCGAAGGGGTTCCGCGCTTGATCGACTCCCTCATCGGGCGTGACTCGGTGATCCACCGCGTGGATCGCCGCCCTCGGGCAACCCGACTCATGGTCGGCGACCACTGTTCCATCGAACTGAACTGAGTCGGGAGGAGGCGGAACATGCCCGAGGTGCGACCGAGCGACGTGATCGACGGAGTGATCATGGTCGTTCCCGAGGTCTACGGAGACGACCGAGGATTCTTCGTGGAGACGTACCGCAGGGACTGGTTCCCGCGAGGCCGGGAGATGGTGCAGTCCAATCGGGGTGACAGGATCGCCGGCTGCGTGGTGGGACTGCACTACCACCTGCACCAAGCGGACTACTGGTACGTGCCCCGGGGACTCGCTCGCGTCGTCCTGCACGACCTGCGAGCTGGGAGCCCGACCGATGGGGCCACGATCGAACTCGACCTCGGGTCGCAACCCGGTGCTCCGACGAATCACCTCGGTGTCTACATTCCGCCCGGTGTGGCCCACGGGTTCGCCTCGCTCACCGACATGACCATCTCGTACCTCGTGGATGGGTACTACAACCCGGCAGACGAACTCGGTGTGGCATGGGACGACCCTGACATCGGTGCCGACTGGGGGATCGCGGAGCCGATCCTCTCTGAGCGTGACCGGACCAATCCGATGCGCTCAGACCTGCCGCCGGAGATCCGTCCTCACCACCGGCTCCGGACCTGAGGACGGCATCGTGCGGTTGTTCATCACCGGCGGTGCCGGTTTCATCGGGTCGAACTTCGTCCGACACGTACTGTCGAGTTCCGACGACCACGTCACCGTCTTCGACGCACTGACCTACGCCGGCAACAGGGCCAACCTGGCTGATGTCGAGGAGGACCCGAGGTTCACCTTCGTGCGCGGGGACATCTGTGACCGGAGTGTGGTGGCAGCAGCACTCCGTGGTCATGACGCCGTGGTCCACTTCGCCGCAGAGAGCCACGTCGACCGTTCGTTGCTCGACCCTGACGTCTTCGTTCGGACGAATTGCCTCGGGACCAACGTGCTGTGCGACCAGGCGGTCGAGGCGGGAGTTGAACGATTCGTCCACATCTCCACAGATGAGGTGTACGGCTCCATCGAGCAGGGATCGTTCAGCGAGTCCCACCCGCTCGGGCCGAGGTCGCCCTACTCGGCGTCCAAGGCGGGCTCCGACCTCATCGCTCTGGCCTACAACGAGACCTTCGGCCTGCCAGTCGTCGTCACGCGGTCGTCGAACCAGTTCGGGCCGTACCAGTTCCCCGAGAAACTCATTCCGTTCTTCGTGACGAAACTCCTCGAGGGCGAGACGGTGCCGCTCTACGGCGACGGTCTCAACGTGAGGGACTGGCTGTTCGTGCGCGACAACTGCGAGGGGGTGGATCTGGTCCTACGTCGTGGCGAAGTCGGGTCGGTCTACAACATCGGAGCCGGGAACGAACGGACCAACCGGGAGGTGGTCGATCGGCTGTTGGCCCTCCTGGGTGCGCCGGATTCGTCGGTGGAGTACGTGGAGGACCGGCTCGGCCACGATCGTCGTTACTCCATCTCCACAGATCGGGTGAGCGCTCTGGGTTGGCGGCCGCGGACCGGCTTCGACGAGGCGCTGGAGGAGACGGTGCGGTTCTACGTCGACAGGCGTGACTGGTGGGAACCGCTCCGGTCGAGGGTCAGGAACCGATGAGTTCCCCGACTCGGTTGCTCGTGACCGGGAGCCGGGGTCAGTTGGGGACCGAACTCACCGAGCTGCTCCAGCGTGATCCGAAGCTCGAGGTGTTCGGGGCTGATCTCCCCGAGGTCGACCTGACGGACCGGGAGCGAGCGCTCGAGCTCGTCACCGGCCTCCGGCCTGACGTGATCATCCACGCTGCAGCCTTCACTGCGGTGGATGAGTGCGAGCAGGAGGTCGAGCTGGCGTACCGCGTGAACTGCGCTGCAACCCGGTTCATCGCTGACGGCGCCCGCCGGGTCGGAGCACATCTGGTGTACGTCTCGACCGACTACGTCTTCGACGGCACGAAGGCCGACCCGTACGTGGAGTGGGACGTGCCGGCTCCGCAGTCGGTGTACGGGCGGACCAAGCTCGGTGGCGAGCTCGAGGTGGATCCCGGCTGGACGATCGCCAGGACGTCGTGGGTGTGTGGTCGGCACGGCTCGAACATGGTCAAGACGGTGCTCCGGCTCGCTGAGGAGCACGACGTGCTCCGCTTCGTCGACGATCAGCGGGGGCACCCGACCTTCGCAGGGGACCTCGCCTCGATGCTCGCTCTCCTCGCTCTCAACCGGGTTCCCGGGGTGTTCCACACGACGAATCAGGGCGCGGTGTCGTGGTTCGAGTTCGCGCAGGAGGTGCTCGCTGCAGCAGGGCTCGATCCAACCCGGGTGCAGCCGGTGGGTACGGCGGAACTCAATCCGCCACGACCTGCTCCACGTCCGGCGAACTCCGTGCTCGACAACCTTGCGTGGCGTCTCCACGGGTTCGAGGTGAGTCGGGACTTCCGGGAGCCGCTTCGTGAAGTGGTGACGGCCCTCCGATCCGGTTGAGTCGGGGTTCTGTCAGCCTCGACCGACCAGACCGCGCAGCTTCCGGGCCGCGAGTCTCAGGCGTTCATCGCTCCGGAGTCGTCCGACCAGACGGTGGAGGGTGTCCTGCTGGTCGAGCAACTGCTGCAGTTGGGCGGTCTGGACCTCGAGGTTCCTGTACCGGACCTTCAGCGTGGCGTGTTCGGCCTGAGCTCCGATGAGGGCGTCCCGAAGTCCCCAGAGCTCCCGATTGGCGCGGGCCAGTTCCGACTCGAGTTCCTCGATCCGGCGTTCGCTCCCGCCGTCGTCCTGTGGTCCGCGGCCACCGGCGGTACCTGGAGCGATCACGCCTCGACCGTACCGCTCCTGACGGCCTGGTGCGCAAAGTCACGATCGGTCCGGGTGAGCCCATAACCTGACGGCGTGTCGATGCGTTTCGTGATCATCGGCGGAGGTCCGGCCGGGGTGCAGGCTGCGACCACGGCCGCACGGCTCGGCGCCGAGGTCGTCCTCGTCGAGCGGGATGTGGTCGGCGGGGCAGCGCACCTGTGGGACTGCATCCCCTCGAAGGCGATGATCGCCACCGGTGATCGACTCGACGAGATCGCCGAGTTCCGTGACATGGGGCTCAACGTCGGAGCGGCCTCGATCGATCTCGACGCCCTCCGTGCCCGTGTGCTGGGCATCACCGAACTGCTCGAGGCCCACAACGTCCGGCTCCTCGAGAGTCAGGGCGTGAGGGTCGTGCGTGGAACCGGACGTCTCGTCGACCAGCACACCGTTGTGGCCACCACGGCCGACGGTGAGCGGAGCTTCGCCGCTGACGCCGTCATGGTGTCGACCGGTAGCCGCCCGAGGATCCCGGACTGGGCGCAGCCCGATGGCGATCGGGTCCTGACCACCCGCGACGCCTATCCGCCCCCCGCGTTGCCGGAGCATCTCGTCGTCGTGGGCTCGGGAGTCACCGGAGTGGAGTTCGTCCACATGTTCACGAACCTCGGGGCGCAGGTGACACTCGTCGTGTCCCGGCAGCAGGTACTGCCGAACAAGGACCCCGAGGTCGCTGCCGTGCTGGAGGAGGACTTCCTCGCCCGAGGGGTGCAGTTGTTGAAGGGTGCGCGTGCAGTCGGTCTGGACCGGACCGGCGAGGATGTCGCAGTCCGATGCGATGACGGTCGGGTGGCTCAGGGGAGCCACTGCCTGCTCGCCGTCGGTTCGATGCCGAATACCGAGGGTCTCGGTCTCGCCGAGATCGGCGTCCACATGGACGGGCCCTGGGTCCGGGACCTCGACCACCACATGCGGACCAATCTGGCGCACGTCTACGTCGCTGGAGACGTATCGGGCAAGCTGCCGCTCTCGTCGGTGGCGACCATGCAGGGCCGGAAGATCGCCGAACACGTGATGGGCCTGCACCGCGTCGATCACCGTCACCTCGACTACGAGAAGGCAGCCTCGGCGATCTTCACCGACCCCGAGATCGCCGACGTCGGTCTCGCCGAGGCCGACGCGTTCGCCGAGGGCCGCAAGGTACGGGTGACCAAGGTGCCGTTCGCGTCCACCGCACGTGCGCTGATCAACGGTGACCCGAGGGGGTTCGTCAAGATCGTCTCGGACCCAGCGACCGGGGTCATCCTGGGGGGTTCGATCGTCGGGCGGCAGGCGTCGGAGCTCATCTCGGTTCTCGCCGTGGCGGTCACCAACGGGCTGCGCGTCTCGGACCTCGCCGAGAGCATCTTCGTCCATCCAGCGCTCGCCGAGGCGCTCAGCGATGCGGCTGAGTGAGTCGGTCGGCGGACCGGCTGGCGCTGCCTGAGGCATGTCGGGAAGGCGGGTGGACGCCGGAGTCATCGAGCGTGACGGGACGACGCGTCGAGCGGTTCGGTCGCTCCAGGTGGCCGTCGCCGTCCTCGTCGGTGCGATCGTTGCGTTGCCGGTCGTCGGCACCCTGACCGGGTTGCGGGACGG
This sequence comes from uncultured Actinomycetes bacterium, assembly GCA_903852755.1. Lineage (GTDB taxonomy): Bacteria > Actinomycetota > Acidimicrobiia > Acidimicrobiales > Microtrichaceae > SXMI01. The sequence continues at coordinate 12,978 of CAINRS010000120.1, read as the reverse complement.
GCTCCTGATCAACGGCGACGAGGCGGTGGCCGCGATGCTACCGGTCGAGTTCCTCCGGAACGGGCCGGCGATCCTGTTCCCGGGAAACAGCTACCAGGGCGTGCTCGAGACCCCCGTGTACGCGCTGCTCTGGTGGGCGTTCGGTCCGGCGGCGATCCCCGCTCGCTCGTTCCATCAGATCGTGTGGGTGGCGGCGCTCGGAATCTGGACCTGGGTGGCGACGGACCTGCTGCGACGCGCCGGCCGATCACAGGTTGCACAGTGGTGGGGCGCCTTGTCGGTGGCTGGTCTCCTCGGACTGACGTCGGTCGTCGGCTGGCCGGTGTTCTACCGGATCTACCCGGGTTACCAGCTGGGAGCCCTCCTGTCGGGTGTGGCGGTGGCCGTGGCGCTCCGATCGAGGGTGGTGTGGCACTGGGCGGTCGCCGGGTTGCTCGCCGGCCTCGCCGTCTACGCCCAACCCATGCACCTGGCCGCCATCGCGGCGGTCGGTGTCGCTGCGCTCGGCTCCAGCGACCCTGCCGTCTCCCGGCCCGTGCGTGTGGCGGCTGCGGCTACCGGTGGAGTCGTGGGCCTCTCGCCGATCCTGGTGTGGAACCTGCGCAACTCCTTCGCCACCTTCAGTTCCGATGCGCAGCCGGTGGAGCATCCGGAGTGGGGGTACGTCGACCGTCTGGCCAACACGCTGCGGATCACGTACCGGGTCATCTCGGGTGACTCGTCGCTCGATCCCCCGTCGTGGTGGTCACCGCCGCAGGTCGTCGTGGCGACCGTGGTGTTGGTCCTCTGCGTGGTCGGCGCCGTGGCGTTGGTCAGGGTGGGTCGGCGTGCGGCTCCGCTGCTCGCTGCCGGCGCGGTGCTGCTCGTCGGTTTGCCGCTCCTGCCAGCGCTCTCACTCGAGGTCGACTACCGCTACGCGGTCGCCTGGTGGCCCGCCATCGCCGTGCTGGTCGCCGCCGGCGGGGCGACCGTCGTCGAGTTCCGGCCCCCGATCAGGAACATCGCGACCGTGGTGATCGTCGCAGCGGTCGCGCTCCACATCGTGGTGGTGGCGGACGGCGTCCGACGTCTCCTGGCGCAGGCGAACGAAGCTGCCCGGGTGGAGGGCGTGGCCGAGGCGCTGACGCTCGACCTGGCCGACGACCTCCGGCGCTGCGGCGTCACGTTCGTCGCCGGCGACTACTGGGCGGTCTACCCGGTGGTCTGGGGCTCCGGCGCCTCCCTGGACGGTGAGGTGTTCTTCGGACCCGATCGGCTCGACTCGATCAATCCGGTCGATCGCCGAGGTTCAGGTCGGCTCGCCGTGCTACCTCCCCCGACGGTCGAGGATCCCCTCGCCGCAGCCGATGCCATCGCCGTGACGACTGGACGGACGGTGTCCGATTGGCTCGTCGCAACCCACCCGGAGACGGGTGTGACCGTCGTGCTGGAGGGTCTCGGGGACTCCGCTCCGGATGGGTGCACGAGCCCGGGCGGGTTGCTCCCCTCGGGGAGTTGAGGTGCTCGCAGCCTCCTGGGCCCTCCCGGGCGATCTGGCTCGGGACTGCTACCGTCTCGGCGTCGGTCATCGAATCGTCTGAGGTACTGCGCTTGTCCACCCCCGCCGAGGTCTGGTCGTACCGGACCCTGATCGCGAATCTCGCACAGCGGGACCTCAAAGCCCGCTACAAGAAGAGCTTCCTCGGCTGGACGTGGTCGCTGATCAACCCGGCCGTCACCTTGGGCATCTACACCGTCGTGTTCGGGGTGTTCCTCAAGGGGACGGCGCCGGTCGCTGGCAACGGGCGCCTCACGAGCTTCGCGCTCTTCCTGTTCTGTGGACTCGTGCTGTGGAATCTGGTGAGCGGGGTGATCAACAACTCCATCGCATCATTCCTCGGGGCCGGGCAGCTGCTGACACGCACCTACTTCCCTCCCGAGGCACCGATGGTGGCCGGCCTCACGACGGTCCTGATCCAGGGTGCTCTGGAACTCGCGATCCTCTGGGGATTCATGATCGTGCTCGGGAATGTGTCGTGGACCTTCCTGATCTCGATTCCGATCATGCTCCTCGGTGCGTGCCTCGCGTTCGGCGTCGGCCTCGTGCTCGGTCTCGGGAACGTCAGGTTCCGGGATGTCGGCTACCTCGTCGGTATCGGTCTCCAGGTGGCGTTCTACGCCACGCCCATTGTCTACCGTCTGGATCAGGTCGGCGAGCTGGCCCAGCGGGTACTGGTGTTCAACCCGCTCACGGCCTTCGTCGGCGGAATGCGAGCCACGGTGTACGAACTCGAACTTCCGACCACCAACGAGTGGCTGATGATGGGTGGCTCTGCGACGGCCAGTCTGCTGATCGGCTGGTGGGTCTTCGGGCGTTACGCCCCCCGGGTCATCGAGGAGCTCTGATCGTGAGCAAGATCGTGGTGGATGGAGTGTCCAAGCGGTTTCGCCTCCAGAAAGACCGGGCCCACTCAATCAAGGAGCTGATCACTCGGCGGGACCGGGATGTCGACGCCGATGAGTTCTGGGCGCTCCGGGATGTGTCGCTGGAGATTCCAGAGGGTTCCATGTACGCGCTCATCGGCCACAACGGCTCGGGGAAGTCGACGCTGTTGCGCTGCGTTGCCGGGATCTACCGGCCCACGGAGGGATCCGTCTCCGTGGACGGTCGGATCTCCACACTGCTCGAGCTCGGTGCTGGCTTCCACCCCGATCTCACGGGGCGTGAGAACGTCTACATGAACGCAACCATCCTCGGCATGTCCAAACGGCAGATCGACGGGCTGTTCGACGAGATCGTCGAGTTCGCTGGGGTGGAGGAGTTCATCGACTCGCCGGTGAAGATCTACTCCTCAGGAATGTACGTCCGCCTCGGCTTCTCGGTTGCGGTCCACGTGGACCCGGAGATCCTCATCGTCGATGAGGTCATCGCCGTCGGCGACGAGGCGTTCCAGCGTCGTTGCTTCAGTCACCTCTTCGACCTCCGGCGGAATGGGGTGACGATCGTCGTGGTCACGCATGGAATGGGGACTGTCCAGTCCATGTGCGACGGCGCCGCCTGGCTTGACCACGGCCAGCTGGTCATGGTGGGTGACGCGAACGAGGTGGCCACCGCGTACGTGCAGCGGGTCAATCAGGTCGAGGACGAGGGAGCCACCGTCACTGCCCCGAGTGAGGCCGGGTCCGCCGATTCCGTGATGCTCCAGGAGCCGGGTGTCCACGTGACCGGAGTGTCGTTCCGCGACGGCTCCGGAGCTGTGACGAGGAGTGCCACCTTCGGTGAACCCTTCAGGATCGAGATGCACTACGAGGTGCTGGGCGAGGCGGTGCGCAATCCGACGTTCGGGTGTGCCATCCACTCCGAGGGCGGCGTGTACCTGCACGGTGTCAACACCGCCTACAAGCGCGTCGACACCGGCATGGTCTCAGGCACAGGGGTTGTGGCGTACGAGGTCGACCGCATGGCCCTGGCGCCGGGTAGCTACCGACTCACACTGGGGACCACTGATGCGCACGTCCAGAAGATCTTCGACCGGTGGGAGGACATCTCCCTCGTGGTCCGGCCCGGAGCTGAGCGGGCCGGGGATGGACTGACCGATCTGGGTGGGCACTGGAACCTGACTCCCGACACGACCTCGGCGATGCCGCCGCAGCTCAGCCGCTCGACAGGCGGTGGTGGAGGACGGGAAGGGTCCTCCCGGTGGTCTGCCTGATGCCCTCCGAGCGCCCACGGCGTGGTCTCCAACGTCTGGTTCGCGCGCTCGGTGGGCTTCCCCCCGTCGAGGATGAGAAGGTGAGCGACGGTTCCCGAGCGACGGTGCCCTTCGCACCCCTCGAACTCTACGGAGCGGTCCAGTCGGGAGAGGTCGACGGGGCCGGTGTCGTGACCCACCAGGGTGCTGCGCTCCGGGACTTCCTCGACGGACGGTCGCTCGGCATTGAGATCATCGAGTCAGACGTCGGGCGCCTCGCGTTCCCGGCGTACGACCGCTTCATCCGCACCCACGTACGGGATCACGGTCACTGGGAGCGATTCGAGAGTTCGGTGCTCAGGTCGATCGTGCACCCGGGCGAACTGGCGCTCAACGTCGGGGCGAACGTCGGCTACACGACCTTGCTCCTCGCCCGGTCGGTCGGTCCCGCCGGTCGTGTCGTGGCGATTGAGCCGTCGGTGGAGAACTTTCGACTGTTGACCTACAACCTCGACATGAACGGTGTTCGAAACGTCCTGCCGATCCTCGCTGCGGCGGGTGCCACAACGGGTGTGACGCGGTTGTCGCTGTCGCCCGATAACTCCGGAGATCATCGGATCGCCCTCAATCCATTCGAGGTCGGCAGCCGACCGGTGCCGATCGTGACGCTCGACGACCTCCTGCCGGATCACGCAGTGCCCAGGGTGCTCGCGTGCGATGCGCAGGGTGCCGATCTCGAGGTGCTCAGAGGCGCTCGCCGGGTCATCGAGCGTGCCCGCCCGACGATCCTGATCGAGTTCTGGCCGACGGGGATCATCGGCCTCGGCGGTGACCCGATGGAACTGGACGAGCACATAGCAGCGGCAGACCGTTCACACGTGCTGGTTGCTGACGGCCTGCGTGAGGTGACCTCCGTGGCAGAGATCCTGTCGGCTCTGGACGAGTTCGGACTCGATCATGCATCGGTGCTACTCGGAGGAGCGGCTGATACCACTGCGAGTTCGACGTGAGGGCCGGACACCGGTATCCCGGACCAGACGCAGCGTACACTCCGCACTCCGTGCCGGAGACCTGCCGTGTCACTGTCGTCTGGGCGTCAGCGCGTCCAGGGCTCTGGCTCATGGGCGTTGAATCGTGGGGGCCCGGCCCCAACTCGGAGGGTTCGTCGTGAGGTTCTCGGTCGTCATCAACACCTTCAACCGAGCAGCCAGTCTGCCCGACACCCTCCGCGGACTCTCCCGGCAGTCCCACGACGAGTTCGAAGTCGTCGTGGTCAACGGACCGTCCACTGACGGTACTGCCGATGTTCTCGCTGAGTGGTCGGACTACCTCCGGGTGGTCGACCTCGACGCAGCGCATCTCGGCCGATCACGGAACAAGGGAATCGCCGCTTCCGCAGGTGAGGTCGTCGCCTTCATCGACGACGATGCAATCCCCGAACCCGACTGGCTCGAAGGGCTCGCAGCTGGTTTCGACGATCCACTCGTCGCAGGTGTCGGAGGGCTCGTGTTCGACCACACCGGTCTGGAGCTGCAGTACCGGTACTCGGTCTGCGGACGTACGGGACACCCACGCTTCGACGTCTTCCCACCCTTCGACGAGTACCTCTACCCGGGAGCAGATCCATTCCTGTACCTCCAGGGGACCAACTGCAGCTTTCGACGGGAGGCGCTCGTCGAGATCGGCGGATTCGACGAGACAATCGAGTACTACCTCGACGAGACAGAGGTGTGCATGCGTCTCGTCGATGCTGGTTACCGCCTCGTTCAGCTCGACGGTGCCGCAGTGCACCACCGCTTCCTGCCGAGCCACCTTCGTGCAACGAGGACGGTCTGGACGAACCCGTACCCGGCGGTGAAGAACCGGCACTACTTCGCTCTGTCGAACGTGGTCGAGAGCAATCGGGGCGCTGTGCTCGTCGATCTCGCCGACTGGGTTCGTTCGGTCCTCGTGAATGGCTCGAACGAGCTCCGAGAGCACGGGGCTGACGATGGGGCTGTCGAGTTGTTCGTCGATCGGGTGCACCGGGGTGTTGCGGACGGAATCGAACTCGGACTTCGAGCTGAGCGCAGATCGGTAGAGATCGGCCCCCCACCCTCGGTCGAATTCAGGAGGTTCCCGACGGTCAGACCCGAGGGCCCCACTCGGAGGTTCTGTTTCGTATCCGGTGAGTACCCGCCGGACGTCGGGGGAATCGGCCGGTTCACCGAGGAGACGGCCAGCGGTCTCGCTGCGCTCGGACACGAGGTGCACGTTGTGACTCGGTCTGATGATGTCCCGCGGATTGATGTGGAGAACGACGTGTGGGTCCACCGGGTGCACGTCGGTGATCCGTACATCCCGGGTCTCGAGACATCGGTGCTGCGGCACAATTTCCTGCATGCTGCGGCGCTCTACGGAGAGGTGGTGCGTCTGCATCAACGACGTCCGCTCAACTTGGTGTCAGCCCCAATCTGGAACTGTGAGAATCTCCTCTGCTCACTCGACGGCCGATTCCCGACCGTCACGACGCTGCACACCACGATCGACAAAGTCGTCGAGTTGCTCCCGACCTGGGAGGAGAATCCCCACGTCCGCGCCTTGCGGCGCCTCGAAGCCGAGTCCCTCCGGCTGAGTCCGATCCTGCATGCCAACAGTCGGGCGACGTCCTCCGATGCCCGGCGGTTCACTGATGGGAAGATCGAACTCGTCCACTTCGGCCTCCGGGACGTTTCGGAGGATGTCGTTCCCCTGAGGGAGGCCGGCGAGGGACTGGAGCTGCTGTTCGTCGGGCGAATGGAACGACGGAAGGGAGTCGACATCCTCCTCGACGCAATTCCGGCCCTGCTGGAGCGACTCCCGGAACTCCACGTCACGCTCGTCGGACGCGACACGCCGAACACCGAATTGGGGATGACCTATCGGGAGCACTTCGAGGAACAGCACCGGGGAGCGTCATTCCTCGAGCGTGTCCACTTCGTCGGTGAGGTGAGCGGAGACGAGCTCGCTCGCCGATACGCCGGTTGCGACGTCTTCTGTGCGCCGTCGCGCTACGAGTCCTTCGGATTCGTCCTGCTCGAAGCCATGGCCCACGGGAGACCGGTGGTCGCTTGTTCATCAGGTGGCGTGACGGACATCGTCGATGGAAACGGTGAACTGGTCGCGCCGGGTGACTCCACCGCTCTGTTCGAAGCGCTCTTGCGGATGTTGACCGATCCGCAGCGGCGTGAGGAGATGGGAGATCGTTCGCGTCGACTGTTCGAGGAGTACTGGGAGCTATCGATCGCCATCCGCCGGATTGAGCAGGCATACGTCTCCTTCGCTGACAGCGGGCCCACCGGAGACTGGCTCTCACCGTCGGTCCTCGCCCCGGTGTTGGTCGGTGCGGGTGTCGAGGCGGCGTCTGCTGAGTCTGTGGCCTCTGAGTTGCTCGATCCGTCGAATCAGCCAAGGAACAGGACCGGCGAGCTGGTGCGTCTCTTGGTCTCCGATGATGCGAGTCTCGTCGAAGGGGTCTACCGGCTCCTTCGCGACCGGAGTCCGGAGCAATGGGAACGGGAGGTCCAGTTGGCCCACCTCGCCAAGGGAGGCAATCGGCTGGATCTCGTCGACGGCGTGGCCGCGGATCCGTGGCATCACTCCCTGCTCGGCCCGGGTTGGCGACTCGAGGTCGCTCCCCGCTGGGATCAGGCGCTCGCCGACGCTGTCCGGTGGTTCATCGCGGATCCTGACGACGGCGTGTTCGTGAGCCGGCTCTACGAGACCGTCCTGTTCAGGCAAGCCGATCCTCACGAGGTCCAGTCGAATGTTGCAGCATTGCGAGCTGGAACAACCCGGGCGGAACTGCTCTGGTTGGTGGTCGGTAGCGACGAGGCGCGTGCCAAGGGGATTCCCGACGAGTGGCCGGAGCGACTACTCGGTCATGACCGCCCGGCGGAGGGTGAGGCGACCAGGGGCGCTCGTACACCGGTGGACATCGCGTCGTTGGGTCGACGGGTGTCCAGAGTCGTCTCCACAGTGCGGCGGGCGTCACGCACTCCTCACCAGTTGGCAACCCTCCAGACCGGGGTGGTCGGCATCGAACGTCAGGTGCGAGACGTCCGTGAGGTGGTCGCGCAACTCGCCGAATCGACGCACGTCGGGAGTGAGACCGATGACGTGAACGCGCTGTTCGGCCGCTACGCAGAGGTTGATCGACTCGTTGCAGCGCGTCTGCATGAACTCAGGTCTCAGCAGGAACGAGGGTTCGACCAACTCGCTGACTGGCTCAACGTGCTGCAACGGAAGCAGGAGGCAATGGCGCTCGACATGCGTGAGCGCCTACCTGCTTCCCCTGACTTGCTCGCCGTTCCGGAACCAAGGGTGCTCGCTCCCGGCGGATGGGCTGCACTCGTGGACGGCCGTCGAGGATCGATCCGACTCAACCTCGGCTGCGGTGAGAAGCCCAAGACCGGATACATCAACGTGGACGCTCGACCCCTCGAACAGGTCGACGTTGTGGCCGATGTCCGCAGGCTGCCCGTGCCTGCCGGTACTGCTGATGAGATCGACTCCGAACATCTCGTTGAGCACTTCCGTCTGCACGAGCTGGAGACCGTGATTCTTCCGTACTGGCGGAGCCTCCTTCGCCCCGGCGGTCGGCTTCGAATCGTGTGCCCGGATGGGGCGGCTCTGATCGACGCGGTTGCCAACGATGCGCTGTCGTTTGAGCAGTTCCGGACGGCGATGTTCGGTCTTCAGGACTACTCGGGAGACGATCACTTCACCGTGCTCGACGCCACGTCGCTCACCGGCATCCTCGAACGTGTCGGATTCACTGACATCGACGTCGTGGCCGTCGCCCGCCGGAACGTCGGGACGTTCGAGATGGAGTTGACCGCTGTGAACCCAGGGGACCCGCTGTGATGGACGCTCGAGCTGCGCAGCTCCGTCAGGATTCGCTGATTGCGACGTTGGCCTGCCCGACTTGCGGTGGGAGCCTGACACTTGCTGGAGTCGTTCGGCATCGGGGGCTGATCGTCGATGCCGATCTCGGGTGTCGGGTTCACGGAGTCGTCGGTGTGGTGGAGAGCTACGCCATCAGCTTCCGTCCAGCCGATCTGGAGCGGGCGCGTGATCACCGGGTGCCGGGAGGGCAGGTCCGGGTTCCTGTGGCTGTCGACCAGGGCGCTCTGGTCGTGGAGGGCGAGTGGCAGTCGGGCTGGGAGGGCCTGAGGACCGAGGGTTCTGGGCCTCACCGGGCCCACGTGGACTTTCGGGGGATCGGTATCTCGATCACGTTCTTCGCACACAGCTGGAGTGGCAGTGTGGACCTGTTGATCGACGGAGAGTTGGTCTGCAGGGAGGAGCTCTTCAGGTCCGAGACCGAGTTCGTCCTGGTGGACCTCGTGGGGCTGTCGGACGGTGCGCATCGCCTGGAGATCCTCCCGACCGGTCAGCGCAGCCCGGCGGCGGGGGGCGACCAGGTGGTCGTGAACCGCCTCGACATCCTGCGGCGACCGATCGATGCCCCGCTCCCCGATCAGAGCCCAGTCAACCGGGGGAACGGCTTTCCGCAACGCTTCGCAGAACTGGTCGAACGACTGCCCGATGGGGCGATCGCCGTCGACCTGGGTGGGGGAGACCGCCGGTTCGGTGACCCTCGGGTCATCAATCTCGAGTACATGAGATTCGAGCTCCCTGATCTGTTCGCCGACGGACTGCGGCTGCCCTTCCGGACCGGTTCGCTCGATCTCGTCCTGAGCCAGGCGGTCCTCGAGCACGTGCCGGACCCGCAACAGGCGGTGGATGAGATGCGTCGGGTGCTCAGGCCGGGCGGGACGCTCTACTGCGAGGTGGCGTTCATGCAGCCGCTGCACGCAGTGCCGTCGCACTACTTCAACGTCACCATCTTCGGTCTCCAGCACCTGTTACGGGATTGGGACATCGTGGAGTCGGGTACCTTCACCGGGCTCCACGACACCGTCGAGTGGATGGGGAGGTGTGTCAGCGCTGACCAGAAGGTCGATCCAGGCCGTCTCCGACTGATGCTCGACATCCTCGCAGAGATCGACCAGAAAACCAGTCCCGAGGAACTGCGGCCCATCGCTGGTTCGGTGTTCGCCGAAGCGATCGCACGACCGTGGGTTGAATCCCTCGACGTGCCCCCTCCTCACTCGGGTCAATCCGATGCATCACCGATGCAGTTCCGGGAGTTGCTCCGGCGGCTTCGTCGTGGCCCGTGGTCGCTCCTACGACGCTGGAGATCCCGCGGCCAGCGGTGACTCGGCCCCGGGTCGACTGGAGCAGCGATTGGGTGCTGTGGTGGTCACGTTCGGTTGCGGAGTGCGACGCCAGCTGCCGACCGTCAACATCCAGTCCCGAACTCCCTGAGGTGAACGTGGACGGCTGATCAATTCCGGTTCCGGACCGAGACGGTCAGGGGAAGAGTGGGGCGGACTGCCAGTTGACGATGGACGTGAAGGTTCCGAGTGCGAGTGCTCCCATCATGACTCCGGAGGCGGAGATCAGCGGCGTCCGTGCGGTCTCCGGAAGTCGGTTGATGACGACTGCAGCGAGCGGAAAGGCTGGGAGGAGGTACCGAGGGACAGGAGAGAGCCAGACGGGGCTGATCGCAACGACCAGGATCCCGATCGAGTAGATCCACCAGATCGCTGGGATTCCGCCAGTTCGCATCATCACTCCGACGCCGAGGAGTGCGACGAGGACCGCCGAGGTCGCCACCACCGACTGAGCGTTCACCCAACTGGCACCTTCGGTGAGAACCCCGGTCGCCCCGCGGTAGAACGGCCGAAACCAGTCGAATTCGTTGTTCCACGCCTCTTGGGCCTTCACGAAGGCGAGTGGTTCGCCGATCCGGACCCATGCGAGGGTCATGACCCCGACCAGCCCGAGCGGTGCAATGAGCGGCGCTGTCAGCGGACGCCAGGATCGATCGCCGAAGGCGGCTCGGACTCCCTCAAACGCGCAGCACGCAATCAGCACCACTCCAGCGCTCCGCGTCGTTCCGCCGAGCAGTGCTGCGAGTCCGGCGAGCTCCCACCTGCGGCGGGAGAGGAAGTAGAGGCAGAAACCTGCACAGGCCAGGAAGAGCCCTTCGGTGTACACCATGCTCAGTGTGTAGGCGTTGGGTAGGAAGCAGATCAGGGTCGCAGTGGCGAGTGCGACCCGGCGTCCGAGAATCTCCCGGACTGCGAGATACACCGCGATCACGGCGAGTCCGCCGACGATGAGGGCCACGAGCACCCCCGACGTCTCCCAGTCGAAGGGAGTCGCCTGGTTCACGAACCGGATGAGTCCCGGGAGAGCCGGGAAGAATCCCCACCGATTCCCGAAGCCCTCATTCGCGAGGGAGTCGGCGTAACCCTCTCGGGCGATCCGGAGGTACCAGGAGGCATCCCACCCGGTGAGGCCATCGACGACGCTGAGCGGGCGCGCATACCACGTCGCAACCGTGGCCACGAAGAAGACCGCGAGTCTCGATACCCCGTAGGCCACGAGAACCCACGCCAGATCGAAACGGCGCTGCGGTTCATCGGGCAGAGCGGCCTGATCTGCGGGGCTCGGCTGCGCCCTGGAACGGGCCGTTCGCCGAACGACTCGTCGCTCGATTGGTTCCGGATCGTCCCTCATCTCTCGTTGGGTCGTTCTTCTGTGGCGAGATCGAGTTCCAGCACCGAGGGGATGCTAATTGACCACTCAGGGGCCGAGGATCGACCGTTGCAGGAGAGCCGCCTGTGGTGGAGTCCGACCGGAAGGCTGGGAACGCAGGGGTCGAGTCGGACCCGGTGCGAGGACCGTGAGCGGCGCGTGCGTCCGTTCCCGGCCCTGCACCGCACGAGATGCCGCGCCACACGGGGACAGAGGCTCAGATCCCGCCGACCACGGTGCGGGATGCACGACATGCGGGATGCACGACAACGGAGGGTGACCGGTTCGAAGGGGACTCCCTCGTGATCGGGACGCCCCACCATTCGGTGCCCACGGTCGTCGTGGGGTGCGTGCTCGGGTCAGCAGACGTTGACTGTCAGTTGCATCTGTCAGCTGGGGCTCAGCCAGCCGGCTCAACCACGACGACCACGTCACCGGCAGCGACGGAGTCGCCCGTAGCCACTCGCACCTCGGTCACGGTGCCGGCCACGTCGGCGGCGACGTTGTTCTCCATCTTCATGGCCTCGAGCACGACGAGCGGGTCACCCACGGCTACCTCGGCGCCGGGTTCGACCATCACCTTGACGATCGTGCCCTGCATGGGCACGGTGATCTGTCCCGAACCGGCAGTGACCGATGCAGCGCCACCTGACCGGCCGCGCTTCGGTCGGGGCTTGGCGCCGGACGGCGCCGCTGTGGCTCCGACCTGCGACTCCGGGACGAACACCCTGACCGCGAAGCGGCGACCGTTCACCTCGACGTCGACGGACCGCTCCACCTTGGGCTCGGCGTCGGACTCGTCACCAGAGGTGGCAGCACCACCGACGCCGGACAGGTCGAGCACCTCCTCGACCCACTTGGTCGAGTGCTCGATCTCCCGGAAGTCCGGGTGCCGGAGGATCGCGAGGTCGGCGTCGATGACGGTGGCGATGCCCTCGACCCGCATCTCCTCGAGCGCCCGGATCATCCTGGCGATGGCAACGTCGCGGTCCCGACCCCACACGCAGAGCTTGCCGACGAGGTTGTCGTAGTACTGGCTGATCTCGTCACCGCCCTCGTACCCGCCGTCCCACCGGGTCCCGAAGCCGCTCGGAACGTGCAGCGCCGTGATCGGCCCGGGCGACGGCAGGAACTGGCCGCCGGCCGGGTCCTCGGCGTTGCTCCGGCACTCGATGGCGTGACCGGTGATCCGCACGTCCTCCTGCGTGAACGGCAGTGGCTCGCCGGCCGCGACGCGCAGCTGGAGTTCGACCAGGTCGGTCCCGGTGACGAGCTCGGTCACGGGGTGCTCCACCTGGAGACGGGTGTTCATCTCGAGGTAGTAGAAGTCGCCGTCGGCGTAGAGGAACTCGACGGTGCCGGCGTTGACGTAGTCACAGCCCCGGGCCACCTGCACCGCCGCCTCACCCATGGCGGTGAGGATCTCCTCCGGGATGCCGGGGGCGGGTGCCTCCTCGATGAGCTTCTGGTGGCGACGCTGTGCCGAGCAGTCACGGGTGCCCAGGTAGACGCAGTTGCCGTGGGTGTCGGCGATGAGCTGCACCTCGACGTGCCGCGGCTTGGTCAGGTAGCGCTCCATGTAGCACTCGTCCCGGCCGAAGTAGGCGAGTGCCTCACGCTGCGCGGACTCGAGTGCTGCGGCGGCCTCGTCAGCGGAGTGCACCACCTTCATGCCGCG
>CAINRS010000119.1 GCA_903852755.1 uncultured Actinomycetes bacterium | reverse complement strand
GGTGTGCCGATCCCGCGGTGGTCGGTCGACGACGTGGTCGTCGTCGACGAGGCGCACCCCGCCGTGCTCGAGGCCGACCACCTGGTGCGGGTTCGTGTCGCGGAGCTGCGACGGCGTGCCTCGGGAGCGACGCAGCGTGAACGCTGGGAGGGTCTGCTCACCGGGTCCGTCGTGACCGTGTCGCTCGCGGTCCTGGGATGGTTCGCCACGGTGCGCTCCGGGGTGATCCCGTCCGACGCCGTGTCCCGGGTCCAGGGGGCGCTCGCCGTCGTCGCCGGTCGGGACCCCCACCCCGAGTCGATCGGCTTCATCTGGGGACCGTTCCCGACGCTGTTCCAGGTGCCGTTCGTCGCGCTCCGGTCGGTGTGGCCGGAGCTCGCAGCGAGGTCCGTGGCCGCCGTGATCGTGTCGGCTGCGGCCACCGGGATCATGGTCGCCCAGCTGCTCGCCTGGGGTCGCGAGGTGGGTTCGCCCCGGTGGAGCCGCCACGTCGTGGTGCTCCTCACGCTGGCGAGTCCGCTCGTCCTGCTCTACGGGGCGAACGGGATGAGCGAGGCCACCTGGATGTGCGCCCTCGTGATCGCCGCCCGCCACCTGGCGCGCTGGGCCCGGACCGACCGGCTGGGCTCGCTCGTGACCGCAGGCGTCGCCATCGGTGTCGGCTACCTGACCCGATACGAGACCGCGGCCGCAGCGCTCGGTGCGCTGGTGTTCGTCGTGGTGGTGTCGGCCCGGCGCCGGCCGGGTGACGACGGCTGGGAGCGGGGGACCGTCGGTGGTCAGCTGGGCCGGACGGCCCGCCGGTTCCGCGAGGTCGCGCTGGACGCCGCCATCCTGTCGTTCCCGATCGGCGCCGCCGTGCTGGGTTGGTCGGCCGCCTCGTACCTGATCGTGGGCGAACCGCTGGCCCAACTCAGCTCTGAGTACGGCAACTCGGCGCTCGTCCGGGCGGCTGCCGGGGTCATCGAGTCGATCATCGGCGACACCAGCGTGCCGGGCCGCGTGGGGTTCTTCGTCGGCCAGCTCGTGGTCGCGGCGCCGCTGCTGCTCCCACTCGGGCTCGTGACCGCCTGGGTCGGTGGTCGTCGGGCGGTCAGCGGTGCGGCTGCGGCCTGTGTGCTCGGCACGCCGATCGTCCTGCAGCTGGTGCTCGCCGGCTCCGGCGGCACCTTCCCGTGGTTCCGGTACGTGGTGGGCGCCGTGGTGCTGTCCGGGGTGCTGGCGCTCGTCCTGACCGGGTCGACCCCCGGGCGGACCGCCGTGTGGCTCCGTCCGCTCGCCGTGTGCTGCCTGATCCCCGGAGTGGTCTGGTCCTGGGGTGTCGTCCTCCGGGGCGACGTGGGGGCTCGTGACGACCAGCTGGTCGTCGAGGCCGTCCGAACGGTCCTCGACGGTGGTGAGGTCCCCGAGGCCGACAGCGTGATCGCCCGCGGCCAGGTGGTCGCTGCGGACCTGCTCACCGGGTCCGACGTGGTGGCCGGCAGCGTGCTGACCGACGCATCGTCGACCTACGCCGTGGTCGCCGCGGCCGACCGCCCCGAGGTGTTCATCATCCCCTCCGACCGCGACTTCGAGGCCGTCGTGGCCGACCCGGCGACCTTCGGGGTCCGGTTCGTGCTGCTGCGCCTGCCGTCCTCGGCGGGTGACGCCGTGGTGGCGGCGCACCCGGGGCTCGCCACCGACCAGGACGCGAACTTCGAACGAGTCCGCACCTGGGGTGAGGACGGTGACGACAGCGGCCGGTACGTCCTGTACCGGGTGCTGAACCCGCGGGGCGAGCCGCGCCCGACACCCGACGAGGGGTTCCTGGACTGATGCGGTTCGCGGCCGTCCTCCGTCAGCCGACGCTGTGGCTGGTCCTCGGGCCGCTGCTCGCGCTCGTGGCCGTCGTCGGGGTCGCCCGGCTCGGAGGCGGTTCGCCCGCCGAGGAGCGCGCGGCGCGCACCGCCACCACCACGACGGTCGCGCCGTCGACGACCACGACCGCCCCCGGGGAGGCCGTGACGCCCCCGTCGACCCCGGCGGCGGGTTCTGAGGCTGCTGCCGCAGAGGTGCTCGGCATCCAGGAGGACGCCGGGTTCTCCCAGGGGGAGTCGCTCGCCGGTGTCGGATTCGACGACGGGGCCGCCACCGAGGTGCTCGGCGAGTCGTTCACCCAGCTGGACCTGACGGCTCCGCCTCCCGATCCGGTGGTGCCGCCGACCACCTCACCGCCGCCGGTGCCCACCACGGTGCCGCCGACGACCGTCCCCACGACGGTCCCGCCGACCACCACCCCGACCACCACCCCGACCACGGTGCCGCCGACCACGATCCCGCCGTCGGTCCAGACCCAGTCACGCACCGTGACGGTGCCGCTCGTCTGCTCGGTCACCGGGTCCGCGGGAGCGGTACCGGCCTCGGCCGTCGTCGGCATCTCGACCCTGACCGGGGTCCCGACGGGCACCAACCTGCCGGTGCTGGTCGGCCTGCTCGGGCCGGTCAACCTGCTCGGCGAGGCGTTGCGTGAGGACCTGCTGCAGGAGGTCCGGCTCTCCGCAGTGGGCAGCGGCGCTCCGCCCCTGCAGCTCGAGACGCGCAACCCGCTCGCCCTGGCCGCCGGTGCGGTCGTGCCCGTCCCCGACGGAGGTGACGAGTTCCTGGCCGGGACGTTCCCCGTGTCGTCGGCGGCCGGCGGCACCGTGGTCGTGCAGTTCGACTCGGTCAGGTTCAGCCGGACGGTCGGCGGACAGGACGTGGTCCAGGACTGCGTCGTGGCGACGGGCGGCTCGGCCCAGCTCACGACGCTGGGCATCGTGGCGCCGGGCACCCCGACCACGACGGTCCCGCTGCCGCCCCCGGTCGTGTCCGAGAGTCCGATCACCGCGCTGCTGCCCATCTCGGGGCTCGTCGTCATCGGCGCCGCCCTGGCGCTGCTCGTCCGCCGCCGCCGGGCCACCGGCAGTCCCACTCCCGGCGGTGCGACGTGACCGCGACCGCAGCGGAGCTGCGCAGCCCCGTCCGGGGGTGGGACGACCGCGACGTCCGGGCCGTCGGACTCCGCACCGCCGCAGCGGTCGCCATCGTCGTCGTGGCGTACCACACGTCGCTGTGGTCGCTGCTCCGCGGCATCACGGTCGACACGCCGCTGGCCTACCTGGGTCTGGTGCCCCTCATCAGCATGGGGCTCGGCTGGGTGCTCGCCCGGCCCGTGGCCGGCGAACCCGAGATCCACGACCGGATGGTGGACCGGATCGTCGCCGTCCCGCTGATCGCCGCAGCGCTCGTCGCCCTGGTCCTGCTGCCACCCCGCATGTCGGTCGTGTACTGGCTGTGGCGGATCGACCTGCTCACCATGCCACTGTTCGTCGCCGGGGTGATCACGCTCCTGTTCGGCGTGCGGATGCTGTGGCGCACCAAGGCGGCGGTGCTGTTCCTGTTCCTGGCCTGGCCGATGCCGGCCCGCTGGGTCGTGCAGTCCCTGCTCGACCACCTGAGCGACCTGACCGCGGGCGCCGTGCGGATCATCCTGTCGGTCGTGCCGCTCGCCGAGGGGGTCCCGGGCGACGACACGTCGTTCACCATCCCCCACGGTGCCGAGGGCTTCCGGGTGCAGATCGCCTCGGCCTGCTCGGGCGCGAACGGGCTCGTCGGCTTCCTGCTGCTCGCCGGAGCGGTTGCGCTGGTGCTCCGCGGCGGCCGGTGGCGCAAGGTGGCGTGGCTTGCCGCCGGGTCGGTGCTCATGGTGGTGCTCAACGTCGCCCGGATCCTGCTCATCATCTTCGTCGGCCGGTACGCAGGTGAGACGGCGTCGATCGACGTGCTGCACCCCGGGGTCGGGCTGATCACGTTCAACCTGGGGGTGGTCCTCATGGTGCTGGTGGCGCACCGCTTCGGGCTCCACCTGCCGCGCCGCACGGGTGCGTCCCGGACCGCGACGGTGCTCCGTGCGGTCCCGACGGTCCGGCGGACCCTGCTGCTCCTCCTCCCGGTCGCGCTGCTCGCCGGGGTGTTCGACCACGGCCTGACCCGGTACGACCCCATCGCCTCGTCGGTCGGTACGCCCCGGTTGGCGGGTTTCGCCCGCTCCGGTGCCGACCTCGACGGGTTCGAGGCCGAGCCGGTGGCCACGTTCGCCAACGGCAAGCGGTTCTTCGGCGAGGACTCCACCTGGGTCCGCTTCAGCTACCGGGGGTACGGCACGACCGACCTCCGCAGCGACGTGCCGGTCCTGGCCGACGTGATCAACACCTCCAACCTGCAGTCCTTCAGCGACTTCGGTCTGGAGGCCTGCTACCAGTTCCACGGCTACGGCATGCAGGACGTGCGCCGGGTCGACCTGGGCAGCGGTGTGACCGGCACGGTCCTGCGCTGGCAGGACCCGGCCAACGGCCTGAAGTGGACGACCCTCTACTGGATCTGGGCGGTCCGCCAGGGCGACCAGGTCCGCTACGAGCGCGTCGTGCTGTTGTTGAACGAGGTCGACACCGCCCGGCTGGTCGCGCCCGAGGTCACCGAGGACGTCGCCGACCAGTTCGCGTTCAACGCCGAGGAGCTCGTGCAGGGGCGCGCCGGGAGCGACCTGAGCGAGCGTGAGGTCGCGCTGCGCAGCTTCATCGTCACGTTCGGCCGGCGGGTGGTCGCCGCGGCGACCGACGACGCGACGTCACGCCCCGCACCGCGGGAGCCGGGCGGATGAGGATCGAGCACGTCCCCGACGCCGAGTGGCAGCTGGCGCTCGCGCTCACCGAGGTGGAGCAGCGCAACCCGGGCGCCACGGCGCGACCGATCGCGACGCGGTCCCGACCGTGGCGCTGGGTCGCGGTCGTCGGTGTGCTCGCCGTGTGCGTCCTGGTCGCCCCGACGGTGGTCGGCGTGACGTTCACGACGCTCGCATCGGTGCTCTACGCGGTCACGGTGTGGCACCGGACCTCGCTCGTCCGTCGGGCGCTCCGCCACGACCCGGCCCTCCACGTGTCCGACGCCGAGGCCCGGGCCCTCCCCGACGACGAGCTGCCCGTCTACTCGATCCTGATCCCCGCCTACGGCGAACCCGAGGTGCTCCCCGGCCTGCTGGAGGCGCTCGAACGTCTCGAGTACCCGCAGCACCGGCTCGACGTGGTCCTGCTGCTCGAGGCCGACGACGACGAGACGATCGATGCGGCCCGGTCGATCGAGACCGACCTGCCCGTCCGTGTGCTGCTCGTCCCGCCGGGGGAGCCGCGGACCAAGCCCAGGGCGCTCGACGTCGGGCTCCGGTTCGCCCACGGCGAGCTGGTGACGATCTACGACGCCGAGGACCACCCCGAGCCGCTCCAGCTCCGGCGCGCCGTCGAGGCGTTCCGGCGGGCCGGTGACCAGGTGGTCTGCCTCCAGGCGCGGCTGTTCTTCTACGGCGGGCACCGCAACCTGCTGACCCGCTGGTTCACCACGGAGTACGCGACCTGGTTCCACCTGTACCTGCCGGGTCTGGTGCTCAGCGACGCCACGGTGCCCCTCGGCGGGACCAGCAACCACTTCCGCCGCTGGGCGATCGACGAGGTGGGCGGCTGGGATCCGTGGAACGTGACCGAGGACTGCGACCTCGGGATCCGGTTGCAGCGCCGGGGGTGGCGGATCGGGATCCTGGACTCGGTGACCATGGAGGAGCCCAACACCGACGTCCTCAACTGGGTCAAGCAGCGGAGCCGTTGGTACAAGGGGTACCTGCAGACCTTCCTGGTGTCGTGGCGGCACCCGAGGTCACTGGTCGGCGACCTGGGTTGGCGGGGCGTGTTCCACCTGGTGATGTTCGTCGGGTGCACACCGCTGCTCGCCGTGATGAACCTGTGGTTCTGGGGGCTGGCGCTCGTGTGGCTGACCACCAAGGCGGCGTTCGTGCAGACCATGTACCCGGGATGGGCCTACTACCTGGCCGTCGCCGTGTGGGTGGTCGGGAACCTGTCGGTCGTCTACGTGTCGGTGGTGACCGCCCGGGTCGTGCGCCGGCCCGACCTGCTCGTCGCCGCACTCCTGTCGCCGCTGTACTGGGTGCTCATGTCGATCGCCGCCCTGCGTGCGGCGGTGCAGCTGGTGACCGCTCCCAGTCACTGGGAGAAGACCACCCACGGGCTGACGCTCGTGGACGAGGAACCGTCGGCCACCACCGGTGCGGCGGGTGTGCCGTGACCCGAGGAGGAACCATGTCCCGAATCCGCCGCCGCAACACTGTGATCGCAGCGGTCCTGGCCGCCGTGCTGGTCACCGTCGTCACGGCCTGCGTGATGCCTCCGCCCCCGGCACCGACGACCACGACGACCTCGTCGACGACCTCGACGACGACGACCACGACCGTCCCGTCGTGCCCGACGTACCCGGCTCCCGCTCCGGTCTCGCCCATCCCACCCGGTGCGGTGGTGCTCGCCGAGAACCCGGTGACAGGGGTGGCGCTCGGGTGCGAGAAGCCCGTCGTCGTGACCTGGACCGGTCAGGCCCCCGGCCAGCTGATCTACGTCGACATCTGTCGGAAGCCCACCGCCGACCCGACGTTCCAGCCCGGTGAGGACTGCGCCCCGTTGTCGTCGTTCAACCCGAACGGCACGCCGACGGGGAGCGGATCGGCCGTCGTGTCGATCTTCCGCGGTCCGGAACCCTCGACGGACCTGCCGTGGGGGTGCTTCCGGGCGACGGACGTCGCCCCGGCAGGGGTCCAGAGGAACACGACCTGCTACGTGCGGGTGACCAACAACAACCTGTTCAACAACACGGCGGCGCGCGAGGTCGCGTTCACGCTGGGATGAGCCCCGTTCGGTCCGGCGATCCCGACGCGCAGGACGGCCGAGGCCCAGCACCCCTAGATTTCCCGGTCATGGAACGATCTCCGACGATCACGCTGGTGGGTGCGGGCGGCATGTCCTTCGGCCCCGTCATGGTCAACGACGTCGTGCACACCGACCGGTTGCGCGGCGCCCGCATGGTGCTGCACGACGTGAACGCCGAGCGCCTCGAACGGGCCCGGCGGTTCGCCGAGAAGCTCAACCGCGCCGCCGGGTCGCCGATCCGCATCGAGGCCACCGCCGAGCCGGCCGCGGCGCTCGAGGGTGCCGACTTCGTCATCTCGAGCGCCGAGTTCCGCCGGTTCCCCAGCTGGCGGCAGGACTACGAGGTGCCGCGCCGACACGGCTCGACGCAGATCAACGGTGAGAACGGCGGGCCGGGGGCGGTGTTCCACTCGCTGCGGAGCATCCACAACACGCTCGGCATCTGCGCCTCGGTCGAGCGGTACTGCCCGGACGCCTTCTTCATCAACCTGTCCAACCCGATGAGCCGGGTCACCCTGGCGATCAACCGGGCGACCCGCGTCCGCAACGTCGGCATGTGTCACGAGATGCCGATGGGGGTCAACCGGATCTGCCGGCGCATCCGGGTGGATCGCGACGAGGTCGAGGCCCGGGCGTCGGGCATCAACCACTTCACGTTCTTCACCGAGTTCCGCAACGTCCGCACCGGGGAGGACCTGCTGCCGCGGATCCGGGCGTTCTTCGCCAAGCGGGTGCACGACTACTCGCCGCGCACGCAGCGGGCGGCGAAGGTCCTCGACCGGACGCTCGTCGGCGCCGGACTCGTCGAGTTCAACTACTCGCCACTCGTGGCCCACATGGTGCGCGAGCACGGCCTGGTGCCGTGCTCGGTCGACAGCCACATCGGCGAGTACGTGCCGTTCGCACTCGACGTCGCCGAGTGGATGCCGACGCCGCTCGACTTCCACGAGCCCGTCTCGCTCGTGGCCGAGCGGGCCGCTGCCTGGGCGGCGACGACCCGGCTGCCGCTCCCGTTGCAGGCCATGGGACACAGTGACGAGGAGGTCGTGCCGATCATCGCCGCCATGTGGAGCGACACCCCGACCCGGATCATGGCGGTGAACGTGCCGAACCGCGGGTACCTGCCCGACGTCGCCGACGGAGCGATCGTCGAGGTCGGTGCGACCGTCGACGGCGACGGGATCCACCCCGAGGAGATGCCGTCGCTCGGTGAGCCGCTCGCCGGGTGGATCGCGACCCAGGTCGAACTGATGGACCTGGTGGTCGAGGCAGCGATCCAGGGTGACCCGGACCTCGCGTTCCGGGCGGTTCGGGAGGACCCGAACGCTCCGACCGACGAGGCGTCGTGCCGGGCGATGTTCGACGAGCTCGTGGAGCTGCAGCGCGACCTGCTCCCGTTCTGAACCGACTGCGGTGCGACCGGCTCTGCTCAGTCCGAGCGGACGTCGGGTGGCAGGGGCGGGCCGGCGGCGAGGCGTGCGAACTCCTCGGCCGGCAGGGCCGGGGCGAACAGGAACCCCTGCGCGTACCGGTAGCCCATCCGGCCGAGCACCTCGGCCTGACGGCGGGTCTCCACGCCGTCCGCGACCACGCCGAGGCCGAGACGTTCCGCTGCGGCCAGCGTCCCCGAGGCCACGTTGCGCGCCCGCTCGCTGTCGATCACCGCGGTGGTGCACGACCGGTCGAGCTTCACCACGTCGACGGGGAAGTCCTGCAGCTGGGTGAGCGACGCCATGCCGGAACCGAAGTTGTCGAACGCCAGTGACACACCGAGTCCGGCCAGGCCATCGAGGTTGGGGACGACGGCCCGGCTCGTCCTGTTCAGTGACGACTCGGCGACCTCGACGCACAGCAGCTGTGGGTCGAGACCGCTGAGGTCGAGGGCGCTGGCGACCTGGCGGAGCAGGTGGTGGTCGGCGAGCTGCCGGGGGGACAGGTTGATCTGGACCGACAGTGGCTCACCCGTTCCCGAGCGCGGCCAGGCGGCGGCGTCCGAGCACGCCTGTACCAGGATCTGGGTGA
Organism: uncultured Actinomycetes bacterium; assembly: GCA_903852755.1. Lineage (GTDB taxonomy): Bacteria > Actinomycetota > Acidimicrobiia > Acidimicrobiales > Microtrichaceae > SXMI01. Next base: position 5,758 of record CAINRS010000119.1, on the reverse strand, counting down.
GCATGTCGGCGAGCATCCCCGAGTCCTCCGCCACGTCGATGAAGCTGCCTGCGTCCCAGACCTCACCGCTCGGGTGGCGCCAGCGGAGCAACGCCTCGGCACCGGTGGCGACACCGGCCGCCAGGCGGAAGATCGGCTGGTACCAGACCTCGAGCTGTCCGGCGGCGAGCACCCCGTTGAGGCCGGCCGCCGCCCGGAGGTCGGTCTCGATCCGGTGACGGCGATCGACCTCGGACTGCAGCACCGAGTCGAAGGTCGCGACGGTGTCCCGCCCGTGCGCCTTGGCGGCGTACACCGCCGCATCGGCCTGTTCGATGACCTCGGTCACCGAGTCGGTTCCGTTGGACACGGCCACACCAACGCTCGCAGTCGTGACGACCTCGAGGTCGCCCACGGGGAACGGCGCCCGGAAGGCCTCCACGATCCGCCACGCGCTGCGCAGCGCGTCGTCCGCACGGCGCAGGTCGCGGCACACCACGACGAACTCGTCACCCCCGGAGCGACTGAGCTGGTCTCCGCTGCGCACTGCGCCGCGCAGTCGGTCCGCGGCAGCTCGGAGCAGGTCGTCGCCGACGTGGTGGCCGAAGGAGTCGTTCACGTACTTGAAGCCGTCGAGGTCGATCGTCAGCAGTGCGACCGGTCGACCGGTGCGTGCGGCGCTCGCGAGTGCTCGTTCGAGCTCGTGGGCCACCTCGGAACGGTTGTCGAGGCCGGTGAGGGGGTCGCGTCGGGCGAGTGAGGTGAGGGACTGCTCCCGGACGACGTGGTCGGTGATGTCCCGGATGGTGGTGACGGTCCCGCCGTCGGGTGCGGACACGGGACTGACGTCGATCTCGATGTGCCGGGTGACGTCGGAGGGAGACGTGTGGTCGAACACCACCCGGTCGCCACCGTCGACGGCGATGTGCAGCGCCTCCTGCCACTGCTCGACGAGTTCCACCGGGAGGTCGAGGTCCTCGAACCGTTCTCCCGGGGAGAGGTGGGCCGCAGTCAGGAGCTCAGCGGCACGGCGGTTGGAGAACCGGACGGTGTGGTCGCCGTCGACGTGCATGATCCCGTCGGCGGCCCCGTCGAGGATCAGGCCGAGGTCGTCGGGGATCCAGTCGACCGCCGCTGGCACGGACTGCTCCGGGGCTGCAACGACGGGGACCGGCCGGTCGAGCCGGGCGTCGCCGTCGAGCACCGTCGCCCACTGCAGGAGCACGCCGTCGCCGAGCCGGTGCGCCCGCACCGGGGCCCCGAACGGAGTGCTCTCGACCGGCCACGGCAGGTGGACGCTCGTGTCGACCCCGGTCTCGACGACCCGGCGGATGGCGTCGAGCACCGCCTCGACGTCGTGCCGCGAGGCCCGGTGGGACCGGGTGTTGCGGAGCGTGGTGTGGATCAACTCGTCGCCCTCGAGCCCGAGCGTCCGACAGGCGGCGTGGTTGGCGAAGCGCCAGGCGAAGTCGCGGATCGCTCCCTGGTGGTCCCGCACCGACGCCAGGACCGCCACCGGCTCGAGGTGGTCGAGCACCTCGCTCAGGAACCCGACCGACAGCAGGGCCGGGGGCTCGACGGGCGGGGCTGGACCGGACGCTTCCTGCATCGACGAGGTCATGGGTTCGGTGCTCCTGCGCTCCCGGCGGTTCGGGCGACCACCCCGGAGTCACCGTCACATCGGTGTCGACGGGTGTGCGGTCAGGGACCAAGGTCCCGAGTCGTCGCCGACGGCCCCACGGTTGCGATCCGCTCGCGACCGCTCGTAGCGTCCGCCGGCGTGGGTGCGGTCGCCCACCGTCGACGAGGAGGAGCGCCGTGCTCAGACGGGACGACTTCGGTGCGGACTTCACCTGGGGTGTGGCGTCGGCCGCGTTCCAGGTCGAAGGGGCCTGGGACGCCGACGGAAAGCGGCCGTCGGTCTGGGACGACGCCGGCCGGAACGGCCGGATCCGAGGCGGTCGGGTCGGCGACACGGCGATCGACACCTACCACCGGCTCGACGAGGACCTCGACCTGATCGCCGCGCTCGGCGTGGACGCCAACCGGTTCTCGGTGAGCTGGCCGCGGGTGTTCGGGGACGGCCGGGGTCCGTGGAACGCCGCCGGTGGCGACTACTACGACCGCCTCATCGACGGGTGTCTGGAGCGCGGCCTCGAACCCTGGCTGACCGTGCACCACTGGGACCTGCCGTCGGCACTGCAGCGTGAGGGCGGGTGGACCCGGCGGGGGATCGTCGAGGACTTCGCCACCTTCGCCGCTGCAGTCGCCGAACGCTACGGCGACCGGGTCCGCAACTGGATGGTGTTCAACGAGCCGCTGTCCGTGGTCGGCCACATCGCGGCGGGGATCCACACCCGGCCGGGGCCGCATCCGATGCAGGCGCTGGCGTCGCTGCACCACGTGAACCTGGCGTGCGCCGAGGCGGGTCGACGGATGCGGGACGTGCTCGGGCCGGAGGCCAGGATCGGGACGACCAACGTCTTCACGCTGGCGGCTCCGTTCGACGCCACCGGTTCGCTGCGCCGGGCGCAGCGGCGCTTCGAGGCGTTCCTCGTCGACTCGTTCCTCGACCCGGCGGCCGGCCTGGGCTACCCGTTCGAGGACAGCGTGTTCCTGAAGCCGATGCGCCGCTACGTCCGTGACGGTGACCTCGAGTCGGCAGCGTTCGACTACGACTTCATGGGTCTGCAGTACTACGGGCCGCTGCCGATCCGACGCGTCCCACTCGTCGGCGGGCTCCCCGTGCCGACCCTGCGGTCGGCCGAGGCGAACGTCCGGTCCTCGGTCGGGATCCCGGTCGAGCCCGACGGGCTGCTCGAACTGCTGCGCCGCTACTCGACCCACCCGGCGTGCCGCCGGATCGTCATCACCGAGTCGGGGTTCGGGATGAACGACCGGCTGGTCGACGGACGGGTCCGTGACGACCTGCGTGTCTGGTACGCGCGCACCCACCTCGAGGCGGTCCGCACCGCAGTGGCCGAGGGGCTGCCCGTCGACGGGTTCTTCCAGTGGTCCTACGCCGACAACATCGAGTGGGTGCTTGGTCGCGAGGCCAGGTTCGGTCTGGTGTACGTGGACTACGACGACGACTACCGGAGGATCCCCAAGGACTCCTACCGGTGGTTCCAGCGCCTGCTCACCGAACCGACCGGCGTCGACTGACCGAGCACCGGTCATCCACGCCTACAGTCCGAACCGTGCAGCTCGACCACCCGGCACCGTTCACCACCCGGTGGCGGGCGAGGTGGATCTGGGCCGGACGGCCGCCGATCACCACCGAGACGGCCACCCGGCCGGTGCTGGCCGACCCGGTCGACCGGGTCGTGCTGCTGCGGCGCGTCGTCCACGTCGCCTCGGTCCCGGCCACGGCGCACTGTCGCCTGTGGACCGACGGTCGCCACGTGCTGCGGGTCAACGGGGTGGAGGTGGCCCGGGGGCCGGTCCGCTCCGACCCCCGCAGGGCGCACTACGACGTCGTGGACCTCGCAGCACACCTGCGCCCGGGCCGGAACGTGCTGGCCGTCGTGGCCCGGCACTTCGGTCGGTCCACGTCGTGGTGGACCCCGGTGCCGCCCTCGTACACGCTCGGTGGTGGGGCGGTGGTGCTCGAGGCCGTCATCGGCGACGAGTGGGTGGTCACCGACCGAGAGTGGCGCGGGGTGACCGCTGACGCGTGGACGCCGGTGCCCGTCCCCGGCGACGTGGCGTGCCTCCCGCTCGAGTCCTTCGACGCCCGCCGCCATCCGCACGGGTGGGACCTCCCCGACTTCGACGACGCCGACTGGCGACGGGTGGCGGAGCTGACCCCGGTCCACACCGGCGCCCACGCCGACCCGCACCCGCCGAGCGAACCCTTCGGCGTGCTCCGTCCGCCGGTGCGAGTGGGGTTCCCCGGCGGGGCGGTCCACGACGGGTCACCCGTGTGGTCGGCGACGGTGGAGTCCGTCGACCGGCTCGACGACCCGGTGCTGCAGGTGGTGGCCGACCAGTCGGTGCTGCGGGCCGGAGGGACCGTCGGCGCACCGGAGGGGCCACCGTTGCGGGGTGACACGGTCGAGCTGCGTTCGTTCGACCTGGGGCGCATCGCCGCCGGCACCGTGCGGCTGCGGGTCGAGGCGCCCACCGGCACGGTGGTCGACCTCGCCGGGAGCGAGCACGTCGACGACGCCGGATCGCTCGTCTCGCTCGGCCAGCACGCCGGTCTGCGCTACGTGTGCGCCGGTGGCGGACCCGAGGAGTTCGAATCGTTCGACGTGATCGGCGCGCAGCACCTGCACACGTCGATCCGACGACCTGCAGGTGTCGAGGGTGCGGTCCGACTCGGCGTGTCGATCGCGGACCGGCACCGGCCCCGGCCCGAGGGTGCGTCGTTCGAGTGCTCGGATCCGATGCTCGAACGGATCTGGCAGGTCGGCCTGCGGACCGTCGACCTGTGCGCCCTCGACGCCTACGTCGACTGCCCGACCCGGGAGCAACGGGCGTGGACCGGCGACTCGGTCGTGCACCAGATGGTCGACCTGGTGGCCAACCCCGACTGGTCCATGCCGCGTTGGCATCCAGAACTGGCCGCCGAGACGCGAGCCGACGGCATGCTCGTCATGGCGGCTGCATCGGACTTCGCCGACGACGACCGGACGTTCGTCCCCGACTGGTCACTCCACTGGATCCGGTCGGTGCACAACCTCCACCGGTACACCGGTGACCGGGCCCTGGTGGCCGAGCTGCTGCCGGTCGCCGTTCGGGCGTTGCGGTGGTTCGAGTCGTACCTGGGCGACGACGGTCTGCTGTCCGACGTCAGCGGATGGGTGCTCCTCGACTGGTCGAGCGTGTACTCCCGGGGCTGTTCGTCGACGCTCAACGCCCTGTGGGCCCGGGCGCTCGAGGACGTGGCCGAGCTGGCCGAGTGGCTCGGTGACACCGGGACCGCGGCGTGGGCGCGGGACCGCCGCCGGGGTGTCGCTGCAGCGTTCGAGGTGTTCTGGGACGAGGGGCGCGGGGTCTACGTCGACCACGTGGTCGACGGTGAGGTGCGTCGGGCCGCGGCCCAGCACCCCGGTGCCGCAGCGCTCGCGGCGGGCATCGTGCCGGCCGGCCGGACCGACCGGGTGGTCGAGCGGTTGTTGGACCGGAGCCGGCTCCTCCGCCACTCCTGGGTGATGGATCCGCTCACGGTCGGCGGAGGGGGCGACGGGTTCGTCCACCTGGTGAACGGCTACCCCGAACCCGACTGGGACGTCGAGGAGCAGATGGTCGAGGCGCAGCCGTTCTTCCGCTACGTCGTCCACGACGGACTCGCCCGGGCGGGTCGGGCCGACCTGGTCGCCGACCGGTGCCGCGACTGGACCGTGTTCCTGGACGCCGGCGAGACGACGTGGCCCGAGTGCTGGCAGGGAGGCACCCGGTGCCACGGGTGGTCGGCGACCCCGACGCGCGACCTCGTGGTGCACACGCTCGGTGTCACCCCGGCCGAACCAGGATTCGCGTCGGTGCGCGTCGCTCCGGCGCTCGGTGACCTGGAGTGGGTCAGGGCCCGCGTCCCGACACCGCACGGGTTCGTCACCGTGGAGGCGCGAGCCGACGGGAGCGTCGAGGTGGACAGCCCGGTGCCCGTGGTCCACGGACGCGCCGGCTCCTGAACCGACGCGTCGGCTCCTGAACCGACGCGCCGGCTCCTGAACCGACGCGTCGGAGAGCGACGGCGCCGGATGCCGCGTGCGGCCGGCGCATCGGGTACGGTGCCGGGGTCCGGTCGTTCGACCGGGCGGACGTGACCGGC
>CAINRS010000118.1 GCA_903852755.1 uncultured Actinomycetes bacterium | reverse complement strand
TCCTCGAGTCGACCCACCGGCATGCCGGTGAACTTGCGGATGTTGACGATCAGGTGTCCACCCCGGGACAGGTCGGGGTGCACGATGTGCAGCCGGGAGCCGTCGTCGAGCACGGCGTCCTGCAGGCCCTCGGCGGGGTCGAGCTTGCGGTGTGATGTGGAGGAGTCGTCGAGGAGCTTCGTGAGGATCCGCTCCACGTGCGCGTCGTCGTGGAAGACCTCGTGGTGGTAGCCGCTCGAACCCGAGTGTCGCTTGGCGAAGACCGCTGTGGGCGCGTTGATCATGATCTCCCAGACGTCGTCGTCCTCGAGGAGCGCGGCGAGTGGCCCGTAGCCCGCGACGTTGCCGAAGACCTGCCCTGCGAGTCGCCCGGGGTCGCCCACGATGCCGGCGCCGCCCTGCCGACGTTGTGATTCGTCCCAGCGACGGACCTCGTCGTCGACGAGCTCCCGCAGCGCTGCTCGCCCCTCGGAACTCCCGACGTCGATCCGCAACTCGGCGGCCCGGGACTGGACCGCTCGTTCGACGACGACCGCCGGGTCGTCGTCCGCAACGGGCCTGCCGTCGCCGGTCACGATGCCACCCGGGCGCGCACCGGTCCGGCCAGCGCCTCGGCAACCGCCGTCGGGAGCGGGCCCACGTCGCGGTGCACCCGCTCGAGACGGGTGACCACCGGGATGAACACGACGTCGGCCCGGTCCCGGCCGATCCCGACGGCGACAGCGCGCCGCTCGCCGGGCGACCTGGGCGCTGCGGTGCAGACCGTGACCACGGGGGCACCCGGACCGCGGAGGACCAGCACCTCGTCGAGGCAGACTGCGAGGCGGTGCACCCCGTGGAGTCCGCTGCGCCCGACGGCGACGACCACGTCGGCGTCGCGCACCGCCACCGACCGCAGCGACTCGGGTGCGGCCGTCGGAGTGCCGGTGAGCGACCCGGCGTCGACCACCACGGTGGCGAAGGTTCGGCGGAGTCCGTCGAGCACTGCGCTCGCTGTGGCGGTGGTGGTGCGGTCTGCGCCGCCGTGCACATCACCGGCGACGACGAGGTAGGGGCGACCCTCGACCGAGTCGGACAGGGCGCGGACCTCGTCCGGGTCGACGCGGTCGCGTCGGTGGAGCTCGATGAGGTCCGCGACACCACCTCGTGGGTCGACCAGGTCGTGGTAGAGACCCAGTCCACCGGAACTGGTCGCGTCCACGACTGCGGTCTGCCGGCCGTGGACCGGTCGGGTCGGTGGCCGGGTGGCGAGCGCGTGGGCGAGGAGCATGGTGACCGTGGTGACGCCCGATCCTCCGGCCCCGGTCACCGCGATGAGGGTCGCAGGCTCCGGTGGGCCGTCGAGGTCGACGACCCGCCGCCGGGTCACCGGTCGAGGCGGGGCCGAGCGGGCCTCGACCTCGTCGAGGAGGTCGAGCACGTCGGTCGGTGCGACCGGCTCACGGAGCAGGGCAACGCACCCGAGGTCGACCCAGTCCGCTGCAGGTCCACCGGAGTGGACGAGTGCGGTGGGCACACCGAACCCGTGCGCGAGGTCGATGAGGTCCCGGTCGACCACCGAGGCGTCGAGCAGGAGCGCCGTGACCGGCCGCCCGGCGCCGAGGACGGCCCGGACCTCGGTGCCCGAGAGGCACCGCAGGAAGTCGACGTCTGCCGTGGCGGACATGGCCCACCGCGACAGCCGGGCGGTCCACTCGACGCGGCCTCCGGCGAGTCCGAGCACGACCCGTCCCGATCGGTCCGGGGTGGAGTGCTCACCCACTGGTCGATCCTCCGCCCGGGCTCGGGTCGGCCGGTCCCGGAGGTGTCCCCGGAGGCGTTCCGGTGGGGACGACGAGCGTGACCTGGTGACGCACGGCGGCGTCGACCACGGCGGCAGCGGCGAGGCCGTCGGGGACGGCGAGCTCGACGACCATCGGGGCACCGGTCCCGATGGCGCCGTCGCCGCCGGCCGTCGTCGCGGTCACCGTGGCGCCGCTGATCACGAGGTCGGTGGTGCCCTGTTCGGCGTCCGTCACGAGCACGTCGACCCGGACGCCGGGACCGAGGTTGCGGGGAGTCCGTTCCGGTGGGGTGGACAGGCTGATCCGACTGCTCCCGAGGGGCGCAGCGCCGGTCGGGGTGAGGTCGGACGTCGTGAGGAGGGCGCCCTGCTCCACGTCGCCGGTCAGGGTCGCCCCGATCACCGTCGGAGCCGATGCGGCGGGCACGGTCGCGACCTCGGCGGGGAGGTCGGCCCGCACCAGGAGCAGGTCCTCGGCCCGCAGCGTCGCACCGGCACGGAGGTCGCGGGCGGCTGCCACCACCTCGGTGCCGGCGGGTGCGACCGCGGCCCGGTGCGCGGCGAGCACCGTGCCCACGGATCCGACCACGAGGGCGGCACCGAGCAGGCTCCGGCCGGTCAGCGGGATGGCGGTGCGACGGCTCGGCCGGTCGGGGCCGGGTGACCCACCGGGTCCGGGCGGGTTCGACCGGTCGGGTCGGCGTCTCGGACGTTGCACGGAGGAGCTCCGGGAGGAGGGGCCCGTCGACGGGCCGTGCGGCCGGTTGGACCGGCGAGCCGGGTCGCGGGACCCGGAGGCGACCGCCGGTGGACCCTGGGGTGTCCGGCCGGCGACCCCGGTGGTCTACGCGGGCGGGTGCGGGGGCGCAACGGGTCGCCGGACCCGGACTGCTTGATGGTCGCGGCTCCGTCGGCTCTAGGGTCTGGGGGGACGACCCGGCCAGAGCAGGTGGGAGCACAGGATGAACATCGAGGAGTTCTACGACGCCGACCCCCGGCGGAGGTCCTCCGACGAGGTCAACTTCGGACGTGACTGGCTGGACGCCGAGGGGCGTCGTCACGAGGCGAACTGGGTCGTCGACACCGGTGAGCTCTACCTGATGGCCGAGCCGTCCGAACCGGTCGAGATGGACCCGCTCGGTGACTCCTACGTCCCCGACATGCCAGTCGACCTGATCACCGTCGAGGTCGTGGCGACGGTGGCCGAGCGTGCCGACCTCGAGGCGCTGCTCGAGGGCTGGGAGGTCCGGGCCGACGAGCCCGACGGCGTCACCTGGCTGCGGGATCAGCTCAGCGGGTCCTGAGCCGCTCCGGGCTGTTCCCGCAGGGCACCGCGCCGCCGGACGGGTAGCATGGAGCCGAGCATGGACGGCACCGAGACGGCCCGGACGCCCGCGGCCCACGGCAGCGTCGACGACGCAGGCCACGAGCACCACGTCGCGGTCGACGACGACCCCGACCCGACCTCGGTGGTGGTCCGGGTCCCGTCCAACCACCTCATGGCCGAGCTGCTCGGCCCCGGTGACGGCTTCCTCGACGTGGTGGAGTCGGCCTTCCCCTCGACGTTGGTGGTGGTCCGGGGCAACGAGATCACCACGAGCGGTGAGGATGCAGCACGGGTGGGGCGGCTGTTCGAGGAGCTCGTGGTGCTCGCCGAGCGGGGCCACCGACTCGACGACCGGGTGCTCCGGAGGACCATCGACATGGTCCGGGCCGACGAGCGGCCGTCACAGGTCCTGACCCACGAGGTGCTGCGCTCCCACCGGGGGGCCCGGATCCGGCCGTCGACGAGCGGACAGAAGCGGTACGTCGACGCGATCGCGACGAACATCGTGACCTTCGGGATCGGACCGGCCGGAACGGGCAAGTCGTGGTTGGCGGTGGCCATGGCGGTCCAGGCGCTGCAGCGCAAGCAGGTCGAGCGGATCGTGCTGACCCGTCCCGCCGTCGAGGCGGGGGAGCGACTGGGGTTCCTGCCGGGTGACCTGATGGCCAAGGTCGACCCGTACCTGCGTCCGCTCTACGACGCCCTGCACGACATGGTCGGCCCCGAGGGCGCGGCCCGGTACCTGGAACGGGGGACCGTCGAGGTGGCACCGCTCGCGTTCATGCGGGGCCGGACCCTCAACAACAGCTTCATCATCCTCGACGAGGCGCAGAACACCACGCCCGAGCAGATGAAGATGTTCCTCACCCGCATCGGGTTCGGGTCCAAGGCGGTGGTGACCGGTGACGTGACCCAGGTCGACGTGCAGGGGGGGCGCTCCGGTCTCGACGGCCTGGAGCAGGTGCTCGAGGGCATCGACGGGCTCGGATTCGTGCACCTGAGTTCACGCGACGTCGTCCGCCACCGGATCGTGCAGGACATCGTCGACGCCTACGCCCGGCGCGGGCAGCAGTGAGCACGTCGCCCGACGACCTGGGTCGGGACAGGATCACCGTCGTCGACGACCGGTCGGACCGTTCCGTCGAGGTCTCGCTCGACGAGTGTGCCCGGCTGCTCGACGCCGTGCTCGCCGGCGAGGGACTCCCGGCCCGGGCCGGGGCGTCGGTGACCGTGGTGGACGCAGCGCACATCGCCGACCTGGCGGCGACGCACCTGGGCCACGCCGGTCCCACCGACGTGCTGTCGTTCCCGATCGACGGCCGTGGTCCGGTCGACGAGCCCGAACCCTGGTTCGTCGGTGACGTCGTGGTGTGCCCGGAGGTGGCGGCTGCGCAGGCGCCAGGGCACGCCGGGGACCTGGCCGCCGAGCTGGCGCTGCTCGTCGTGCACGGTGGCCTGCACCTGTGCGGGTGGGACCACGCCACGCCCGGGGACGAGGCGGCGATGTGGGCGAGGGAGCGGGAGCTCCTCGACGAACTGGGCGTCGAGCTGTCGGCCGACCCCTGGGGGGACCGCTCCGGCGAGGCGACGACCCCGGAGGTGACGGCGTGAGCGGGTCGGACATCGCGCTGCTGGTGGTCGTCCTCGTCCTGGTGGTGGCGGCGGCCTTCCTGGCCGTCGCCGAGACGGCGATCACCCGGATGACCAAGTCGAAGGCGGCCGCCCTCGCCGAGCAGCACCCGCGGCGCGGTCCCGCGGTGAAGCGCATCGTCGGCAACCTCGAGCGTGACCTCAACGCCGTCTACCTGGCGGTCAACATCGTCCAGACCGTGCAGGCGGCGCTCGTCGGTGTGCTGGCCGCCCGACTGTTCGGGCCCATCGGTGTGGCGGTCGGCATCGTGTTGAACGTCGCCGTGCTGTTCACCCTGGCCGAGGCGGCCCCCAAGACCTGGGCGCTGCAGCACACCGAGCGTGCCGCCCTGCTCACGGCCCCGGTCGTGGAGTTCATCGGGAGGCTCATGCGCTGGCCCGCCCGGGGCCTCATCGGGGTGGCCAACATCGTGCTCCCGGGCAAGGGCCTCAAGGCGGGACCGTTCGTCACCGAGGAGGAGATCCTCGCCCTGGCCGAGGAGGCCGCCGAGGCCTCGGTCATCGAGGACTCCGAGGCCGAGCTGATCGCGTCCATCATCGACTTCGGCGACACCGTGGTGCGCGAGGTCATGGTGCCGCGGCCGGACGTCGTCGCCGTGGGGCGCGATGCGTCGGTGAGCGAGACGGTCACGGTGGCGATCGACGCCGGCCTGACCAGGCTCCCGGTGTTCGGCACCGGACCGGACGACGTGGTCGGGGTGGTGAACGTCCGCCGGGCCTTCAAGGCCGAACGCGAGGGGGCTGGTGCCACGTCGGTCACGACGGTCATGAGCGACCCGTTCTTCGTCCCCGAGACCAAGCCGGTCCGTGACCTGCTCAGCGAGATGCGGTCCCTGCGGACCCACCTGGCGATCGTGGTCGACGAGTACGGCGGGAACGCCGGAGTCGTCACGCTCGAGGACCTGCTCGAGGAGCTCGTCGGTGAGATCGACGACGAGTTCGACCGGGCCGCCGAGCAGGTCAAGGAGCTGCCGGGCGGGGACCGTCTGGTGGTGGGCTCGTACAACGTCGGCGACCTGAGCGACGACCTGGAGGTCCCGCTCCCGGAGGGGGACTGGGACACCGTCGGCGGGCTCGTGTTCAGTCACCTGGGCCGGGTTCCGGTCGTCGGCGACGTCGTCGAACTCGACCACGCCCGCATGGTCGTGGAGCGTGTCGACGGCCGACGGGTGACCCGGGTGCGCGTCACGCTGCGCTCCGGGGACCAGGCCGAGTCCACGGTCGAGGCCTGAGCCGCGTGGAGGAGGCCGGGATCCCCTACCGGTCCGGGTTCGTGTCGCTCGTCGGACGGCCGAACGTCGGCAAGTCGACGCTGTTGAACCGGATCCTCGGTGAGAAGGTGTCGATCGTCTCGGACAAGCCCCAGACGACGCGGCACCAGATCCGGGGCGTGCTGCAGCGGCCGGACGCACAGCTGGTGTTCGTCGACACCCCGGGGATCCACCGGCCCCGCACCCTGATGGGGGAGCGGCTCAACGCCGCGGCCACCGAGATGATCGGCGACGTCGACGTGACGTGCATGATCATCGAGGCCACCGGTCGGGTGGGTCCGGGGGACCGGCGGATCGGCGCCCAGCTCCCGCCCGGATCGGTGGTGGTGGTCAACAAGATCGACCGGGTGTCACCCGACGTGCTGTTGGCCCGGCTGGCCGAGGCGTCGGAGTTCGACGTGGCCGAGTGGTTCCCCGTCTCGGCCAGGACCGGCGAGGGTGTGGATGCGCTCGTCGACCACCTGTGGAGTCGCCTGCCCGAGGGTCCGGCGTGGTTCCCCGCGGGTGTCACGACCGACCTCGGTGAGGGGTTCCGGGTGGCCGAGCTGGTCCGGGAGCAGCTCCTGCGGGTCGTGCGCGAGGAGCTCCCGCACTCGATCGCCACCCGCACCGTCACCTGGGAGTGGCCGCACGTCACCGTCGAGATCCTCGTGGAACGGGAGTCGCAGAAGGGGATGGTGATCGGACGGGGCGGGTCGGTCCTCAAGGAGGTCGGGACCCGGGTCCGCCGGCAGCTCCCCGAGGGCGCCTACCTGGAACTCAAGGTGCGGGTGGAGCGGGACTGGCAGTCCCGGCCCGGATCGCTCGAGCAGCTGGGGTACTGACCGATCGCTCCCCCTCGGGCTGGTGGTGGATCGGATACGGTGCGGCCGTGGAGTTGACCGAGCTCGATGCCCGGCGGATCCCCGTGCACGTGGCCATCGTGATGGACGGGAACGGCCGGTGGGCACAGCGCCGTGGCCTCCCCCGCACCGACGGCCACGCCGCCGGTGAGGAGGCGCTGATGGACACCATCTGGGGTGCCCTCGACGCCGGGATCCGTTGGCTGACGGTGTACGCGTTCTCCACCGAGAACTGGAAGCGGCCCGTCGATGAGGTCCGCTACCTCATGAACTTCAACGAGCGGTTGCTGCTGACCCGACGGGACGAGCTGCACGCCAAGAACGTCCGGATGCAGTTCCTCGGCCGCCGGGACTGGCGGGTGCCTCGGCGGATCCTGCGGCGGATCGACGAGACGGTCGCGCTGACCCGGGACAACACGGCGATGACGGTCTCGATGGCGTTCAACTACGGCGGTCGGGCCGAGCTGGTGGACGCCGTCCGGGCGATCGTCGCCGAGGGGGTGCCCGCCCAGAAGGTCGACGAGCGGACGATCCGCCGCCACCTGTACGACCCGTCGATGCCCGACCCCGAGCTGGTCATCCGGACCTCGGGGGAGTACCGGACCTCCAACTTCCTGCTGTGGGAGATGGCCTACTCGGAGCTGGTCTTCACCGACGTGCTCTGGCCCGACTTCCGCCGGGGGGACCTGTACGAGGCGGTGGCGGAGTTCCAGCGCCGGGACCGACGGTTCGGGGGGCTCTCCGACGCCGACCCGGCCGACGGCGAACCCACCTGAGCCCACCTGACCGGTGCCGGGGCGCCGGTGCCGGGGGTCGGCGGTCGGTCCCGTCCGCCGTGGGAGACTGATCCGGTGAGCCTGTACCGGGACGACGCAGTGGTGCTGCGCACCTACAAGCTCGGCGAGGCCGACCGGGTGGTGGTCCTGCTGTGCCGTGACACCGGCAAGGTCCGGGCCGTCGCCAAGGGTGTCCGGCGTACGAAGTCGAAGTTCGGTTCCCGGCTCGAGCCCGGGTCGCAGGTGCAGGTGCAACTGCACGAGGGTCGTGGCGAACTCGACCTGATCACGCAGGCCGAGACGATCGTGGCCCGTCCCCGGCTGCGGGACGACATGTCACGCGTGGCGCACGCCGCAGCCCTGCTCGAGGTCGTCGACCTGGTGGCACCGGACCGGGAGCGGGTGAGTCGTCGTTACGACATGCTGGTCGGGGCGCTCGGTGTGGTGGAGGAGCGGGATCCGCCCCTCCTCCCGGCAGCGTTCTACCTGAAGCTCCTGTCGGCCGAGGGCGTGGCGCCGGAGTTCCGGGAGTGCGTGGTCTGCGGTGAGGTGGACGCCGAGGTCGGCTTCGCGGTCGAGGCCGGGGGCGTCCGGTGCCGGCCGTGCGGCGGCGGACGGGCGATCAGCGACGAGGCGCTCGCTGTCTGCCGGGCCGTGCTCGGTGGTGGACTGGCGGTGGTGCTCGACCTGCCCGACGGGGACGTCACCCGGGAGGTCGACGCACTGGCGACGGCGGTGGTCGAGGCACACCTCGAGCGCCGGCTCCGCTCGGTCCGGGTCCTGCACGCCACCTGACCTACGGTCACGGCGTCGCCACGCCGGTCGGCCCGGGTCCGGACGCGACGACGGGAGCCCCGTGGGGCTCCCGTCGTGTGCGCTCGTGTGTGATCAGGCGTCGACGACGAGCGTGTTGCCCCAGTTGTCCCACGGAGTCCGGTGCTGGGGGTCGGTGAAGATCGTCACCAGGCCCCAGATGGTGATCCCGAGGAGGAGCAGGCCGCCCACGCAGGGGACGACGCTCACGGCGTGGTAGATGGCCCGCTTGAACCCCTGCTCCGTCGTCGGCATGGAGCCGTCGGGACTGATCACCTTCACGCTGAGGGCCATGCCACCCAGCGTCTGGCCGCGCGTGCTGATCATGAGCGCGAAGTACGCGACCCACAGCGCGTAGACCAGCAGCGAGGCGAGCACCAGGCGGAAGTCGAAGCTGGTACGGAACACGTTGACACCTCCACCCACGATCAGGAAGATCGGGACCGAGACGATGTTCAACACGATCACGTCGATGATGTAGGCGACGAGGCGCTTCCACGGCTCGGCGTAGGCCCCTCCGCTCGGGGCGCCCTGGTAGGGCTGGGCGGCCGGGGTGGCGTAGCCGCCGGGAGGGGCTGCGTAACCCCCGGGCGGTTGGGCCGGCGGCGGTGCTGCGGGCGGCGGTGCTGCGGGCGGCGGTGCTGCGGGCGGCTGGCCGGCCGGGGGGCCGGGTGGCGGGTACCCGGCGGGGGGCGGTGTACCCGGTGGCTGGGGTGGCGGTCCGGGCGGCGGTTGGTTGCCCCCGGGCGGCGGCGGGACGTTCGGGTCGGTCATGGCGGCACCTCCGTGGCGCGGTCGGCCTCCGCCGACGCCGCGACGTTAGTCCTGCTGGGGCCGGGTGGTCGGCACCCATCCGGCACCGGGGGCGCGCCGGTCCACTGCTGCCCGGCGGTAGCCTCGCCGACGATGTCCACGCCGTCCCCCGAGTTGTTCGACCGCATCGTCAACCTGACCAAGCGCCGCGGCTTCGTCTACCCGTCGGCCGAGATCTACGGCGGGTTCCGCAGCACCTACGACTACGGGCCGGTCGGTGTCCTGCTGCTCCGCAACGTCAAGGATGCGTGGTGGCGGTCCATGGTGCAGCTCCGCGGCGACGTGGTCGGCCTCGACGCCTCCATCCTGTCGCCCCCGCAGGTCTGGGAGGCCTCCGGGCACCTGGCGAACTTCACGGACCCGCTCGTCGACTGCACCAATTGCCACCAACGGTTCCGGCTCGACAAGCTCGACGACCCGGAGCAGTGCCCGGCGTGCGGGAAGCGCGGCACGTTCACCGAGCCGCGACAGTTCAACCTGATGTTCAAGACGCAGGCCGGACCGGTCGAGGACGCCGCAGCGGTCGCCTACCTGCGGCCGGAGACGGCGCAGGGGATGTTCATCAACTTCAAGAACGTGGTCGACACCACCCGGGTCCGGCCGCCGTTCGGGATCGCCCAGATCGGCAAGTCGTTCCGCAACGAGATCACCCCCGGTCAGTTCGTCTTCCGGACCCGGGAGTTCGAGCAGATGGAGATGGAGTACTTCGTGCCGCCGGCCGACGCCCAGCGGTGGTACGAGTACTGGTGCTCCGAGCGGTACCAGTGGTACCTCGACCACGGGATGCCGGAGCATCTGCTGCGCCTGCGGGCACACGAGTCCGACGAGCTGTCCCACTACAGCTCCGGCACCTCCGACGTGGAGTTCCTGTTCCCGTGGGGGTGGGACGAGCTCGAGGGGATCGCCAACCGTGGCGACTACGACCTGACCCAGCACGCCGCCCACTCGGGTGAGCGGCTCGAGTGGTACGACCAGGCGGCCGATGAGCGCTGGGTCCCCCACGTGATCGAGCCGGCCGCGGGGGCCACCCGGACCGCGATGGCCTTCCTGATGGCGGCCTACGACGAGGAGGAGGTCCGGGGTGAGACCCGGGTCGTGCTCCGGTTCCACCCGAGGATCGCCCCGTACAAGGTGGCGGTGCTGCCGTTGTCCAAGAAGCCCGAGCTCACCGGTCCCGCCCAGGACCTGGTGGCGTCGCTCCGGGCGTCGTTCGTGTGCGACTACGACGAGACCCAGTCGATCGGCCGCCGCTACCGGCGCCAGGACGAACTCGGCACCCCGTTCTGCGTGACCTACGACTTCGAGTCGCTCGAGGACGGGGCGGTCACGGTCCGGGACCGGGACAGCATGGAGCAGGAGCGGGTGCCGGTGGGCGAGGTGGCGGCGCTCCTCGCAGAGCGGCTCGCCTGAGCCGCCCCGGCGCCACTGGCACCGGCGGCCGTTAGCATCCCGGGTCCGTGGACGGACCGACGACCCCTGATCCGGACGCCACCGAGGTGGCCGAGCAGGTGCTCGGGTTCGATCCGGCCCGGCTCCGGGAGGCGCTGCACGGCCGGTCGACGCCGTCCGGGGGGTTGCTCGCCGTCGGCGTGGCCGCGTCCCCCGGCGCTGCGTCGGGGCCCGTGGCCACCTCGTTCGACGCCGCGCTCGACGCCGCCGATCGCGGTGAGTCCCCGGTGCTGGTCCTCGACGAGACCGGACCCGCCGACGAGCCGGCGATGCGCGTCGCCGCGGCCGTGGTCACCGTGCGCGGCGGACTCGCCAGCCACGCTGCGGTGGTGGCCCGCGGGTGGGGACTCCCCGCCGTCTGCGGCGTGTCGGTGGCCCGCATCGAGGACGGAGCGGTCCGGTTCGGGGACGTCCGGGTCGACGATGGCGAGTGGGTGAGCGTCGACGGCTCCTCGGGCGAGCTCCGCTCGGGGGTCGGTCGCCACGTCGCGGCCACCGGTCTGGACGAGGAGCTCGACGAGTTGCTCGGGTGGTGCGACCGTCTCGTCGGGGGCCGGCCACAGGTGTGGGTCAACGCCGACACACCCGAGGAGGTCCGGGCCGGGATGGCGCTCGGGGCGCTCGGGGTCGGACTGTGCCGAACCGAGCACCAGTTCCTGGGCGGCGACCTGGGGTTGCTCCGGACGCTCCTGCTCGGTGGTCGCGACGCCGAGCAGGCCTCGGCGGACCTCGCCGAGCACCAGCGTGCCGCGGTCCTCGAGCTCCTCGACGCCGCGGCGGGTGTTCCGGTCGTCGTCCGGTTGCTCGACCCGCCGCTCCACGAGTTCCTGCCCGCCCCGGACGACGAGCGGGCCGACCCCGAACTTCGCAGGCTCGCCGGCGACTGGCGGGAGCACGACCCGATGCTCGGTGTTCGCGGTGTCCGGCTCGCCGTCGCCGCTCCGGAGCTGGTGGCCGCCCAGGTCCGCGGGCTCCTCGCCGCCCTGGCGGACCGGCAGCACGCCGGCATCCCGTCCGACCTCCGGCTCCTCGTCCCCATGGTGTCGTGGCCGGCGGAGCTGGAGCTGGCTCTCGACGTCGTGCGGTCTGCTGCGGCATCGGCCTCGGTACCCGTCCCGCCGGTCGGCGTGATGGTCGAGACGCCTGCTGCGGCGCTCGGAGCGCACCGGCTCGCAGCCCACGCTGCGTTCCTGAGCGTGGGCACCAACGATCTGAGCCAGCTGACCCTCGGTCTCGGTCGGGACGACACCGAGGCCCGCGTGGTCGAGGCCTACCGCTCCCGCGGGATGCTCGCTGCGAGCCCCTTCGCCACGCTCGACGACACCGTGGCCGACCTCGTCGCCGGAGCGGTCCGGCGGGCCCCGGACTCGTCGTGGGGTCTCTGCGGTGAGCACGCCGGCGACCCGGTGTCACTGCGCAGGCTCGCAGAGGTGCCGTTCCACTCCGTGTCGTGTTCGGCCTACCGGGTCCCCGTGGCCCGGCTCGAGTTGGGCAGGATCGCGGCCGCCCGCCTGCTCGGAGTCCAGCTCGACGACGTCCCGCTCGGCGGCGTCCCGGTCGCCGGGGGTGGGGACTGATGGGGATCCTCGACGAGGACGTCGCCCGGGTCCGCGAGTCGACCGACATCGTCGGGCTCGTCGCCCAGTACACCCAGCTCAAGCGGGTCGGTCAGCGGTGGTCGGGGTTGTGTCCGTTCCACGCCGAGAAGACGGCGAGCTTCTCGGTGAACGACACCGAGGGCCTGTACCACTGCTTCGGCTGCAAGGCGTCGGGTGATGCGATCACGTTCGTCCGGGAGATCGAGCACCTCGACTTCGTGGGTGCCGTCGAGCTGCTGGCCGCCCGCTCGGGCATCACCCTCCGATACAGCGACCGGGAGGAGCACGAGGGTCGGCGCCGGCAGGCCCGGCTCCTCGACCTCGTCGACCGGGCGGCGGAGTGGTACCACGACCGTCTGCGCACCTCACCCGACGCCGGGGCCGCCCGCCACTACCTCCGCAGTCGGGGCTTCACCTCCGACGAGGTCGTCCGGTACCGGTTGGGGTGGGCGCCCGACGACTGGGACCAGCTCGTCCGGGCGCTGTGGGCGGCACCCGAGGACGTCGAGGCCGCCGGACTGGGGTTCACCAACCGGGCCGGACGGCAGCAGGACTTCTTCCGCGGGCGGGTCCTGTTCCCGATCGACGACGAACGGGGCCGGGTCATCGGTTTCGGGGGGCGCAAGCTCCCCGGCGCCGAGGGAGCGAAGTACCAGAACTCCCGGGACAACGTCCTCTACAACAAGTCGAGGGCGCTCTACGGGCTCGACCGGGCCAAGGGCGGCATCGTGCACGCCAACGAGGTGGTCGTCTGCGAGGGCTACACCGACGTGATCGGGTTCGACCGGGCCGGGGTGGAGCGGGCGGTCGCCACCTGCGGCACCGCACTGACCGAGGACCACATCCGCTCGCTCAAGCGGTTCTCCCGGCGGATCGTGCTGGCCTACGACGCCGACGAGGCGGGCCAGGCCGCGGCCGAGCGTGTCTACGCATGGGAGCAGGCCCACGAGATCTCGGTGTTCGTGGTGGACCTGCCCGAGGGGGCCGATCCGGACGAGCTCGCCCGGACCGGACCGGGCCTGCTGGAGTCTGCGGTCGCCGAGGCCCGTCCCTTCCTGTCGTTCCGGATCGAGCGGGTCATGCGGGCAGCGGATCTCGAGACGCCCGAGGGTCGGGCCCGGGCCGCCGACGCCGCCCTCGGTGTGGTGGCCGAGCACCCGGATGCGCTGGTGCGGGACCAGTACGTCATGGACCTCGCCGACCGCTGCCGGGTTCCGGCCGACCAGATGCGCGCCCGGCTCGAACAGGTCCGTCTCGCTCCTCGGCCGGCCCCCACCGACACCCCGACCCGTCGTCGGGAGGAATCCGGGTCCGCGTCGCCCACGGTCGGCCGGCTCCCCGAGCTCGCCGACGGCGTGGAGTCCGAGGCGCTCCGACTCCGCATCCACCACCCCGAGGTCGCCGGCGGGGTGCTCGACGCCTCGATGTTCCGCCATCCGATTGCGGTTGCGGCCTACCGGGCGCTCGACGAGTGGGGGTCGCCGGCCGAGGCGGTCGACCACGTCGGACCCGAGGTCGCAGCGACGGTCGCCCGGCTCTCGGTCGAACCGCTCGAGGTCGACCCGGCCGATGTCCTCGCCAGGTTCGTCAGCGAGGTGGGTCGCCGGACGCTGGGCGACCTCGAGGCCGAGGCGCGGGGCTCGTCGGACCCCCTCGCGTTCGTCGAGGTGATCTCGTGGCTCAAGGTGACCCTGGACCACCTGCGTCGTCCCAACGTCGACGTGGAGACGCTCACCGAGTTGGTAGCCTTCATCAGATCGGAGTCAGGTCATCCCGGCGACGGGGAACCTGGGGACGACGATTCCGATCCGTCGTCCGGGTCGAGTGCACCTCCGCCCGGCGCGGGGGAGTTGGGGTAGCTGGTGGGCATCTGGCAGTCCGTGGTCGAGTCCGACATCGAGATGCTGGCGGCCCGGGCCGAGCGGTCCGACGGCGTGCTGCTGCTCGACGACGCGCTGAGCGTGCTGCAACTCGAGATGACCGACGAGGTGGTCGACGAGACGGTCGCCTTCTGGTCGGCGCGGCAGGTCGAGGTACGCATCGACGTCGTGGCGGAGTCGCAGCCCACGATCGGTGCAGCCGATCAGCCATCCGCTTCGGACGACGGCCGGTCCCGACGTGCCGCTCGGCGGGCGGATCGTCGACAGGCGGGGACCCGCCGGGGGATCCCCGGTCGCCGCTCGTCCACCGAGTCGACCTCCGCCGATCCCATGACGATGTACCTGCGCGAGATCGGGCGGGTGCCGTTGCTGACCGGGCCGGAGGAGGTGGCGCTCGCGCAACGGATCGAGGCCGGCGTCCGGGCCGAGGAGCGGCTCGCCGACCTCAGCGTCTCGGGTGAGATCGGCTCGGTCCCTCCGGCCGAGCGGGCGGCACTGCAGCGCACCCGCCGGGACGGGGACCGGGCCCGGGAGCAGCTCACCCAGGCGAATCTCCGACTCGTGGTGTCCATCGCCAAGCGCTACCTGGGGCGGGGCCTGCCGATCCTCGACCTCGTCCAGGAGGGCAACCTCGGCCTCATGCGGGCGGTCGAGAAGTTCGACTACACGAAGGGCTTCAAGTTCTCGACCTACGCCACCTGGTGGATCCGACAGGCCATCACCCGGGCGATCGCCGACCAGGCCCGGACGATCCGGATCCCAGTGCACATGGTCGAGTCGATGAACCGGATCCAGCGGATGCAGCGGCAACTGACCCAGGAACTCGAGCGGGAGCCGACGATCGAGGAGCTGGCCCGCAAGACCGAGCTCCCGCCGCACCGGGTGCGCGAGATCCTCAAGATCTCCCAGGACACCCTGTCGCTCGACCAGA
Source organism: uncultured Actinomycetes bacterium (assembly GCA_903852755.1). Classification (GTDB taxonomy): domain Bacteria; phylum Actinomycetota; class Acidimicrobiia; order Acidimicrobiales; family Microtrichaceae; genus SXMI01. Next base: position 35,052 of record CAINRS010000118.1, on the reverse strand, counting down.
CCGTGAGCGACGAGGACGACACGTCGCTCAGCGACTTCATCGAGGACCAGCAGGCGCTCGCTCCGCTCGAGGCGGCCACCGCCAACTCGCTCTCGGAGCAGATCATGGCGGCGCTCGACGATCTGTCCGAACGCGAGCGCGACGTCGTCCGCATGCGGTTCGGCCTGGACGGCCACCACCCGCGGACACTCGAGGAGGTCGGACGGGCCTTCGGGGTGACACGCGAACGGATCCGCCAGATCGAGTCCAAGACCCTGGCCAAGCTGCGGCACCCACACCGCCGGGAGAAGCTCGAGGACTTCCTCCGGTCGGACTGAGCGGACCCTGCGGCCCGCACCGGCGCAGGTTGGGCCGTTCCCGGCCTGCCGCTATTGTTCCGGCACCTCCTGCGGGAGGGCCATCCGGGGTAGCTCAGCTGGCAGAGCAGCTGACTGTTAATCAGCGGGTCGTGGGTTCGAGCCCCACCCCCGGAGCCGAGCGGGTCGGTCGATCGGCCCGAGTCACTTGCAGACGTCGCGGGTCGACGCGTCCAGGCTCCGGTAGCGGTCCTGGAGGCTGTGGCGGTCGTACCCGTCGAGCCCGTCGTAGCGGGCCCTCGCCAGTCCTTCGCCGATCAGCACGGTGCCCAGGTCGAGTCCGTCCCACTGCACGTAGGCGATCTCGCGGTCGTAGCGGTCACGGGTGTCGCCCCCGCCGTTGGAGACCACGACCCGACGGCCCGCGACGAGTTCGGCGACCCGGTCCTTGGCGCGCTGGTACCCACACCGTCCCCGCTCTGGGGTGTCGATTCCCTGGACCCGCACCGTCACGCCGTCGACGTCGAGCGTGTCGCCGTCCACCACGTAGGTGACCGTCCCCATCCGACACCCCGTCACCAGGATGGCGGCCGCAGCCACCACCAGCACGGCCCAGACGCGTCCACGACGTCGCACCACCATGTCCTCCCTCGTCCTCGCCGGTGCAGGTCGACCGGCGCTCCCGTCGGCCCGGGCGCCTCCGCACGGCGCAGACGAACCGTGGGTCAGGTTACCCGGTACGGGGGCGGGGCTCAGTTGCCGTCGAGCAGGATCCCGAGCAGTTCGTCGACCACGACCTCACGGTCGAACGAGGCCCTGACTTGAGTTGCTGCACCGTCGGCGAGCCGAGCCGACCGGTCGGGGTCGTCGAGCAGTCCGGCGACGGCCCGGGCGAGCGCCGCCGGGTCCCGCTGGGGGACCAGGACGCCGCTCGTCCCGTCGGAGACGAGTTCGGGGACTCCGGCGGTGCGGGTCGCGACCACGGGCACGCCGATGGCCATGGCCTCCATGAGTGTCACCGGGATGCCTTCGGCGTCCCCGCTCGCCGCCTCGACGGACGCGGAGACGACCACGTCGGCAGCCTCCATGGCGTCGAACACCTGGTCGTGGGACCGGGCACCGAGCAGTCGCACGGTGCCTCCCAGTCCCAGGTCGCTGATCCGCTGTTCGACGATCGGCCGGTCCGGACCCTCGCCGATCAGGGTGAGCTCCACCCGGCGGCCGTCCCGGACCAGGGAGCTGACGGCATCGAGCAGGTACAGGTGTCCCTTGGTCGGGTCCAGACGGGCGACACACAGGAGTCGGGCCGGTCGGTCAGGGTCCCGGTCCCGGTCGGCGGGAACGCGGCGCGCTCGTCGTCGGTCCGCCTCGGTGAGGTCGACCCCGAGGTGCAGCACCCGGAGCCGCTCGGTGCACTCCGGGGCGACGGCGGCCATGCGGTCCCGGCCGTACTCGGAGATGACGACCGCCGTCGTGGAGTCGCAGATCTTGCGCCCGAGGAACGTCGTGTCCACGTAGATGTCGTGGGCGTGCGCCGTGAACGAGTAGGGGATGCCCGTCAGCTGCCGGATCACCCAGGCGTTGGTCGCCGCATGGGTCGCGAAGTGGGCGTGCACGTGGGTCACCCCCACCGAGTCGCAGTGGCGGGCGAACCAGGCGGCCTGCGGCAGCAGGGCGACGGATCGGAGCAGGAAGCGCGGCGACCGGGCGGTCCCGGCGACCACGGTCGCCAGGGTCCGGGTCGTCGTGGTCGGGTGGCGCAGGAGCCACCAGAGCAGCGCTCCGATCGCACGGGGGCTCCACGGCCGGACGTAGTGCGCCCGGGACTCGAGCCGGGCCCCGGTCGGATGGGTGACGGGGTCACGGTGGTGGACGAGCGGGAGGATCTCGACCTGCACGCCGCGGGCCTCGACGGCAGCGATCTCGTCGGCCACGAACGTCTCGCTCACCTTGGGGAACCTGGACATGGTGTAGGCGATCCGGGCCATCCGGCGAGCGTACCGACCGGGAATGCTCAGGTTCCCGACCGGACTGCCGATGGAAGACCGTGGCTCGGGGAACACGTGATGGGGCAGCAGGGCGATTCGATGACGTCACCAGGGGTCTGGCCGCAGCGCTGCCGGACCCGCTCGTGGTGGTCGACGAGGGCGCCAACGTGGTGTGGGGCAACCGCGCTGCCGAGGAGCTCTTCGGTCGTCGGCTCGAGGACTCCATCGGGTTCCCGGCCCTCGAGGTGGTGCACCCCGACGACGTCGGACTGGCCCTCGCGAGTCTGGCGACCATCAGCGGCCGGGAGGTCGGCTCACCCATCGAGCTCCGGGTGCGGACCCCGAACGGCTGGCGACTCGTCGAGCTGGTCGGCGCATCGCTGGGGTCGAGCATCGCGCTCACGCTGCGGGACCTGACCCAGCGCCGCCGCTGGGAGATCGCCGGGAGTGACGACCAGCGGTTGCGGGCCATCATCAACAACTCGGCCTCGGTGATGGTGCTGCTCGACACCGACTGGCGCATCGTCGCCTCGACCGCCGGCGTGACCCGGTCGTACGGATGGGACCCCGAGGAGCTCGAGGGGCGACCGTTCGTCCAGCTCCTGTCCGACCGGACCCGTTCCGAGGTCGAGACACTCGCCGCAGACGTCGAGTCCGGTGCCCAGCACCTGAGCTGCGATGCCGAGTTCCGCTGCCACGACGGCACGGCGGTGCCGGTGGCGGTCGACGTCTCCAGCCTCGCCGGTGACCCGACGGTCGACGGCATCGTCGTGACGATCCACGACGTCGGCCGGCGCATCGACGCCGAGCGGCAGGTCCACGCCGCAAACTCGCTGCTCGCAGCGACGCTCGACGCAACGGCCGAGGGTGTGCTGGTCCTCGACAAGGACGGTCGGGTCACGCTCTGCAACCAGCGGTTCGTGGAGATGTGGGGTCTCGGCGAGAGCTTCCTGGACCTGCCGGTCGACGAACGCTCCCTCCGTCACGTCGTCGGTCGGCTCCGTGATCCGGAGGAGTTCCTCGCCCGGGTGCTCGAGCTCCAGCGCAACCCGGAGCTCGAGACCCACGACGTCGTCGAGTTCGTCGACGGCCGGGTGCTCGAGCGGGACTCCCGGCCGCGCCGGATCGGCGAGGAGGTCGTCGGTCGGGTGTGGAGCTTCCGGGACATCACGGCCCACCGCATGCTCCAGACCGAACTCGCCCGGCAGGCCTCGCACGATCCGCTCACCGGACTGGCGAACACGTCGCTGTTCCGCGACCGGCTCCGGGCCGCCCTCGCATGCACCGACGCCGGTGAGCGGCGCGTCGGGGTGCTGTTCGTCGACCTCGACGACTTCAAGACGATCAACGACAGCCTGGGTCACCCGGTCGGGGACGAGCTGCTCGTCGGTGTCGCCGAGCGGCTTCGCTCGTGCGTGCGGTCGGTGGACCTGGTGTCGCGCATGGGTGGGGACGAGTTCGCGGTCATGGTCTCGGACCTGCGTAGCGCCGACGACGTCGTCGAGATCGCCCGCCGCATCCTGGCGGTCGTCGCCGAGCCGATGCCGATCGGCTCCCGCCGGGTGGTGACCACCGCGAGCGTCGGCATCGCAGTGGGGACCACGGGCGACCAGGTCGACGAGGTGCTGCGGAACGCGGATGCCGCCATGTACGCCGCCAAGGGTGAGGGCCGCAACCGCGCCGAGTCCTTCCGGCCGGAACTGCACACTGCTGCCGTCCGGCGCCTCGAGATCGACTCCCAGCTCCGCGGCGCCGCCGCACGCGGTGAGCTCCGCGTCCACTACCAGCCGGTCGTCGAGCTGACGACCGGCATCGTCGAGTCGCTCGAGGCGCTCGTCCGCTGGGACCACCCCGACCACGGGATGGTCCCGCCCGGGGAGTTCATCCCGATCGCCGAGAACTCCGACCTGATCGACGAGATCGGCACCTACGTGCTGCGGCGGTCGTGCAGCGTCGCCTCGGCGTGGCCGACCGTCGAGGGCCGCATCGACCGGCCGGCGCTCGCCGTCAACCTGGCTCCCCGCCAGCTGCAGGACGCCGGGGTGGTCGACCGGGTGCGCGCCCAGCTCGAACAGACCGGAATGCCCCCCAGCCGCCTGACGCTCGAGATCACCGAGAGCGCGCTGAACCTGGATCCCGCCACCGCCCAGGAGCGACTCGAGGGCCTGAAGGGGCTCGGGGTGCGGTTGGCGATGGACGACTTCGGTACGGGCTACTCGTCGCTGTCGCACCTGCAGCGGTTCCCGATCGACGTCCTCAAGATCGACCGGTCCTTCGTCTCGACGATCACCGAACCGGTGGGTGCCAGCCTCATCGAGGCGGTGCTGAACCTCTGCGCAGCGCTCGGGATCGAGTCGGTCGCCGAGGGCGTGGAGACCGAGGAGCAACGCCTCGCGCTCATCGAACTCGGGTGCACCCGGGCGCAGGGCTGGCTGTTCTCACCGCCGATGCCCGAGGTCGAGGTCGAGTCGTTCCTGCTCGAGGCGGTCGGGTCCCGTCGGGTCCGGGCCCTGGGCTGACCCCATCGCGACCGCCGGTCGCCCAGAGGTTCCCGGCCCGTGCACACGGTACGGTGACGCTCCGATGAGCGCGGTCGAGACCTCCACACCGTCGGCCGTCGTCGAGCGGCGACCGGAGGACCTGGCCTCGGCAGTGCTCTCGGCCGGGGTGCTCGTCGCCTCGGGGGCCCTGGCTCGACGGGGGACCTCGACCGCCGAGGGCCAGGTGTTCGCCCGGATCAACCGCCTGCCCAACTGGCTCGAGGCGGTCCTCTGGCTCCCGATGCAGCTCGGTTCGTTGTGGGGGCCGTTCATCTCGGGTGCGGTCGTGTGGTGGCAGACACGGTCGTGGCGGCCCGCTGTCGGCACAGTCGTCGTCGGGGTCGTGGCCTGGCGGCTCGCCTCGGTCGTCAAGGACGCCGTGCGACGCGGCCGCCCGGATGACGAACTCGACGGCACGCGCCTGCGCTGGGGAACGCCCCGGACCGGCTACGGGTTCGTCTCCGGCCACGCCACGGTGGCCTTCGCCACTGCGGGTGTGGCAGCTCCGGCGCTCTCGCCGGAGCTCGGGTTGCTGTTGCGGGTCCTCGCCCCGATCGTCGGGTTCGCCCGCGTCCACGTGGCGGCCCACCTCCCGCTCGACGTGGTGGGCGGCGCCGCGCTCGGACACCTGCTCGCCACCATCTGGAACCTGGCGGTCGGTGTCGAGGTGTCCCCTGCGTCCGGAACCGTCGGTGCCACCTCCCCGGCCGGCTCCTCGGTGACCCGTGTGCGCACGGCGGTGGGGTCGTGAGCATGGCGCCGGTCCACGTGCTCGGGTTGGTGGGTGCGCTGCGCGACGTGGTGTACCTGGTGGGTGCGGTCGTGGTGTTCGTCGTGGCCACGTTCGTGGCGGTCCGGCTGCTCGGCGTGCGCCGCGGCTGGCTGCAGACCGTGGTCGCCGCCGTCGTGGCGTGGGTCGTGGCGCTCGTCGTCACCGCCTCGTTGCTCGACTGGAGTTGGGGAGAGGATCGGCTCGGGTTGTTCACGTTGCTCCTCGCCGTCCCGCTGACGATGGTGCTGCTCGTGGCCAACGACCTGTTCGCCCGGCCCGGCACGCTGGCCCGTGGTGACCGGGCGGGTCTGGTCGCCGCACCCCGACCGGTCGCGGGTCTCCGGGCCAAGGTCGAGCCGATCAGCCGCTACCGCGAACTCATCGGGATCCTGCGCCGACACCAGCTGCTCGGCCGGGTCCGTGGCGGTACCGACGACGACGCCGGGCTCGCACCTCCGGCGGTGCGGTTGCGTGAGGCACTCGAGGAGGCTGGCGGTGTCTACGTCAAGCTCGGGCAGATCGCTGCGACCCGCATCGACCTGCTCCCGGCGGGCGTGTGCGAGGAGTTGTCGCGGCTGCAGAGCCGCTCCACCCCGATCGCCGCCGAGGCGGTGCGCGGGGTGATCGAGTCCGAGCTGGGCCGGTCCGTCGAGGAGGTCTTCGACGAGTTCGACTGGGAGCCGCTCGCAGCGGCGTCGATCGGACAGACGCACACGGCGGTCCTGCGCAGCGGTGAGGAGGTCGTGGTCAAGGTCCAGCGGCCCGGTGTGGACGACGCCATCGAGCGGGATCTGGCCGCGCTGAACCAGCTCGCCCGGCTGGCCGAGCGCCGGTCGGTGGTCGGCCGGGATCTGCGTGTGTCGATCCTGGCCGAGGAGTTCGGGCGGAGCCTCCGCTCCGAACTCGACTTCACGAGCGAGGCGCAGGCGACCAACTTCATGCACGACATGGCGGTGCGCGACGACTCGCCGGTGCGCGTCCCCTCGGTTCACGCGGACCTCTGCACGCGGCGGGTGATGGTCCAGGAACGGCTCCACGGCGTCCCCCTGTCCGAGGTACCGGCCGACAGGCCGCTCGATCGCGACGCCCTGGCCCGTGAGCTGCTCTCGGTCAACATCACGAACATCCTCGAGCGGGGCGTGTTCCACGCGGATCCGCACCCGGGCAACGTGATGGTGCTCGACGACGACACGCTCGGGATGATCGACTACGGCGCCACCGGTCGACTCGACTCGATCCAGGAGCAGGCGGTCATCGACATGCTCGTCGCGCTCGTCCGGCGGGACGCGGGCATGCTCCGCGACGGTGTGGAGCGGGTCGCCGACGTCGGTGCCCACGTCTCACGTGATCGACTCGACCGGTCGCTCGCCCGCCTGCTCGCCCAGAACGTCACCCCGGGCGGGGGCGTGAGCGTCGCCGCGCTCACCGATCTGATCCCGGTGCTCGGCGAGTTCGACATCACCCTGCCCGGAGACCTGGTGGTGCTCATGCGGGCGCTCGTCACGCTGGACGGCACCCTCGGGGTGCTCAGTCCCGGGTTCTCGGTCGTCGCAGCCGGCCGGGACCTGGCGCAGCAGGCGGCCCAGGAGCAGGGCGGTGACCCCAACGAGATGCTCCAGCAGGCGCTGCTCGAGGAACTCCCGGTGCTCCGGCGCCTGCCGGCCGACGTGGCCCGGACCCTGGCGCTCGCATCCCGCGGCGCCCTCCAGGTCCGCACCGTCCAGGCCGAGGACGAGGACCGGTTCCAACGGACGCTGTGGAACCGCGTCACGCTCGCGTTCGTGGGTGCGACGCTGGCCGTGGTCTCGGTCCTGCTCATGGGGCTCGAGGTCGGGCCCCGACTCGGAGGCGACACCCGACTGGTGGTCCTGCTCGGTGCGGGTGGTCTGTTCCTCGGGTCGGTGCTGCTGCTCCGGGTGGCCGCTGCGATCGTTCGGGACGGAACCACCTGAGCGACGGTCCGTGTCGACGGGCCGTGTCGATGACCGGAGATCGACGGCCCGCCCCGGCGGTCGAGTGCGTGGCTACGCTCCCGCCGGGCCGGTAGCTCAGTGGTCAGAGCAGGCGACTCATAATCGCTCGGTCGTGGGTTCGATTCCCACCCGGCCCACGATCCAATTCACCGCCCGGCGCACGATCCCGTCCACTGCTCGGTCCACCGCCGGTTCGAGCAATGGTTCCGGCACCGGGTCCGACCCTGCGGCACCTGTGTAGCGTCAGGTCGGTGGGCCCGTTGCGACACACGACCTTCGGGCCCGCGTCGGAGCTGCCGTACCGCCGGAGGTTCTCCGACGGGCTCCTGCTGATCCTCGCGTCGCTGGTGGTCTGCTGGGCGCTCGTGGTCGACCCGGAGCCGACGGGAGCGCTCCGGGCTGTCAGCGAGTTCTTCGAGGCCCTCCCCGCCGGCCCCGCCTCCCTGGTCGAGCTCTGCTACCGGCTCGGGACCCTGTGGGCCGTGGGTCTGGTCGTCGCTGCTGCGCTCGTGGGGCGGCGGTGGCGGCTCGCCCGTGATCTCCTGCTCGCCGGGGTGCTGGCCTGGTCGCTCGCCCGGCTCGTCGGCTTCGCCGCTGCGGTGACGACGCCGGACGTGGATCTGCAGGACCTGCTCGCCAGGACGACCGAGGTCGGCAGCGTCGCACCGTCGTTCCCGGCGGTACGCGTCGCCGTGGTCGCGGCCGTCGTCCGCACTGCGGCGCCGTACCTGACCCGGCCGACGCGTCGTGTCGGAGCGTTCGTCGTGCTGCTCACGATCCTCGGCGGCATGTACCTCGGCGCGGCCACGGCCTGGGCAGCGGTCGTGGCGTGGATCCTCGGGGTCGGCGTCGCTGCCGGGGTGCACTTCGGGTTCGGGTCGCCCGGAGGCCGACCGACCGTGGAGCAGATGCGGGCGGCGCTCGCCGAACTGGGCGTGGAGGTCACCGACCTGCGACTCGGCGACCGGCAGAACTCCACCTCCACCGAGTTCGAGGCCTCCGACGTCGGTGGATCGCTCCGCATCCGGGTGCTCGGCCGGGACGAGACCGATGCACAGGTGCTCGGACGGGCGTGGCGGCGGATCCTGTACCGCTCGGTGCCGGGTCGGCTCTTCCTGACCCGCATCGAGGACGTGGAGCACGAGGCGTACTGCGTGCTGCGGGCCGCCCGCGCCGGGGTGCGGGTCCCCGAGGTCGTGGTCACGGGGGTCGCCGGACCGGGGGCGGCGCTCTACGCCGAGCGACCGGTCGGTGGAACGCCGTTGTCGGAGCTCCCCGCTGCGCAGGTCGACGACGCACTGCTTCGGGCCGTGTGGTCGGAGGTGCAGCGCCTCCACGGCGCGAACGTCGTCCACCTCGACCTCACCGCGGAGCACGTGGTGGTGACCGCCGACGGCCCGGCCATCGTGGCCTTCGCTGATGCGGTCGCCTCCAGCGCCCGGGGCCAGTCGACGTTCGACGTCGCCGCTGTGCTGGTGTCCACGAGCCGACTCGTGGGTCCGGAGCGTGCGGTGGGTGCCGCCCATGCGGTGCTCGGGTCCGACGAGCTGGCAGCGGTCCTGCCCGTGCTGCAGACGGCGGTGCTGCCCACGTCGTTGCGGGGTCAGGGTCGCTCCGGCCGCAAGCGGGTGGCCGGTGAGCTCACCGAACTGCGGACCGAACTCGCGACGGCGCTGGGGGTGGAGCCGCCGCGCCTCACCGAGCTGCACCGAGTCTCCGGCACGACGCTGCTGCTGGTGGTCGGGACGTTCCTCGGGGTCGCCGCCCTCCTGTCCCAGGTCGGTGATCCGGCGACCCTGTGGGCGACGATGCGTGACGCCACGCCGGGATGGATCGTGCTCGCACTGGTGGTCTCGCTGTCGACCAACCTCGCGACTGCGGTCGCGCTCATGGGCAGCGTCCCCGTGCGCATCCCGCTCGCACGCACCACCGAGCTGCAGCTGTCGCTCACCTTCGCCAACCTGGCGGTCCCCTCGGTCGGTGGCCTGGCTGCGCAGGTCCGCTACCTCCAGAAGCAGGGTGTCGACCTGGCGGCCGCGGTGGCCGCAGGGGGAGTGGTGTCGGGGGTCGCCAACATCGTGGTCACGAGCTCGGTCTGCCTGATCGCCCTGGTCCTCTCGCCGATCTCGCTGGATCTCGGTCCGGTCTCGCCCCGCACGCTGTTCGGCGTGGTCGTCGTCGCAGCGGTCGTCATCGGGGTGGTCTGCGCCGTGGTGTTCGGGATCCCGGCACTGCGGTCGCGGATCATCGAGCCGGCCCGGAGCGCGTGGGGCGTCGTGGTGTCGGTGGCCCGCTCACCCCGTCAGCTGAGCCAGCTGGTGCTCGGCTGGGCGGGCAACGCACTCCTGTACGCCTTCGTCCTCTACTGCTGCGTCGCTGCGTTCGGACCTCCGGTCGACTTCTGGACGGTGCTGCTCATCAACACCGGCGTGTCGACGCTCGCCTTCGCCGTCCCGGTCCCGGGAGGCTCGACCGCCATCTCGTCGGTCGGAGTCGCCGGAGCGCTGACCGCCGTCGGTGCGTCCCAGGAGGTGGCGGTCGCTGCATCGCTCGCCTACCAGGTGACGGCGACGTTCCTCCCGGCAGTGCCGGGGTGGGTTGCGTTCCGCAACCTGCTCGACCACGACCTGCTGTGAGTTCGCTGATTCGACCGGCGCCGAACCGATCGACGATCGGGACGAGCAGTCGGTCCCCGGGAGTTCCTTCGGACCCGGGATGACCCCCGGTCAGGCCAGCTCGCCCCGGAGGATGCTCTTCCCCGAGTGGCTCGCATCGCCGTCGTCGAGCTCCTCGGAGATGTCGACCACCGGGAACTCCGAGGTGGACAGGCCGGGCGGCAGGACCACCTCGACCACGCCGTCGCTCTGCTCGAACTTGGCGAGCGGCTGCGGGTTGCCGTTGGCCGGATCGAGCAGCCACAGCTCGAAGAAGTCGGAACGTTCGGCAGGCGTGAGCCCGCTCAGGTCGACTCGCAGGACGGTGTCGTCGTCCGAACGCACCAGTTCCGCCCGGGCCGATCCGCCACCGGCGAGGAGCGCGAGGTCGCTCGAGGCCACCAGCTCGGTGCCACCACCTGACGCCCGCTGGAACAGGACCGCGCCCAGGGCCACGACGACCAGTACCGCTGCGGCGGCAGCGAGGACGAGCCGCCCGGCACGTGCGGTCCGGCGTCGGTCGTCGTCGGTCCCGCGGCGATCCGCGAGCGAGGTGACGGTGGCCGGGGTCGACGCCCCGGCACCGGTGCGGGCCGAGTCGGCATCCACGGCCGCGGCGATGCGGTCCCACAGGTCCGCAGGCGGATCGTCGGTCGCGCTGAGTGGTCCAGCCGCCAGCACGCCGGCGATCCGCTCGAACTCGCGGAGCTCCTCGACGTCGTCGGTGAGATCGTCAAGCTGGTGCCGCATCGAATCCCTCCATGTTGCGCCGCAGGCGCTCGAGCCCGCGGCGGATGTCGCTCTTCACGGTCCCGAGCGGCTGGTTGGTCCGCTCGGCGATCTCGGTGTGGGTGAGGTCCTCGAAGAAGGCCAGTTCGACCATCCGACGGGCCCGATCCGGGAGTTGCTGCAGCGCCTCGGTGAGGAGCATGCGCAGGGCCGTGTCGTCGGGATCCCGGTCCTCGACCGACGCCTCCGGCGCCTGCTCGTCACTGATCTCCGGTCGCCGGGCGCGCGCCCGGGTGGCGTCGATCGCCTTGAAGCGGGCGATTCCCATCAGCCACCCGGTCAGCGTTCCCTGTCCCGGGTCGAACCGCTCCCTGCTCCGCCAGGCGGCCAGGAAGACCTCCTGTGTGACGTCGGCGGCGGCGTCGGGCCCCACGACCCGACGGCAGTAGCTGTGCACCAGCCGGGAGTGGGCGTCGTAGACGGCCCGCAGGGCTCGCTCGTCACCGCTGACGAAGGCGCTGGTGACCGGGTCGTCGGGGGGTGCCGGGGCACGGTCCACGGCGCGAATGTAGCGGTCGGGTGCTGCCACCGCGAAGGCGACCACGCTCACGATCGCCCCCGGTCCCGCGTCAGGGCCGGGTGGCCGGGCCCGCTCGGCTCCGTTCGGTGCTCGGTGTCCACTGCGTGCTCCCTGCGTCGGGGTCGAGCTCGACGGGCCGTACTGGCCCACACGGCGCATCCGGCCGTGCCGGGCCCGGTCGTGAACTCGGACGTGCGGGTGATTCGCCGGGGCCGGTGCGCTCGGATGCACCCTGACGACCGGTGCCCGGTGTGGGGCCCGGTCCGACCTGCCGGGTCCGCCGACCGGGTGCGCCGCCGACGGCGGCCGCTCAGCCCGGTTCGAGCCAGACGGGCGACGCCTCCAGGAGGTAGTGGCTGACCTCCAGGCAGCGGTCGAGGGCGTCGCAGAGCTGTTCCTCACCCAGGTAGATCCGGGTCAGCCCCACCTGGATCCGGGCCACCACGGTCAACGAGCGTTCGGACGCGTCGGTGACCCGGGCGAACGTGTCGACGGCGGAGACCTCGACCGGCAGGTCCGGTCCTCCGATGCCGGCGAGTTCGGTCGCCAGCAGCAGCAGGTCGGGGCACCGCGGGAGCGGCGGGAGCGACCAGGTGAACGTCACCGGCAGGACGTGCAGCTCCTCCGGGGTCTCGTCGGGATCGAGGTCGAGGATCTGGTCCTCGAAGGCGAGCAGCGTCCGGGGGTCGACCTCCACCGACAGGTGGAACTCCAGCGGGCCACCGCAGGCCTCCTCGGGGTGGAGGTCGACCTCCCACGCCTGTCGCATCGAGTAGGTCTCGACGAAGTGCCGGTCGTCGTGGATGTGGAACCCGTGGTCGGCCGCGTGGTTCTTGAGGTCGGAGACGAACCCGGCCACGTCGACGACTGCCATCGCCATCACCTTGCCAGTTGGTGCGCCCCACGGGAAAGCCTCGACAGGCCGCGCAGCCAGTGGTCCCGGCGGGCACGTCGGTTGCGGTGACCGGTACATTCGCCCGCATGCCTGCTGCCTCCGGCGACGACGAGGTGCTCGAACTGCTCGACCGGACCGTCGACGCCGTTGCCGCGGCACTGGACCGGTTCGCCGACGAGTCGCCCGAACGGTGGCGGGACGGGGGTGAGCGGGCCGGCCAGTACGCGCTCGACCTGGTGGCCGACCGGGCAGCGCTCGACGTCCTGGACGGAGCGGTCCTCGACGGCTCCCCTGTCGGGGTGCTGTCCGAGGAGTCCGGCCTGCGAGGGACGGACCGCCCGGTGGTGGTCGTGGTCGACCCGGTCGACGGGTCGACGAACGCCTCCCGTCGCATCCCGTGGTACGCGTGCAGCCTGGCGGCGGTCGACGGTGAGGGTGTCCGGGCCTCGGTGGTCGCCAACCTGGCGACCGGGGTGCGGTACCGGGCACTGCGCGGTGGGGGAGCGACCCGGGACGGACGTCGCATCACCTGTTCCGATCAGGGAGCGCTCTCCGGTGCGGTGCTCGTGCTCAACGGGTACGCGGGCGCCCACGCCGGTTGGCGCCAGTACCGGACGCTCGGGGCGATGGCGCTCGACCTGTGCGCCGTCGCCGACGGGACGTTCGACGGTTCGATGGACTGCACGGTCGACGCCATCCACCCCTGGGACTACCTCGGTGGGCTCCTCGTCCTGACCGAGGCCGGCGGGCACGTCGGGGACCTGCACGACCGCCCGCTCGTCGAGTTGACGACCGACACCCGGCGGACGCTGGTGACGGCGGGCTCGGCCGAGTTGTTCGCAGTGCTGCTCGACCGTCGTCGGTCCATGCCGCCAGGCCGACCGGCGCCGGCCGCGCCGTGAGCGGGGCGAACCGGATCCGCACCGCCGCGTACGCGCTGTTCCTCCGGGTCTTCGCGCGGTTGCCGCGCCGCCTCCGCCGGTGGCTCGTCTGGGCGGGATCGCCGCACTACACGGTCGGGGCCCTCTGCGTCGTGCGTCGTGCCGACGGGGCCGTCCTGCTCGTGCGGCACACCTACCAGGGCCGGTGGGGCGCCCCGGGAGGAATGACCCGGCGGGGTGAGCCGCCGGAGCAGGCCGCCGTGCGCGAGACCGCCGAGGAGGTTGGACTCGCCGTGGAGCTCGAGGGAGCGCCGGCCGTGGTGGTCGATCCGGCCTACCGGAGGGTCGACGTGGTCGTCGCTGCGCGACCCTCACCGCTCGCGTCCCTCGATGACGTGCGGCCCAGCTCTCCCGAGATCGCCGAGACGCGGTGGTTCGCCTTCGACGACCTGCCCCAACTCCAGCCCGAGACGGCCTCGGCGCTCGGGGCGCTGGCCCGCGCCGGTCGGCTCGACGCGCTGCCGGGCTCGGGTCGGCCCGCACCTGCCCCCGGGACGTCCACCCCGGGGGGCGAGCGCAGGGCCGAGGGCACCGAGCGCAGGGTCGACGGCGCCTAGCATTCGATCCATGGGGCGGGTCCACGACGACATTTCCGGCGAGCTCGCCGAGTGGATCGGCCGCCAGCGGCTGTTCTTCGTCGGCTCCGCACCCCTGTCGGGATCGGGTTCGGTCAACCTGTCGCCGAAGGGTTACGACACGTTCCGGATCGTCGACCCGAGGACGGTCGCGTACCTCGACCTGACGGGCAGTGGGGCCGAGACGATCGCCCACGTGCGGGAGAACGGTCGGATCACCTTCATGTGGTGCGCCTTCGAGGGCCCGCCGCGGATCGTGCGGATCCACGGTCGGGGGACCGTCGTCCCGGTGGACGATCCAGCCTTCGCGGGGGTCTTCCCCGATACCCCGGGTGCCCGGTCGATCATCGTCGCCGCAGCGGAGCGGGTCTCGGACTCGTGTGGCTACGCCGTCCCGCACATGGCCTACCAGGGAGAGCGCTCCCGACTCGTCGAGTGGGCGGAGCAGAAGTCCGACGACGGACTCGAGGCGTACCGCCGCGAGAAGAACTCGGTCTCGATCGACGGACTCCCGGCGCTCGATCCGTAGCCCGGCGTTCGCTCACTGGATCGTCGCGGGTCGCGCGACCCGGTCCACGCCGTCGACGGTGTCACGACCAGGTCGTATGGTCGAACACATGTTCGATCCTCCTCTGCCCGTGGGCGAGCCGGCCCCCGAACCGACCGCACCGGATCCGGCCCGAACGCCGTTCCCGCAGGTCGGATCGGCCTGTGCGCTCACCGGGCACGCGAGCGCCGCCGCCTCGACGAACGTCCACGGACTGTCCGACGACGACCTGCTCGTGCGCCTTGCCCAGGTCGAGTCGGCACGTCGATCGCTGGAGGCGGCGAGCGCGCACCTGGTCGCCGAGCTCGACGCCCGATCGGTCACCGATGAGCGCTACGGCACGCGTGTCCGGCAGTACCTCGCGGCCCAGTTCCGTAGGGACCCGAAGGTCGCCGGGAAGCTGCTCCGCGCCGGCCGGCTGCTCCGTCGGTTGCCACTGGTCGACCGGGCACTCCGCGACGGCCGGGTGACGCTCGACCACGTGGCGGTGCTCGCCGGTCTGTCCAACCCGCGGGTCGCTCCAGTCGTCGAGGGCGCCCAGGAGGAACTCGTCCAGCTGGCCGGAGTCCTGCGGTTCGACGCCTGGGCGCGTCGGTGCCGGGCGCTCGTGGACCTCGCCGATGCCGACGGGGGTCACCGCCCGTCCACCGACGACCGGCGCCTGTCGTGGGGGTGGGGACTCGACGGGGTCCTCCACCTCTCGGGCACGTTGGTCGGGGCGGAGGCGATCGCCGTCGAGCACCTGCTCGACGCTCACACCGGTCGGCTCCTCCGGCGGAGTCGGAGGGAGGCCCGGTCCTCCGGTGACCTGCCGATCCCGACCCGTGCCCAGCTGCGGGCGGATGCCCTCGTCGAGCTGATCCGCGCTGCGGCGCCCGGATCGGGAACCTCACCTGCGGTCGAGGCCACGGTCGTCATCCCGGTCGACCATCCGGCGCTCATCGGTCGACGAGCTCCCGGTGTTCCGGTGCCCGGCGGTGGCCGCGCCCGCCGGGTGTCGCTCGAGGTGGGCGCCGGTCAGGTGTTCGACGGAGATGTGGACCTGTTGCTGTGCGATCCGATCGTCCGGGCGCTCGTGGTCGACTCGCTCGGCGTGCCGCTCGACCTCGGTCACGACGTCCGATTCGTGACCCCGGACCAACGTCTGGTCCTCGCGGCCCGGGACGGCGGATGCGTCTTCCCGGGCTGCGACGCTCCGGCGCCGTGGACGGATGCCCACCACGTGGTCCGCGCCGTCGACGGGGGCCCGACCGACATGGAGAACCTGTCGTCGTTGTGCAGGCACCACCACGGGGTCGTCCACCGCAACGGCTGGCACATGGTGCACACCGGTGACCAGTGGTTCTCGTTCACCACACCCCGTGGTGCGGTGCTCCGGTCCCAGCGTCACGGGTGCCTCCGACTCGACTCGTCCTGACCACGCGGTCGCGCACCGGGCTGCTCCGGCGGCTGATCACCCGGGGTGGAGCAGATCCGCCGTGACGTCCCCGAGCGAGGCACAGCCGGTCAGTGCCATGGATCGGTCCACATCCGTTGCGATCAGGTCCAGCACCTGTGCCACGCCGTCCTGTCCGCCGACGGCCAGGCCCCAGAGCACCGGACGACCCAACTGGACCGCGTCCGCCCCCAGCGCGAGCGCCCGGATCACGTCGGCCCCGCTGCGGACCCCACCGTCGACCAGCACCGTGGCCGCCGGATCGGCGGCCCGCACCGCGGCCGCAACCGGCCCCAGCGCCCGTGCTGTCGCCGGACCACCATCGAGCTGACGCCCGCCGTGGTTGGAGACCACCACTCCGGCGGCACCGGCGGCCAGTGCCCTCCGGGCGTCGTCGGGTCTGACGACGCCCTTGGTCAGCACCGGCAACGGGGTCAGGTCGCACAGCCACGCCAGGTCGTCCCAGGTGACCGACGGCGAGACGGTCCAACCGAGGACGTCACCGATGCCGCCGGTCCCGCTCGACCGGTCGGCAGGTGCCCCGGCCGGTCCGGACTGCCGGGTGAGTCCGGCGTGCCGGGTGAGGTTGACGACGTCGATCCCGTCGGGGAGGTGGAACCCGGTCCGGCGTTCACGGTGGCGGTCACCCCAGATCGGGGTGTCGACGGTGAGCTGGACACCCACACACCCGGCGGCCTCGGCCCGGGCCACCAAGGCCTCGGTCACCGCCCGGTGCGCACCGATGTACAGCTGCAGCAGCACCGGAGCGGTCGTCGCTGCGCAGATGTCCTCGAGCAGCGTCGACGACAGACTCGACACGACCATCGGCACGCCGGCCTGCGAGCACGCCCGTGCAGTCGCCAGTTCCCCGTCCGGGTGGGCGAGGCGGTGCAGGGCCGTGGGCGCCACCAGGATCGGTACCGGCAGGTCGCAGCCGAGCACGCTCGTCGCCGTCGACCGGTGTGCGACGTCGACCAGGGTCCGGTACCAGAGGTCGAGCTCCCCCCAGGCCGTCAGGTTCGCCCGCAGGGTCCGCTCCTCCCCGGCGCCGCCCGAGTAGTACCCGAGGGTCATCTCGTCGAGTCGGCCGGCCGCTGCGGCCTCGACGTCGTGCAGGTCCACGAACTGCGCCGCCGTGTCGTCGCTGGCCGCGCCGCTCCGCCGGTCCGCATCCACGTCGCTCACCAGCCCCCGGCGTACGTGACGAACTGGCCGGTGGTGAACCGGCTCGTCCCGTCGAGGAACACGCCGCACATGGCGGCGAACTCCTCCATGGTCCCGAGCCGACCCATGGGGACGGCGGCCTCGATGCGCTCACGGACCGCCGGTTCGTCCGCTCCGGTCGCCGCCCGGAACTCGGGGAAGTCCATGAAGTTCGTCCCGATGGCGTTGACCTGCACGTTCCGCCGGGCGACCTCGGCGGCCACGTTGCGGACCAGGTGCGTCGCACCGGCGCGCGCCATGGAGTAGAGCGGCGCGCCCTTGGTGGCGCGCGCCGCCGTGGCGCTGGTGATGACCAGCACCTGCCCGCCGCCGTGGTCGATCATCGCCGGGACCACCGACTTGAGGAACCGGAACGGTGCCTCCATGCAGCCCTGCACGACCCGCTCGAAGTCCTCGAAGGTGGCGTCCTCGACGAAGCGTCCGCCCACGATCTGCCCGGACGCGGCCACGGCGGCGTCGAGACGCCCGAAGCGACCGAACGCCGCGGCCACGAGCGCGTCGGTGGCCCCCTCGCGGGCAGGGTTGGACGAACCCTCGGCCACCTCGACGGTCGAGCCCAGCGCCGTGAGCTCGTCGACGAGCCCGACGGCCGGTTCGGCGACGACCAGGTCGTGACCGTGGGCCGCCAACCAGCGGCACATCGCAGGACCGACGTACGCGCTGGCGTTGTGGACCAGCGCCACCCGGCGGCCCTCCGGAGTCGCCGCGTTCACGAGGTCATCCCGCCCAGGCCGACGAAGCCCCGTGCGAGTTCGATCTCGCCCATGTGCCGCAGTCCGTGCTGGTACAGCCAGCACTCGATCCCGTCGAGCCGCCGGATGCCCTCGGGGCCGGCGACCCGGGCCGAGTAGGTGTTGGCGACGACCGGGGGCAGCGGCCGCGGGACCAGGACTTCGTCGAGCTCGGGTCCGACGAGCGTGTCGAGCCACGACTCGGTCCGGTCGAACACGGCGCGCTGGTACTCGCGGAACGCCTCGTAGTCCCCGACACGCTGGTGGACCATCTCCTCGACGGTCCGCTCCTTGCCGTGGTCGTCGATCGCCATGCCCACGCGGTCCTGCCAGGCGGCGTCCCAGATCGGTGGTGCCCCGGCGAGCACCATGAACGCGGCGTCCTCCATGTTCGTGTAGTGGAACAACGAGAACGCGATGGGGAGCACGCCGTCGCGTTCGACGTGGTTGACGTGCTCCACGGTCATGGTCGCCGTCGCGTCGTGGTAGAGCGAGTGCATGGCGCGCATGCGCCGTCGCAGTGAGTCCAGCACCAGTTCGTACACGTGACCTCCTGGGGTCCGGGGCGCGCTCAGCGCCGGTCGTCGAGTGCGGGGAACTCGTGCCGCCACCGTTCGGGTAGCGCCGGGTCGATCGTGGCGACGAGCACCTCCTCACCGGTGTCGGCCTCGGCGACCACCGTACCGAGGGGGTCGACCACGGCGGAGCGGCCACCCAGGGTCACGCCGGCCTGGGTTCCCACGCCGTTGCAGGCGACGACCCAGGCCTGATCCTCGATGGCCCGGGCCCGCAGCAGCACCCGCCAGTGTTCGATCCGCCGCTCCGGCCAGCCCGAGGCCATCAGGAACGCCGTGGCTCCCAGGTCGACGAGCGACCGGAACTGCTCCGGGAACCGCAGGTCGTAGCACGTGGCCACCCCGGTCCGCCCGAGCGGGGTGTCGAGCGCCACCAGATCGTCGCCGGCAGTCATCAGCGTCGTCTCGCCGCCGTCGAAACCGAACAGGTGACGCTTGCGGTAGGTGGCGGCGACGGTGCCGTCGGGTGCCAGGACCACCGAGGTGTTGTGGGTCCGCTCACCGTCGCGCTCCGGGACCGCCCCGAGGTGGATCCACGTACCGGCCGTCGCTGCCACCGAGCGGAACGCTGCGACGAGCGGGCCGTCGACCGGTTCGGCGAGTCGTTGCGCACCCTCGACGTCGAAGGCCCCGCACACCCACAGTTCGGGCAGGACCACCAGGTCGGCGGGGCCGGCGGCGTCGCGGGTGAGCGCGAGCGCCCGGTCGACGCGATCGGCCACCGGTTCGGAGTCGTCGGACCGGAGCTGGACGAGTGCCACCGTCGTGCTCACTCCAGCGACACTACCGGCGGACGTCGGTGACCGGTCCGTCGACGAAGCGGCCGGCCCTCAAACCGTTGGGACCGACGCGTGCCGGCGCCAGGCGCTGAAGGACCGGACCGACCGGTCGTGCGGCGGCACCAGCCACGGCCACGGGTGGACCTCGACGCCGTCGCCGAGGCGCCGGCGGATCCGGCGGTTGCCGGGCACGGGCGCCGCCGTGGTGGCCACGGTCCGCCCGTCGAGTGCTGCGACCGGGTCGTCGAGGTGCACCACGACCTCACGTCGGCCACCGAGGTCGGCGAGGCACTCGGCGAGGAACACGAGCCTCGTCGATGCCAGACGGAGCCGGGCCAGGAGCGGCTCGTCGAACACGAACACTGCCGGCAGCTCCGAGTGGGCAGCGAGGGCCGGATCGGCGTCACCGAGCGACTCCGCCGTGAGCCACACGGCTCGGACAGGATCCGCATCCGAGCGCGTCACGACCTGTGGTCCTGCGGTCCCCGCCACGTCCGG
The DNA here is from genome assembly GCA_903852755.1 of uncultured Actinomycetes bacterium. Lineage (GTDB taxonomy): Bacteria > Actinomycetota > Acidimicrobiia > Acidimicrobiales > Microtrichaceae > SXMI01. The sequence continues at coordinate 15,320 of CAINRS010000118.1, read as the reverse complement.
GTCACGGCGGAGCAGTCGGTCGAGCTCGGGGTCGGCGACCGTCCGGTCGGGCCCGGACTCGGCTCCGGTCCGCCCGGGATGTCCGGGGTCGGCGGGAGTCGACTCCACGGGGCAGCGGGTGCGCAGCGCACACGACCCGCATCGGTCCGGGGCGAACCGTTCGACCTGCTCGCGTGTCCACGTCCACGGTCGACTGCTCCCGGCCCCACTGGTCCACTGCCACCCGAGCCGGTTGGCAGCTCGTGACCCGTCGAGCAGCGACCGGAACATCAGGTCCTCGCCGGCGGACCAGTCGGCGCCGAGCCGGACCGACCACTGGGAGGCGAGCCACAGGCGGCCCCGGTTGGTGATCCAGCCGTCGGTGAGGAGCGTGTCGACCTGTTCCCTGGTGCAGGCGGCGTCCGGATCGAGGATCGTCCACCCTGCTGCGGGGTCGCCCCGGGGCGGCGGTGCAGTGGCGGGGTCGGCCGTGCTCGGGCCACCCCGCAGCGGCCGACGGGTGCGCGGTCCCACCCGCGCGTAGAGGTGCCGTGCGTACTCCTGCCAGAGCAGCTCGCTCCGGAAGGCCTCGACGTCGTGCGCCGGTCCACCGTCGACGTGGTCCCAGACCCGGCCCAGGTCGAGCAGGCCGTGCCGTATCCACGGCGACAGGGCTGATGCCCCCCGGTTCCCGGCTGGTGACACGACCGATCGGTGGGTTGCGTAGCCGGCGACGTCGAACGCTGCGAGCGCCGCATCGGCGGCGACTTGTCCACCCCGGTGGCTGGCGCTCGCCCGAACGGCCGGGGTGGTGCACAGGTGGGAGAGGTGCCGCTCCACCCAGTGCGCTTCCTCGCCGGGTGTCGGTGTCGGCAACTGCGCCACAGCGCGTCGAACGGTGGTCCGCGGTCGGCTATTCCGGGCTGGTCGGGTCGGCGTCCAGTAGAAGGAACCCATGGACGTCGCGATCGTGGGTGCTGCCGGGGCGTGCGGGCGGCAGCTCGCCGCCCAGCTGCTGCAGCGGAACACCGTGCTGCCCTCGGACCGACTCCAGCTCGTGGGTCGTCGTGGTGGTGCGAGCGAGCACGAGCTGTGGGGGCTGCGGTCCGACCTGGAGGACGCGTTCGCGGACTGGGCGCCTCGGATCGAACTGGCCTTCGGTCCCGAGGAGGTCGACGCCGAGCTGGTCGTCGTGCTGGCGGGCGAGACGGTGTCGCTCGACCCGGGAGCCACCGTCGACCGGGCAGCCCTGGCGGCCCACAACGCCGTGGTGTTCCGCGACTACGCCGTGGCTCTGTCGGAGCGACCCCACGCACCGATCGTCGTGGTCCAGTCCAATCCGGTGGAGCTCGGCGTCCGGATCTTCGCCGAGCACCTCCGACCAGAGCGGGTGCTCGGCGCTGCGGCGTGGTCCGACACGCTGCGACTGCGTCGGGAGCTCGCAGCCGAACTCGGCGTCTCCCGGCGCGACGTCGGGGCGTTCGTGCTGGGCGAGCACGGTGACCACATGGTGCCGATCTGGTCGGCCATCGGCGTCCGGGGTGTCGGGAGTGCAGCGGTGGCGGACCTGGTGGCCGGGACCAGGCGTGACCGCGACCTGGCGGACCTGCCCGCTGAGATCGTGGACGCCCGAACGGGTCTGCTGGATCTCATCCGGGCCGGGGACGTGTCCGGGGCCTGGACGTTCGTGCAGTCGCTCCCGGCCGACCTCCGGGTCGCGGTCAAGCCGTACTTCACCAACTTCACCTCGGGTCGGACCACCGAGGTGGCCACCGCGCACGCCGTGGCCGATCTGGTCGAGGCGTTCGTCGCAGGCGTCTGGTGGGCGGTCCCCGCGCAGGTGTGGGTACGCGGCCTCTGGCATGATCTGCAGGCGGCCATGGCCGTGCCGGTCGTGGTGGCGCAGAACGGCTGGGTCCCGTCGGTCGACGTGGCCGTGGCCCCTGACGAGCTCGAAGCGCTCCGACGGACCGACGCAGCCCTGGGAGCAGCGCAGGACCGGGCCCTGCAGAACATGCAGTGAGTATGTAAACTCCGGTTCCCCGAGACTGCGAGGAGCAACTGTGCGCCGGACCGCCGAGGAAGCAGCCGAGACCCGACGATCCATCCTGGCGGCCGCCCGGAACTCGTTCGCCGAACGCGGCTACGCAGCGACCGGCACCACCGAGCTTGTCCAGCAGCTCGACCTCACACGAGGGGCCCTCTACCACCACTTCGCCGACAAGGCGGAGCTGTTCGCCGCAGTGTTCACCCAGGTCGAGGAGGAGCTCAACGAGGCGGTGTCGGCTGCCGCCACGGCGGCGGCTGCGAACGGGGCCCGTGCGGCGATCCTGGCCGGAGCCCGGGCGTGCATCGAGTTCATGGGCGGGTCGGAGTACCGCCAGATCGCCGTGGCCGACGCGCCGTCCGTGCTGGGTCTCGAGCGCTGGCAGGAGATCGACCGGTCCATCGGCCTGCAGTCCATGGATCTGGGACTCCGGGCGCTCGCAGACGACGGAGACCTCGGTGTTCCGGTCACCACGGCGCTCGTCGTGGCGATGTTCGGCGCGCTCACCGAGCTCGGACTGGCACACGCCCGCGGCGACCTGTCAGTGGCCGAGGCGACGGCGGGGTTCGCGACCCTGCTGGACCGGCTCGGATCCATCCAGTGAGGTGCCGTCGGATGGACGTGATCCTTGGGACGGCTCTGCGGGGCTGGGACGGCGCTGCGGGACATTGAGGGGATCGCCGTCGTGGGTGTCCTGACTGCGCTGCATCGGTAGCCGGTCTCAGTAGCCGGCGTCGACGTCGACGGGGCCGAGGAGCGGCGCGCCGGCGATCCGTCGGGCCACGTTCGAGCGGATCCGCTCGGCGAGGAGCGGCCGTCCCATGTCGGCGGTGTTGCCGACGTGCGGGGTGATGACGCAGTTGGTCTCGGCCCACAGCGGGTGGTCGGGCGGGAGCGGCTCGGGGTCGGTCACGTCCAGGCCGGCACCGCCGATGGTCCCGGCGCGCAGCGCCTCGAGCAGGTCGTCGGTGACGACGAGCGCGCCCCGCGCCACGTTGACGAGCCACGCGTGCTGTTGCATGCGTGCGAACCGGCGGGCGTCGAACAGTCCGGTGGTCGCGGGGGTGAGCGCACAGGCGACGACGACGACGTCGGCATCCCTGAGCGCGTCGTCGAGCCCGTCGAGGGTGACGGTGCGCCGCGCCCCGGGGTGGGGTTCGCTCCGGCGCCGGACCACCGTCGTGATCGCATCGAACGGTGCCACCATCCGCAGGAACGCGTCGGTGATCCCCCCGGCGCCGACCACCACGACGTCGGCGCCGCGGAGGTTGCGGCCGATCGTCCCGCGCTCGACCAGCGGCGCGTCGTGGAGGTACGTCGGCAGCCCCCGGAGTCCGGCGAGCACGAGGGTGAGGGCGAGCTCCGCGACCGGCTCGGCGTACACGCCCTTGCCGCAGGTCCAGATCCGTTCCCGGTCGAGCACCCCGACGTACGGTTCGACGCCGGCCCAGGGGAGCTGCACCCAGCGCAGGTGGCCGCCGTGGGACCGGAGCACGGCGGCCAGTCCTCCGGGGTCGTCGGGATGTATCCACAACAGCGCGTCGGCCTGTCCGGGCGGGACGACGGTCGCCCCGCCGTCACGGACCGACTGCACCAGCCAGTCCGGGGCGTCTCCGGGGCCGACGGCCACGGCGTCGACGGGGAACCGCTGGACCGCCGCTGCTCCCACCGGTCCGTCACCCACCGGTCGATGCTACGTGGCGTCGGTGGGCGCGGAGGGACTCGAACCCCCGACTCCTTCCTTGTAAGGGAAGTGCTCTGACCAGCTGAGCTACACGCCCGAGGTCCCGGAGGCTAGTGGGCGCCTGCCCCCGTGGCGCTTGCCCGCTGTCGGTGGCGCGGCGAGACTCCGCGGGTCGCTCCCGGCGTTCGCCGGTGTGCGTCAACGAGTCAGGAGGGCAACGTGACGGCGACCGAACCACGGACCCTGGGGTCGGACGGGCGGGGTCCCGTCCTCCCGGCGTCGATCAACGCGGCCGAGCGCGAACGTCTGGTCGGGCTCGTCGCCCCGTCCCACAACGCACCACCGGTGACGACCACGGCGCCGTTCACCGGCGAGCCGTTCGTGGAGCTGCCCCAGTGCACTCCCGACGACGTCGCTGCGGCCGCCGAGCGCGCCCGGCGGGCGCAGGTGGACTGGGCACAGCGCTCGGTCCGGGACCGTGCCGCTGTGGTGCTGCGGCTCCACGACCTGGTGCTCGACGAGCGGGACCGACTCATGGACCTGATCCAGGCCGAGAACGGCAAGGCGCGCCGTGACGCCTACCTCGAGGTCGCCGACATCGCCATCACCTGCCGCTACTACGGCCGTTCCGCTCCGTCGGTGCTGGCGCCGAGTCGCCGTCGCGGCCTGATCCCGGGCCTCACGGTCGCCGAGGAGCTGCACCACCCCGTCGGCGTGGTGAGCATCATCTCACCGTGGAACTACCCGCTCAGCCTGGGGGCGGGGGACACCATCCCGGCACTCCTCGCCGGTAACGCGGTGATCCAGAAGGCCGACAACCAGACGGCGCTGACGGCGCTCGCTGCCCTCGACCTGGCCCGGCGCGCCGGACTGCCCGAGGACCTCTGGCAGATCGTCCTCGGCCGAGGCTCGGCCATCGGGCCGGCCGTGCTCGACGCAGCGGACTTCATCATGTTCACCGGCTCGACCGAGTCCGGCAGGCACATCGCAGCGGAGGCGGGGCGGCGTCTGGTGGACTGTGCGCTCGAACTGGGCGGCAAGAACGCGCTCATCGTGCTCGACGACGCAGACCTGGACCGCGCCGTCGAGGGGGCGGTGCGGGCGTGCTTCTCCTCGACAGGCCAGTTGTGCATCTCGATCGAGCGGATCTACGCGCACGACTCGATCCACGACGAGTTCGTCCGTCGGTTCGTGGAGCGGGTCTCGGCTCTGACGATCGGACCGTCGTTCAGCTTCGACACGGCGGTCGGCAGCCTCACCTCCGGGGAACAGCTGGACGTGACCTCGGCGCACGTGGCCGACGCCGTCGCCGCCGGTGCGACCGTGCTGGCCGGCGGTCGGGCCCGGCCGGACCTGGGACCGTTCTTCTTCGAACCCACCGTGTTGAGCGGGGTCGGTCCCGGCATGGAGTGCCATCGAGAGGAGACGTTCGGTCCGCTCGTGAGCGTCTACCGGGTGGGCTCCGTTGCCGAGGCCATCCAACAGGCGAACGACTCCACGTACGGCCTCAACGCCAGCGTGTGGGGCCGTGACACGCGTCGGGCGAGGAAGGTCGCGATGCAGTTGCGGGCCGGGACGGTCAACGTCAACGAGGCGTTCGCCGCTGCGTGGGGGAGCATCGACGCGCCGATGGGCGGGATGGGGGACTCGGGCATCGGTCGTCGCCACGGAGCGTCCGCCCTCCTCAAGTACACCGAGGCACAGACCATCGCCACCCAACGGCTGCTCAATCTGGCACCGCCGTTCGAGCGGCTCGGTGACGCAGGATTCGCCGACGTGATGACCCGGTCGCTCCGCCTGCTCAAGACGCTGCGTTGGCGGTGAGCGTCGACGCGACACCCACCGACGGGCCGTACCGGGCGAGGATCCGCTGGACGACCCACGGCGTCGTGCACGTCACGGCCGACGACTGGGGGTCGCTCGGGTACGGACAGGGGTGGGCGTGCGCACGTGACCACCTGCCGGTGATCGCCGACCAGATCCTCAAGGTGCGTGGCGAGCGGGCCGCCCACTGGGGTGCCGGTCGTCACGACTCGATTCTCTCGGCCGACCTGGGGTACCGGCTGCTCGACCTCCGTGGCCGGGCCGAGGCGTTCCGCTCCGCCCAGTCGCCCGAGGCGCGTGCGCTCATCAGCGGGTACGTCGCCGGGGTCAACCGGGCGGTCGACGAGGCGGCAGCGGGTGAGTTGTCACTCCCGTCGTGGTGTCGGGAAGCCTCCTGGATCCGGGCCGTCGACGAACTCGACTTCTACGCGTGGCTCGGCGACGTCGGGCTGATGGGGTCGGGTCGCAACCTGGTGCAGCTGATCGGACGGGCCGAGGCCCCGGAGCCCGGTGGGTCCACCCCGCCGGCGCCGATCGAGTCGCTCGGTGCCCCGTCGCTCGGCAGCAACGGTTGGGCCCTCGGGGGCGACGTCACCGCATCGGGGCACGGCATGGTGCTCGTCAACCCGCACTTCCCGTGGTTCGCCGAGTCCCGCTTCTGGGAGTGTCACCTGCAGATCCCCGGTGTGCTCGACGTCTACGGAGTGAGCCTGATCGGCACCCCGGCGGTCCAGATCGGTGCGAACCGGCACGTGGCGTGGACCCACACGTTCTCGGCGGGCCACCGATTCACCGTGTACCGGCTCGACCTGCACCCCGACGACCCGACCCGCTACCGATTCGGCGACGACCACCGACAGATGGATCCCGTCGAGGTCTCCGCCGAGGTCGCCGGCGTCGGCGAGGTGCGCCGCACGCTGTGGACCACCCACCACGGGCCGATGCTCAACGTGCCCATGCTCGGCTGGGGCAACGGTGTCGGGTTCACCTACCGGGACGCCAACCTGGACAACCACGCCTTCGTGGAGCAGTTCCTCCGGATGGACCTCGCCGGGTCGCTCCGGGAGTTCCGGTCGGTGTTCCACTCCGTCGGCGGGCTGCCCTGGGTGAACACGCTCGCCGCGGACGCCGCCGGTGACGTCTGGTACACGGACGCGTCGGCCACCCCCCGGCTCACCCCGGCGGCCCAGGAGCGTTTCCGCAGTCGACTCGACACCGATCCGGTGGCTGCGCTCATGTTCGAGTTCCGCATCGCGATGCTCGACGGGAGCGACCCGGACGACGAGTGGCAGGACCACCCCGACGCCCGCTCCCCGGGACTCGAGCCGCCGTCCGCGCTTCCGGAGCTGTGGCGTCGCGACCTCGTGGTCAACGCCAACGACTCCCACTGGCTCACCCACCCGGACCATCCGCTCGAGGGCTACCCCGTCCTGTGCGGCCTGGAGCGCACGGCCCGGTCCCTTCGGACGAGGCAGAACCTCGCGCAGGCGCTCGATCTGGCCGGTCGTGGCGGCGTCGTGCTCACGGACCTGCTCGACGCCGTCTACGACGGGCCGTCCGGGTCGGCCGACCTCCTGCTCGACGACGTCGTCGCACGTCTGCGCTCGGTGGGGCCGTACGAGGTCGAGGGCCACCGCGTCGACCCGGCCGCCGTCGCCGAGGTGCTCGGTTCCTGGGACCGACGCGTGACGCTGCAGTCCCGGGGCGTCGCCCTGTGGCGGGAGTTCCTGAGCGAGTTCGCCCCGGGCGACCTGCGCGCCGCAGGGCCGCTCTTCGCCGAGGGCTTCGACCCGGCGAGGCTGCTCACCACCCCGGCCGGTCTGGCGCCGCAGGTCGCCGAGTCGCCGTCGGCCGACCCGGTCCTGCGAGCGGTGGGCCACGCAGTCCGGGTGCTCGCCGAGGCAGGTGTCGACCTGGACGCTCCGCTGGCCGACGTCCAGTGGGCGGTGCGCGGGACCGAGCGGGTCCCGGTCCCGGGCGGGACCGAGGTGGAGGGCGTCGTGAACGTGCTCGGAGCGACCGGTGCCCTGCCCTCGGCGTCCCTCGAGCCGATCCCGGCCGGGCCGCCACCCGTCGCAGGTCGCGACCGGTCCGGTCTGGCGCAGGGTGGGTACCAGGTCACCTACGGCACGAGCTTCCTCGCAGCGATCGAGGTCACCCCCGACGGTCCCGTCGGGGTCGGGGTCCTCGCCTACGGCCAGTCCGGCGACCAGATGTCCGCCCGCCACGCGGAGGGCACCGTGGCCTACGCCGGGCGGCGAGTCCGACCGCTGCTGTTCCACGACGCCGACGTCGACGCCGATCCCGACCTGGTCGTCACCGAGCTTGTGTCGGACCGCTGACGACGCCGGTGTGCTCCGCAGCGTGTTCGACGAACGCGTCGGCTGCGAGCGGCCGACCGGTCAGGTACCCCTGCACGTAGTCGACACCGAGCCCGAGGAGCAGGTCGAGCTGGCGGTCGGTCTCGACACCCTCGGCGACCGATCGGCACTCGAGCGCCCGAGCCATCTCGAGCGACGCCCGCAGGATCGCCTCGTGGGTCGTGCCGGGCTCGGCGACCACGAACGACCGGTCGACCTTGAGGGTGTCGACCGGCAGGTCGCGGACCTCGGCGAGCGAGGCGTACCCCACCCCGAAGTCGTCGATCGCCACCCAGGCCCCTCGCTCCTTGAGTCTGCGGAGCGCCTCGGCCGACCGGTCGCGGATCACCGGGAACACGGTCTCCGGGATCTCGATCACCAGGTGGTCGAGTGGGGCCCCGTGGGACCCCAGGACCTCGAGCAGCCAGTCGTCCAGGTCGGGTCGGGCGAGCGTGCTGTCGGACAGGTTCACGCCGATCACGGGGAGGTCGACCGGCGGCCGTCCCGACCGGTCGTGGTGCCGGTGCAGTTCGGCGATGAGCGATGCGGTCAGGTCGACCACCTGTTCGTCGACGGCACCGATGAGGCCGGTGCGGGTCGCGGCCTCGATCCACAGGGCTGCGGGGACCAGCTGGCCCTCGGCGTCACGGATCCGGGCCAGGGCCTCGCCACCGGACACCCGGCCGGTGCGCGGGTCGACCACGGGCTGGACGGCGATCTCGACCCGGCCGGCGTCGAGGTGCTCACGCACCGCTGCGGCCATGGCCGTCTGGTCCGTCCGCCAGGACCGCATGACGGAGTCGAAGTGGGCGGCTCGGTCGCGCCCGGTGCGCTTCGCCCTCCGCAGGGCCTCGTCGGCCTCCTCGACGAGGGCGGCGGCGTTCGGTGAGTCGGCGTTCCCGTCCGGCTCCTGACCACCCGAGGTCCAGCTGGTCCCGACGCTGACGGTCGTCGTGAGGTGCAGGGTCTGCAACCCGGCGCGCCGGGCCGCGTCACGGATCGTCTCGGCGAGCTCGGCGAGCTCGGCGAAGTCGGCCGTGGGGAACGCAACGGCGAACTCGTCGCCGCCGGGTCGTCCGATGGTGCACCCAGCGGGGAGCGAGTCCACGAGCTCTCGGGCGAACTCCAGGAGGAGCCGGTCGGCCTCGACGTGTCCGTAGCGCTCGTTGATCGACTTGAACCGGTCGAGGTCGCAGTACAGGACCCCGACCGGACCGTCGGCGATCGCAGCGTCGACCACCGACATGAACTCGCCCCGGTTGGTGAGCCCCGTCAGATCGTCGCTGGTCGCCCGGCTGATGAGCGCCGCCCGGGCAGCGTGCTCGCTCGTCACGTCGCGGAGCGCCATGAGCGCGGTCGACCGTCCGGAGTACCGCATCCGGAACGGCCGGATCTCGAGGTCGACCACGTGGAGGTCGCCGTGCACGTCGACGACGCCGAGACGGTGGCGATGCGCACGATCGCCGAGGTCGTCGAGCAGCAGGTGTCGAGCGCTCGACGGATCGTCGGGGTCGCAGAAGCGTCCGGCGAGGTCCTGCACCCGTCGGGGCATGACCGAGTGCTCGTCCCCGAGCAGCGCCGCTGCGGTCCGGTTGGACTCGGTGATCGTCCCGGACTCGTCCCACATGACGATGCCGACGCCCACCCCGTCCATGAGGTCCTCGGTGTTGAGGGTCGGCTCGACTCGACCGCTGAAGACGAACCACGTGCCGCCGTCACGCTCGAGTCGGCGGGCGATGAGTTCGACGGCGAGGGTCGGGTCGCCGCCCCGGTTCAGTCGGATCGACGGCCGGGCGATCTCCACCCCGCTCTGGTACCGGTCCAGCAGCGCGACCGCCTCGTCGAGGTCGTCGGGGTGGATCAGGTCGAGCGCGCTCCTGCCGATGATCGCCCCGGGTGGTTCGCCGAGCAGGGACGCAGCTGCGTCGTTGATCGCTGCGACCCGCAGGTCCGCTGCGATCACCACCACCACGTCGCCCAGGTTCGCGAGCACCTCACCCGGTGTCGGTGCGTCGGTCCCAGCGGCCCACGCCGGCCCGTCGGCCGACACCGGCCCCGGCGGGGGAGGCTCTGCGGTCACTACCGAGCAGCCTAGGTCCGCCCGGCTCGGTGGGTCATTCCGCTGCAGCGGTCGAGTCGACCACGACGCCGGCGGCGAGCGACCGTCGGTTGGCGGCCCGGTCCTCGGGCACGTACCGGTAGTTCGCCATGACGCCGAAGGACCGCTCGAGTCCGAGCGCAGAGGGGTCTGCGCCGGGGAGGATCCGCAACAGCCGTGCACCGTTGCCCAGGTGGAAGCGGGCCACGGGGTCGATCGGCACGCCCTCGTCGAGTGAACGCAGGTAGGTCGCCGCGAGGTCGTCGAGTTCCCGGCTCGGAGGTGGAACCTCGACGCCACGGCCCTCGATCCAGGACCGGAGGCCGGGGAGGGGGGAGATGGTGACGGCGGTCCCCACCCGGGGGTGGCGCCGGTCGAGGTCGGCGATCGCCGACTCGATGGTCGAGCGTGCTGCGCCGGTCACGGCCGGTCGGCCCGGGATGTTCCACACGGAGTGGAACACCGCCACGTCGGCGAGCTCCGGATCGAGCACGGGCACGTGCTCGCCGATGACCTCGTCCAGGTGGACGGGGACGGTGGTCGTGAGCGCGACCCAGAGCGCCACCGCCGGTTCGTCGTCGACGTCGAGGACGTACAGGAGTCGGTCGGCGGCGAGGCGGCGGCGGAGGTCTGCGGGGTCCCGTGGGGGGTTCACCGGCTCGAGTCGTCCGAGTTCGGTGACCAGACGGTCCTCGGGGTCGATCAGTCGGAGCGAGCCGATCGGGCGGTGGTCCTGCACGGTCGCACAGTTGAGTCGTGGGCTGCGCCGCTCCGCAAACAGCTCGGCGGTACGCTCACGCCGTGCGCACACACCTGACCCTGGGGCGGCTCCTCGGCGTGCCCATCGGTGTGAACCTGGGCGTCCTCGCGGTGTGCGCCCTGTTGTTCTGGAGCCTCGCGTTCGTGTCGTTGCCGAACATCGCCCCGTCGCATCCGACGAGCGCCTACTGGTTCGCCGGGGCCGTCGGGGTGATCGCGTTCATGGTGTCGCTCGTCGGCCACGAGCTCGGTCACAGCTACGTCGCCCAGCGCAACGACGTCCGCGTCGTCGAGATCACGCTCTGGCTGTTCGGTGGGGTGGCCAAGCTCGAGGGTGAGGCAGACGACCCCGGTGCCGAGTTCCGCATCGCCGCGGCCGGTCCGCTCGCGAGCGGGGTCATCGCCGCGCTGAGCGGTGGTGCGGCGGTGCTCGTGGGTCGACTCGACGGCAACGAGGTCCTGTTCGGGCTGCTCGTGTGGCTCGCTGCGATCAACGTGGTGCTCGCCGTGTCGAACCTGCTCCCGGCATTCCCGCTCGACGGCGGCCGCATGCTCCGGTCGTTCCTGTGGCGTCGGCGGGGCCGCAAGGGTCCGGCCACCAGGGTGGCGGCGATGATCGGGCAGGTGCTCGCCGTCGGTCTGGTCGTCGGGGGACTCGCCCTCGGCATCTGGTCGTCGTGGTGGACCGGGTTGTGGACGGCTGCGCTCGGACTGTTCCTCCTCGCGGCAGCCCGGGGGGAGTGGCTCGCCGCGCAGGCCCAGCCCGAGCTGCTCGCCGAGTCCGTCGCGGTCGTCTCCCGACCGCTGCCCGAACCCCTCGGGGCGGGATCCTCGGTCGCCGATCTGGAACGGGCGCTGCGCCACGACCCGCGGGCGCCGTTCGTCCCGTTGGTCGACGAGCGCGGGGAGATCAGCTCGGTGCTGGTCCGCGAGTCGATCCGGAGGATCCCACCCGCGCACCGGGCCGAGGTGCCGGTCGGCTCGCTGGCCACGCCACTCATCGGGCTCACCCGGGTGGACCCGAACGAGACCGTGGCGCAGGTGGTCGACCAGATGGGCCGGGGGAGCGACTGGTGGGCGGTGGTGGTCGAGGACGGATCGCTGACCGCCGTGGTCTGCTCCGAGGATGTGGAGCAGGTCCTCGAACTCGCGTCTGCCTGAGCGGCGACGCCCGCCGCCTTTCGCCGGCCACGCTCCGTGACCTACCGTGGTGCCATGGTCGGCGGGACCAGGGGGCGCCCCGGGAGGGGCACGCTGCGGACGTTGCAGGCGCTGCTGAGACAGCGTCGTCGGCTCCTGCTCGCCACCGTGGCCATCGCGCTCGGTGTCGGCTACCTCGCAGGTGCCCTGACGCTGCTCGACCGGGTCGGTGCCGGTCTCGAGACGCTCGCTGCGACGGGGGTCGGCGCCGAGGACCTCGTCGCCGAGGGTGAGGTCGCCTACGAGTCCTCCCTCGAGAAGGTCCGCCGACTGGTCCCGACCTCGGTCGCCGACAGCGTGCGGACGGTGCCCGGCGTCGCTGCGGTCACCCCCCGGATCGAGGACGTCGCCGTCATCCTCGGGGCCGACGGGCGGCCGGTGATCGCTCCGGGACTCTCCGAGCAACCCCTGGGTGCCAACTGGCCAGCCGGCGCTCCCGAGCCTCCGTACGACCTCGTCACCGGGAGTCCGCCGACCGGCAGCGACGACCTGGTCATCGACGAGGGGTCGGCGGCCACCGGGAACCTGCAGATCGGCGACGAGGTGTCGGTGGTCGGGCGGAACCGGGTGGGGACCTACCGCATCACCGGGTTGGTCGCCGCAGGCGAGGGTGGTCTGCCGCCGGGGTCGAGCCTCGCACTGTTGTCGACCGCCGAGGCCCGGGACCTGTTCGACCGCCCCTTCGACGACAACTGGCTCGGCATCACGCTCGACCCCGGTGCCGATCAGGCGGAGGTCGCCGAACGGATCCGCTCGACGCTCCCGGCCGGGGTCGAACTGGTCGACGCGCAGACGGCTGCGGCCGACCGTCAGGACGGGCTCACGCGGAGCTTCGCCCTCGTGCGGACGCTCCTCATCGGCTTCGCCGCCCTCGCGCTGCTCGTGGGCATGGTCACCGTCGCCAACTCGCTCGCCCTCCTCTACGCCGAACGGCGCCGGACCTTCGCATCGTTCCGGCTCGTCGGTGCGCGTCCCCGTCAGCTGCTCCTCGCCGCGCTCGTCGAGGCCGCACTGCTCGCCGTCGTGGCGTCGCTCATCGGCGCCCCGCTCGGACTGCTGATCGGCCGGGGCATCGAGTGGGTGCTCGCCGAGCTCGGGAGCCCCATTCCCGTTGCGGGGTCGATCGTGTCGTGGCAGGCGCTCGGGTGGGCGGTCGTCATCGGAGTGGCGGCGACGGTCACCGCTGCGGTGCTCCCGGCCCGCCGGGTGTGCCGGGTCGCGCCGATCGAGGCGGTCGACGACGCCACGGTTGCGACGAGCCCGCCGGTGCTCGTGACGTTGCGGACCGCCACCATCGCTGCGGTGCTCGCTGCAGGGGCGGTGTTCATCGCGTTGATCCAGGGCAGGGAGACCATGCTCGCGGCGACGGCAGCGGTCGTCGCCGGTGTCGTCGTGTTCCTGCTCGGACTGACGCCGATGGCGCTCGCGACGGTCGTCGCCGGCGGGATCCGGGCCGTGCCGGTCCCGCCGGCAGCGCTCCGACGGATCGCTGCCCGGGACGTCAGACGGAGCCGGACCCGCACCGCCGCCACGACGGGCGCGTTGGCGGTCGCCACCGCCGTGATCGTCACGCTCGCCGTGTGCCTGTCGTCCTTCGTCGCCTCGCTCGAGGCCGAGGTCGACCGCACCGTCCGCGCCGACCTGGTGGTCGACTCGGGAACCTTCACCCGGGGCGGCCTGCCCGGTGGGCTGCTCGCCGACCTGAAGGGGCTCCCCGGTGTGGAGGCGAGCACCGGGTGGCAGCTGGCCAGGGGTACCGCTGGGGTGACGCCGCTGCGGATGACGGGTCTGGACGCCGACGCAGCGCTCGACGTGGTCGGGTTCGAGTTCGTCGGCCCGACCCCGAGCCGGCTCGACACCGACTCGATCCTGCTGTCCGAACGCGCCGCCACCGACGCCGGAGTCACCAACGGTGACCGGGTGCCGGTCCTGTTCACCAGCGGTGGGACGGAGTTCCTCGAGGTCGCCGGGGTGTTCCGAGGCGCGGGCGCACTGATCGGTGACGGGGTGATCGACCGGACCGTGGTGCTGCGTCAGGTCCCCGCCACCCCTGACCTCGCCGCGCTGGTCCGGCTCGACCCCGATGACACGGGAGCCCGTCAGGCCGTCGTCGACCTTGCTGCGCGCTACGGCGTGACCAACGTGCTCGAGCCGGCGCAGTTCGTCGACCAGCGCTCCCAGTTGCTCCGCGGTTTCCAGAGGGTGATCCAGTGGATGCTGCTGTTCACGCTGCTGCAGGCGCTCGTGGGAGTGGTCAACACGCTGCTGCTCTCGGTCGGGGAGCGGCGCCGTGAGTTCGGGCTCCTCCGGGCCACGGGGGCGACGCGGGCCCAGATCCACCGGATGGTTCTGCTCGAGGGTGTCGCCCTGGCGGTGGTCGGTGCCACGCTCGGTCTGATCGTCGGCCTGGCGCTCAGCAGGGCGGCCATCGTGCCGCTCGCACCGCTGGGTCTCGACAGTTTCCGGGTCCCGGTCGTCGCGATCGGTCTGGTGGGCGTGCTCGCCGTGGTCGTCGGTGTGCTCGCTGCGGTCCTGCCGGCGCGCTGGGCATCACGAGTGGCACCGCTCCAGGCGGTGAGCGACACGGGCGATCTCGAACTCCGCCGCCGCCGTCGTCGCCGTGCGGGTCGGGATGTTCCGATGGCGAGCCCCGTCCCAGTTCCCTCCTCGGCTCCGGTGCCAGCCCCGGTACCAACCCCGGTCGGTGCCGTGCTGACACCGCCGCCGTTCGGTCCGGTTGCCATGCCGCCGCCGTTCGGTCCGGTTGCTGTGCCGCCGCCGTTCGTCGCCCCGGTCGATGCGCCTGCAGCATCAGCCGCCGCCCTCGCAGCCCCGATGTTCGGTGCCGCTGCAGCGGCCGGGTCGTCGGCCGGGCCGGTGGTGGGAGCCGAGCGCCCGGCGCCGATGGAGACGACCGATCTGAGCCGCACCGGTGCGGTCGCTGAGGAACAGACCCAGGTTTCCGTCGGCGGTCCGCTCGGTGTGCCGATGTTCGGCGCCGAGCGCGTGGCCTTCGAGCGACAGGTCGCACCGGTGGAGGGCCTTGAGGATGCGCCTTCCGGCCCGGCCGACGCACCGGTGCCGACCTTCGGTGCCGCCGGGGTCTCCGGTGGTCCAGAGGTCGTCGAGGAGGTCGTCGCGCCGGTCGGAGCACCGAACCCGTCAGCGGTTCCGATGTTCGGTGCCGGGGCGGCGTCATCGCCGGTCGTGCCGCCGCCGGCGCCGCCCGCTCCGGTGCCTGCTCCGGTTCCAGTCGCTGCTCCTGCTCCGGTCGTGCCGCCGCCGGCGCCGCCCGCTCCGGTGCCTGCTCCGGTTCCAGTCGCTGCTCCTGCTCCGGTCGTGCCGCCGCCGGCGCCGCCCGCTCCGGTG
>CAINRS010000117.1 GCA_903852755.1 uncultured Actinomycetes bacterium | reverse complement strand
CCGGGTGCGCCGGCCGGCACGACCGGGGGCGGCTCGGAGGCCTTCCTGTCGGCGTACGACCTGGCCACCGGGACGTGGAGGTGGACCGCGCTGTTCGGCTCGGCCGCCGACGAGCAGGTCACCGGACTCGCGCTCACCGACGACGGCCACGTGGTCGTCGTCGGCACCACGCTCGGGGCGGTCGCCTCCACGCCGCTCGGCGGACCCACCGACGCCTTCGCCGTGGCGTTCCCCGTCGGATCCGCCGGCGGAGGCGGTGCGGCGAGCGCGGTCTGAGTTCCGCTCAGCCGGCGGCCGGGTCGGCCGGCGGCGCTGCCGGGTCGGCCGGCGGTTGGTCGAACGACACCGTCGGCGCCGCGGTCGAACCCGGGGGCGCCTGGTAGAACACGCCCTTGTCGACACCGGCGATCCCGATGAACAGCGACCACGGGATGGTCACCATCGACCGGTTCAGCGTGGAGCACGCGTCGTTGTAGTACTGCCGGGCGAAGGCGAGCTGGTCCTCGGTCCGGGACAGCTCCGCCTGGAGCTCCGAGAAGTTCGTGGACGCCTTGAGGTCCGGGTAGGCCTCGGCGGTGGCGAACAGGTTGGCGAGCGCCGTGGTCATCTGTGCGTCGGCGGCCGCCGCCTCGGAGACGTTCCGGGCCGACTGGGCAGCGGCCCGGGCCTGGGTGACCGCCTCGAGGGTCCCTCGTTCGTGGGTCATGTAGCCCTTGACCGTCTCGACGAGGTTGGGGATGAGCTCGGCCCGCCGGGTCAGCTGGACGTCGATGCCGGCGTACGCCTCGTCGACGAGCACCCGTTGCTGACGCAGCCGGTTGATGCCGACCACGGCGACGAGACCGACCGCCACGACGAGCAGCAGGATGACGATCAGCACGACGACCACGGTGGCGACCTCCTCGGTTCCCGGAACGCTGGACCGGGACGAACCGGGCGGATCGTACCGTGCGACGCGCCGTGGCCGCTCACCACGAGCCCCCGCCGCCACCGCCACCGCCGCTGCCCCCACTGAACCCGCCACCGGACGAGCTGCTCACCGAGGCGGCGTAGGCGGACGAGGCCCCGCTGATCGCCGAGGCCACCGAGTCACGCAGGTCCGACGAGGTGAACGTCCCGTGCGGCCCGACCCCGTGGACGTAGCCGACCTGGCTCACGTCGACCCCCTGTGCCTCGAACCGCTTGGCCCACGCGTCGGCCACCCCGAGGGCCGTGGCCCACCCGAGGTAGCGGGGGTACCAGTCGGCGTGCGCCGCCGCGTCGAACCGCGACTCCGAGGACTCGGTCGACAGGAACCTGGCGAATCCGCCGATCCGGCTCCACAGGTCACGACCGGCACTCGAGTGCCGGGTCGAGACCGAACGGTCGACCGCGATGCCGGCGGTCACCAGGGCGAACACCGTGGCGCCCACGAGCAGGGGCAGCCACACGCGCTGGTCGAGGAACAGCCAGTACCCCGCAGCGGCGACCACGGCGGCCGCAGCGGCACCGGCGACCAGACGTCCGAGCGTCCCGACGACCGAACGCTCGAGGTACGGAACCGCTGCAGCGGCGACGCCGGCACGGAGCAGGCCGAGCGTCGTGGTGATCGTCGAGCCCGAGGACACGGTGTCGGCGACGGTGAAGCGGTCGCCCGGGCCGTCGAGACCCAGTCCGTCGAGCACCATCTGCGCCTCGGGCGTGAGCGTCACCGCACCGGGGTCACCCACTCGCTCCACGACCCAGTCGGACCCCGAGCTGCTCAGCGTGACCACCCCCCGACCGCCGAGCTCGAACAGCGTCGCCTGCAGGTCGTCGGTGGAGTCCTCCTCGGCGAGCACCCGGAACCCCGTCGCCGGACCGACGCCGGCCGGGGGCTCGAACAGCACCGGGAAGCCCGGGGCCCGCTCCCGGGTCGAGAACCAGAGTGCCGCCCCGGCGGCCGCTGCGAGGAGCCCCGCCACCACGGCGAGCAGGGTCGTGGGCGCGGTCGGAGAGCCGGGGGGCACGGGCAGCGCCCCCGGAGGGAACGTCGCCCGCGTGGTCACCGGCGTGAACGGATCGAGGGGACCCGTCGTCACCGAGAACCCGGCGCCTTCGGTCCGGGCCGTGCAGGGCGTGTCGACCCCCTGCACGCACTCGACGCTCCGTGGCACCGCCGGCAGGGTCGCCTTCACCGTGACGGACTCCATGGGCATCGACCACCCCGACCCGACCACGTCCCACCACCACGCTGCCGTGGTCGAGCCGTCCGCCTCGACCGGCTCGAGGGCGTCGACGGTCCGGGACACGATCCGGTAGGTGAACTCGCCGGGGCCGATGAAGAGGTTCTCGTCACCGATCCGCATGGTCCGGGTCCCGGCAGCGGACTCGGACCAGACCCACGGTTCGCGGACCCCGTCACGGGTGACCGAGACCACCTCGACCGGGTGGTCGACCTCGGACCGGCGCGGGTCGACGGTGTCGAAGATCCGGAAGATCCCCCGCTTGCCGGGCGGGAGGTCGACCACGAGCTGCTCGGTCACCACGAGCGCACCGTCGGCGGCGAGTTCGTAGACCGCCTCGTAGGACTCGACCGTTGCCGCATCACTCTGCCGGGTCAGCACCGACACCGACGGGGCCCTCCACGCCAGCAGGAACGCCACGACCACCGCCAGCCTGATGAGCCAGGCCAGCACGATCCGACGTCGGCGGACGCTGCGCACGAGGGTCACGCTACCGTGCGGACCCACCGACCCCGGGAGGACGACGTGCCGAGACTGCGACAGGTGCCACGGGACGAGGCGGACCCACTGACCGCCGTCGCCTACCAGATGCTCTTCGGCGACCGCGACCCGGTCGCCGAGCCGGGGACGGCGAGCGGGAGCCCGGGGAACTGGTGGACGGTGTTCGCCCTCGTCCCCGACGCCCTGCAGCACGCCGTCGGGGGGTTCACCTTCTACCGGTCACCGGACCGGCGGCTCGACCCGGTCCTGCGTGAACTCGGACAGGCCCGCACGGGCTGGGCGCGGGGGTCGACCTTCGTGTTCTCGCAGCACTGCAAGGCCTGCCGGGACGTGGGGCTCACCGACGAGCAGGTCGCAGCGCTCCCCCACTGGTCGGTGGCCGAGTGCTTCGACGCCGCCCAACGGGCCGTGCTCGCCTACACCGACTGCCTGGTCCTGCAGGGCGGCCGCACACCCGACGGAGTCATCGAGGCCCTGCGGGCCCACCTCAGCGACGAGGAGATCCTCGAGCTCACCTACATCGTCACGACCTACGACATGCACGCCGTGACGAGCCGGGCGCTGCGGCTCGAGTTCGACGACGTCGACGACCCGTGCCGGGAGCAGCCGGACCTCGAGGGCCGGTACGCCGGTCTGGCCCTGATGGACGACGAGCGTCCCGACGGGTCGACGTGAGCCGGTGACCGCACCCGGGACCGCCGAGGTGCTGCTCGCGACGGCCGCCGGATCCTGGTCGCTCGACCGGGACGCCGAGGCGCTGGTCGCCGCGTGCGCCCGCCACGGCGTCCGGGCCGAACCGGCGGTCTGGGACGACCCCGGGGTCGACTGGTCCGCACCCCTCGTGGTCGTGCGCTCCACCTGGGACTACACCGGACGACTGGAGGAGTTCCTCGCCTGGGCGGAACGGGTGGAGCGGTCGACGACCCTGGCCAACCCGTCGCGGGTCCTGCGGTGGACCACCGACAAGCGCTACCTGGGCGACCTCGCCGGCAACGGCGTGCCGACGGTGCCCTGCGAGGTCGTGGAACCCGGTGGCGACCACCGGGCGGACCTGGTCGCAGCGCTGGAGCGGCAGATCGGGCCCGATGTCGCCGGGCCCGATGTCGCCGGGCCCGATGTCGCCGGGCCCGGTGTCGCCGGGCCCGATGGCGCCGAGGTGGTGATCAAGCCGACGGTCTCGGCCGGCTCCAAGGACACGCTCCGGGTCGGCGCCGCGGACCTCGAGGCCGGCAGCGCCCTGGGGGTCGGTCTCCTCGACGCCGATCGGGCCGTGCTCGTGGGGCCCTACCTGGGCAGCGTCGACGAGCGCGGCGAGACCGGGATGGTCCACTTCGGCGGATCGTTCAGCCACGCCTTCTGCAAGGCGGCGATCCTGCGGCGGGGAGCCGGACCGGTCGACGGCCCGTTCGCCGAGGAGCGCATCACCCCTCGGGAGGCCACCCCGGCGGAACGCGAGGTCGCCGATGCAGCACTCCGGGTCGCAGCGACGCTGACCGACTCCGGTCCGCTCCTGTACGCCCGGGTCGACCTGGTGCACGACGACCGTGGTCGTCCCGTGGTCCTCGAGCTCGAACTCTGCGAGCCCTCGTTCTTCGTCGAGGTCGACCCCGGGTCGCCGGACCGGTTCGCCCGGGCCGTGCGGGACCGGCTCGACCGCTGACTCAGGCTGGTTGGGCGACCAGCAGGAACTCGACCGTGCCCTCGTCCCGCACCGAGAGACCCGGCGGCTGCGGCGTGGAGATCCCGAAGTCGGCGAACACCACCGGGATCGAGCCGAGCACCTGCACACCCGGGCCCGACCGCTTCACCTCGAGGTCCACCTGGACGGGCTTGGTCACCCCCTTCAGGGTCAGCTCACCACTCACCGGAACGGTCACCGTCTCACCCTCGGCCGGCACGGACGGGAGCGTCGCCGAGGCCGCAGTGAACGTCGCCGTCGGGAAGGTGGCTGCATCCATGATCCCTCCGGCGAACCGACCGTCGCGGAACGTCGAGTCCGAGGTGATCGACGCGACGTCGACCTCGGCCCGGATGTCGCTCACCTGATCGCCCGACACGGTGAACCCGCCGGTGACCCGATCGGTCCGGCCGACCGCCTCGATGTTCTGCAGTCCGCCGATCCGGTCCTCGAGGACCCGGTACCCGGCCTGGGAACCACCCGCCACCGTCCACGGGCCGTCGAGGGACGCATCGGTCGGCGACGAGGTCGGGGCGCCGGGCGTCGTCGAGGACGTCGGAGCATCCGAGAACGTGAGCTCCTCGGGGCCGTCCCCACCACCGAGCACGTTGAGCAGGACGAACCCTCCGACGAGCAGCGCCACCACGGCCACGACGGCACCGACAGCGAGCTTGGCACTCCGTTGCACGACGACACCTCCCGCACCGACCCCACGGCCGGTCGAGGAGTCGAACACCCGGGAGGCCCCCGGTGTTCCCCGACCGCTCAGCCCTCGGCCCGCTCAGCCCTCGGCCCGCTCAGCCCTCGGCCCGCTCAGCCCTCGGCCCGCTCAGCCCTCGGCCCGCTCGCTGGACGGCGCCGGCGGAGCGCGACGGTGACTCCCACCGCTGCGGCCGTCGCGGCCGCCAACGGACCGACCGCCGCGACCCAGATCCAGGTCCGGTCGGTCCCCGGATCGGTCGCCGACCCGGAACGGTCCACCGTCGTGACCGGCACCGTCGAGACCGGCACCGTCGAGACCGGCACCGTCGTAACCGGGGCAGTCGTGACCGGCACCGGAGCTCCCGCGGTCGGGACCTCGGCCGTGAACGACTGCGTGGCGGTGGGTTCGGCGGACGTCGCCCGCAGGGTCCACGTGCCGGGCGTCGGGAGTCCGACCACCCCGGCGTAGGTCCCCTCGACCCCGGTCGGCTCGAGCAGCACCGGGGTGAGTTGCACCCCACCGGACTCTCCGGCCACGGTCACGGCGGCGTCGTCGACCCCGTGGCCGTCGTTCACGTACACCACCCGTACCTCGACCCGGACCGACTGCGGTCCAGGCTCGACGACGACGACCTGCAGCTCGGCCGGTCCGCCGTGCGCACCAGCGGGCGGAGCCGCCGGCACCCACACCACCAGTGCCGACAGCACCAGGAGCGACCTCACCAGAGCCGAGATCACCCCGGCCGGGAGCAGCACCGCAGAGCCGAACCGGCCCGACGGGGGCGAACCACGAACCGCACGCTCGTTCCCGGTCACCGGACCATCACCTCCAGCTCGAACCGGCTCGGAGTCCCCCGGGCGACGACGGTGACCTCGAACCGCCAGGGCCCCGGAGTGAGCACCACATCGGTGGCCACCGCGGTCGACGGGTCCACGGCCCGGACCTCCACCCGTCTCGGCTCGACCCCCGCCCTCGAGATCCGGAGGTCGGTCGCATCGACCGACACCGGTCGACCGGCGGCGTCGACGTAGCGGAGCTCGACCCGGTTCGGTCCCGCCACCCCGGGCTCGACGAGCACCCGGGCGACCAGCTCCCCCGAGGCGGCCTCGGCCCGGACGGGATCGGGCACGTCGGCCGGCGGCGGTGTCACCACCAGCACCGCCGAGACGGCGAGCACGGCGACCCCCAGCACGGTCTCGAGGCGGACCGAGGACGCCAGGTCGAGTGCGGTGCCGGCGGCACGGGCGAGCGCACGCCGGTTCATCCAGCCGAGCACCAGGAGGACGGCGGCGAGGAGTGCCTTGGCGAGCAGGAGACGGGTGTAGGTGGACCCGAGCAGGTCGCCGGCACCGCCGACCTGGATCCACGCTCCCCCCAGGCCGCTCACGACCACGAGCGGCGCCGCCACGACCGCCACGTCGGAGTACCCGCCGAGCAGCTCACGGTCCTCGGCCCAGCGCAGCGACAGCACGGCGAGCGCCCCGAGCCAGCACGCACCCGTCACCAGGTGGACGGCCACGAGCGTCGACGCCAGGACCGGCACCGACGAGGACACCGCGTGTCCACCGAGGGCCGGTGCAGCAGTCGCGGCGACGGCGAGCACGGCCACGACGACGGGCATCCGCCGCAGGACCGCCGGAACGAGCGAGCACACCAGGAGCACCACGGCCACGGCGACACGGGCCAGGACGACCCACCCCGTGGAGGTGGCACCCACCACGTCGAGCAGGGCACCGGACGCACCGGCGAGCGACCCGGCGTAGAGGCCCGCCGCACCCACCAGCACCAGGAGCCCGCCGACGGACAGGGTCACGGTCCCGGCGACCAGCACGGCGCGTCGACGGACGAGCGACGACCCCAGGGGGGCCGTGTCGTCGAGCCCCGCCACGACGACCGTTCCGAGTGCCAGGAACGCGCCGGCCGAGGCGAGCATCCGTCCGAGCACCTCGACCCCACGGGACCACGGATCCGCACGTTCGTCCGCCGACGCCGCCGTCGCCGTCCGCTCCCCGACGCTGAACACCCAGGAACCCGCCACCACGTGACCGTCGGTGCTGACCACGCGGTAGCTGACGGTGAAGCTGCCCCGGGCACCGGCCGGGTCCACGGGCACCGTCAGACTGCGACCGTCCGCGGACCGGGTGGCCTCGCCGCTCGCGACGTCCCGACCGTCCGGCGACAGGATCCGGATCCCCTGCGGGACCGGCCGGACCGGTTCGTCGAACGTGAGCTCCACCTCCCTCGGCGGCACCTCGACCACCGAGTCGACCGCCGGCACCGTGTCCGAGAGGCGGGCGTGGGCACCGACCGTCTGGCCGCCGACCACTGCGTCCATGGCGGCGAACACGAGGCCGAACAGGACGAGCAGCGGGGCGAGCAATCGCACCCGGTGACGTCGGGTGACCACCACCGGGGAGCGGTGAGGGGGTCCGGACACGGAGCGATGCTACCGACCGCCTAACCTCACGCCCCTGACGCACGCTACGGGACCCGGTGCCGCGAGGAGCACCGGAACCGCTGCAGGAGGGACCACCGCCGTGAGCAACCAGGACGTCGACGTCGAGCAGCAGGTGACCTACGAGGTCACCGACGGGATCGCCCGGCTCACCATCAACGCACCCGAGGCCGGCAACTCGCTCACCGCGTTCATGCGGGACCGGATCACCGAGCGCCTCGAGTGGGCATCGGCCGATCACGCCGTCCGCGTCGTGGTGCTCGGCGCCGCCGGCGAACGCCACTTCTGCACGGGCGCCAACCTGGGCGGACCGCAGCAGCCGACGCCCGCCAAACCCGAGGGTGCCCCCGACCGGGTCCTCGGTGACGCGGCCCGGATGATCCGGCGGGGGTGGCAGCGCATGGTGGCAGCGGTCCTCGACTGCGAGAAGCCGGTCGTCGGTGCGGTCAACGGGACCGCGGCCGGCGGTGGTGCCCACCTGGTGCTGGCGTGCGACCTGGTGGTGATGTCCGAGACCGCCAAGCTCGTCGAGGTCTTCGTGCGCCGCGGGATCCTGCCCGACGCCGGTGGCGCGTACCTGCTCCCCCGGATCGTCGGTCCGCAGCTCGCCAAGGAGTTCATGTTCCTCGCCGACGACGTTCCCGCGGCCCGTTGCGCCGAGCTCGGGATCGCCAACCGGGTCGTCCCCGCAGCGCAGCTCGGCGCCACGGTGGACGAACTGGCGGCGCGTCTGGCGGCTGCACCGACCAAGGCCCTCGCCCTCACCAAGTGGCTGCTCAACCGGTCCTTCGAGTCGAGTCGGCACACGGCGTTCGAGGAGGAGGCCGCAGCACAGGAACTGCTGACGTCGACCGAGGACTTCCGTGAGGGCATGACGGCGTTCCGGGAGCGTCGGGATCCCGAGTTCCGGGGCTGGTGACCGCGGGTCGCGTTGCCCGCCCGGAGGCGTTGAGTTCGCCCCGCCGCTCGCGTTGACTCGGGAGCGTGCCTCCCACCGGATCGAACCTCACACTCCGCGTCCACCGGCTGCGGCCCGGACGGTCGGCAGCGCTCGCACTCGGCGCGCTCCTCGGCGTCACGGCGGTCGCCTGCGCCGGGTGGTCCGAGCAGCCGTCCGTCGCCCGGCTCCCCGAGCCGGCGGGTCCGGCGCCGGTCCTGCCGACCCCGGCCCCGACCACAGCTCCGGCGACGACCTCGGCCACCTCCTCGCCGGTCCCACCACCGGCCGGGGGTCGGACGGGCGCAGACCGTGACCTGCCCACGCCCGTCGCCGGCAGCGCGACCGAGGTCGACCGCATCGTGATCCAGGGGCTCCTCGATCGCTACGACCGGGCGCTCACCGACCTCGCCGCTGCGCCGGACGCCGCCGACGATCCGTCCGGCCCGCTCCTCCGGGCCTGGCACGAGGTCGTCCCCGCGGGCTCCGAGCTCGACGAGAGCGTCCTCGACAGGATCCGGGGGCGACGGGCCGGGGGGCTGCTCGTCGAACCGGTGCAGCCGGGTGACCTGAGCTACGTCCACCGGGTCGTGGAGGTGGTCCGGACCCCCGGACCGGTCGGGCCGGAACCGACCAGGGAGGAGCTCGTCTTCACGTGGTGCGGCTGGTCACCCGGGCTCGGGCGACGGGTCGACGACGGTGCCGGGGGACCCGGACCGGTCGTCGACGACGCCGTCGCCCACTCACTCGGGACCGGTCGTGTCACCCGTCCGGGACCGGACACCGACTGGGTGGTCGCCAGCCTGTTGGAGTCGGAGCTGACGCTCCTCCCGCCCGGGAGTGCCGACCCGTGCGGCTGACCGGTGGCCGGAGGCTCACGTGCGTGGTGAGCTGCGCGCTGGCGATGCTCGTCCTCGCCGACGACCCGGCGGCAGGAGCGGACCCGTCACCCCGACGGGCGGGCGACAGTGGGGCGACCTCCCGGATCAGCGGCGACCGGATCATCACCACGATCTTCGGCCAACGGACCAGCTCGACCGGCCGCAGTCGCACGGTGACCTCGTACTGGGTGACCTACACGGCGGCGCAGGTCGCCTACATCCTCCAGGTCGCGTCCACCACACCCCGGATCGCCGAGCAACCGGTGGTCCGCGAGTTCCTGGAGCGGTCGATCGCCGGGACGGCAGACGAGCTCACCATCCAGTACCGGGTGGTGGACGGTCGGGCCACGGGCGAGTTGCGGCTCGTGCCGGTCACGTCGACGGCGGCGTCGTCGTGGAGTCGACAGATGGTCACGGTCGTGCCGCCGCTGCGGCCGACGCTCAGTCCGCCCGCCGGGATCACCGTGCCCGTCTCCCAACCGGTGTTCGTGTCCTACTCCGCGGCCGAGTGGGGCCGGGTGGTCGAGCGCACCCTGAACGGGAACGGCGTGAGCGCTCGGGTGAGGGCCTGGCCCTCCAGGTTCGAGGTCCGCAGCGGAGATCCCGTGGCGATCGGTCAGGTGCTGGGATGCGCCGGCCGTGGGCGGACCTTCGATCCACTGGACCCGGCGAGTCCGGCCCAGCAGTCGCGCCGTCCCGGGACCTGCGCCCTCACCTACCGCTCACGCACCGGCGTCCCGGGCCGCCCAGCGGCGTGGGTCGGCGACGTGACCGTGTGGTGGTGGGCCGAGTGGAGCACCGATGGTCGGACGTGGCGTCCCCTCGGCGAGATCCCCCGACTCACCCCGCTACCGCGATCGGTCCGGGAGGTGCCCACGGCGCTCGAGTCACGCCCGTGAACCGGGGCGCACTCCGCTCCGGGGTGTTTCAGAACTGCGGGGTCGGGGTCAGGTTGCTGACGTTCACACCCTTGGCGGCCGCACGGTCGACGAGCTCGGCGTAGAACTCGGGGGTCACCGTCTTGGTCCGCGACAGCAGGAACCCGCTCGATCCCGACGGGTCCGACACGATCGCCCACTGGTAGTCGGGATCGAGGTCGACGATCCAGTAGTTGCCCGGCGGGTTCGCCGACGGAGCACCCGCGAAGGCCACGTTCAGCCGGGCGTTCGTCGCGTCGACCGGCACGGCCGCTCCGACGATCCGGGACTCGGGGCCGCCGTCGACGAAGTAGTTCCCGGAGTTCTCCACCCGGACCGACCCGTTGGGGTTGAGCGAGTACTGCGCCTTGGTGTTGACCAGCCCGACCGAGAAGAACTGCTTGACGCTGCCCACCTCGTACCAGGTCCCGAGGTAGCGCTCGAGATCGACCGAGGGCACCGTCGTGGTCACCGGTGGCGCCATGGTGCAGGCCGCTGCCCCCAGCACGGCGACCACCGCGATGGGAGCGGCGAGGAGTCGGCGCCACACCGGGCGGTCGTGGTGAGCGGACGGGCGGGCGGTGTTCTGGCGCATAGAGGTGCATCGCTGCGGGAGGGCTCGACGGATGCACGTACCGACGGATTCCCCTCGACTGCGTCACCGCAGGGCATCGAGGCGCCAGACGGTGGTCGGTTGGCCACCTCCGGTGACGAGCCGTTCCACCTCGGCGGCGACCGCAGGGACGAACTTGAAGCCGTGTCCCGAGCACGGGGAGCACACGACGACCGGCCCGTGGCGGTCGAGGACGAAGTGTTCGTCGGCGGTGGTCGTGAACAGGCACGACACCGTCGACAACGGGGCCGGATCGAGGCCGGGCAGCCACTGCTCGACGTAGTCGACGAGGACCGACGTCCGGGCCGGATCCGGGACCCGGCCCGCGTCCCGGGGATCGGCGGGGGCCACCGTGCCGAACCCGCCGACCTTGACGCCCTCACCCGGCGAGGCCACCCCGTAGGCGTCGAAGTGCAGTGGCCGGTCGAGTCCGTCCGGCGGGTCGCCGTGGTGGAGGAACGACGGCCAGACCGCAGCCGGATCCACCGGGGCGAAGACCGACGGCTGGTCCGCCTCGACCCGCAGCACCGGGTGCGGCACGACGTCCCCCAGCAGGCCCGAGGTCCACGCACCGGCGGCCACGACCACCACGGGCGCCCTCCACGACGCCCCCGCCCCGTGGACCACCGCCCCGGCGTCAGCGATCTCGAGGTGTTCCACCGGCGTGTGGAACCGAACGTCGACTCCCGCCGTCGCCGCCAGTCGCTGGGCCGCAGCCACGGTCCGGTCGGCCCAGCACCGGCCGCCCTCGGGGCTGTGGACCACCGAGCGGTCGAATCGCAGACCCGGCCACCGCTCGGCGGCCGCGTCCGGCGTGAGCTGCTCGACCGGCCGGCCGGCCGCACGGAGTGCGGTCGCGACCTCGGCCATCGCCTCGGGCCGGCCGTGGTCGAGCTGTCCGACCTGGTCGAGCAGCACCTCGCCCGCGGCGTCCTCGAGCTCCCGCCACAACGGGAGCGCCCGCTCGGCCAGGGCGACGTACCGGGGGTCCCGGTAGGCGAGACGGAAGATGCGGGTCGCGCCGTGCGACGACCCCCGGGTGTGGCCCGGTCCGAACTGTTCGAGCAGCACCACACGTCGACCGGAACGGGCGAGCCGCCAGGCGCTCGTGGCGCCCATGGCACCGGCGCCGACGACCACGACGTCGACCGCGTGGATCACGGCTGGATCACTCGAACCGCCGGCCCCAGTCACGGAGGAACTCGACGAAGTCCGCCGGACTGTCGGGTGCCGGGGCACCGGGCGTGTAGGTCACCGACTCCAGGTGCCCGGTGAACGGGAACGGGCCGTGCCGCTCGTACACCGGCCAGGACACGGGCGATCGGCGGTCGATCCCCACGTCGATCCCCTCGAAGGGTGCCATCGCCATGAGCAGTCGGAACCCGACGTCACCGGCGACGACCACCCCGTCGACCGACAGGGAGAGGTCCCAGCGGTCACCACCCGGACAGCGGAGGTGCAGTCCGAGGGAGTGCACACCCGGTGCGACCACCGGTCCGCGGACCTCTCGTTCGAGCCCGTACCCGTTGTGGGCGGCGACGAGCTCACCCGTCACGTCGACGTAGAGCGAGTACCCGCCCCCCTGGTCGCCGTGGGCGACGAGCACCCCTGCGTCACCGGGTTCGAGGCGCACCCGGGCCTCGACGTCGACGTCACGCCACAGGATCAGGCGCTGCGACCGCCACCGGTCGAGCGTCGGGGTTCCGGCGGTGAGCACCACCGGCCGGTCGTAGACCTCGGTCCAGCTCGGCCGCAGCAGGTAGCGGTAGCCGGTGCCCTCGTCGAGCGGGAAGATCTGGTTGGACCACGCCGCCTCCTCCCAGGCGGCGATGAGCTCCCCGAGCAACTGCGGCTGCTCGGCGGCGAGGTCGTGCAGCTGGGTCGGATCGGCGACGGCGTCGAACAGCTCCCAGTGCTCGTCCGAGAACGACGTGCGCGGCACGTGCCTGGTCAGCGCCTCCCACCGCCCTCGGCGGTAGCCCCGGTGCCCCTCGTTCTCGACCACCAGGTCGGCGGTCCGGCCGGCAGCGGCAGGGTCGCGCAGTGTGGCGGCGACCGATTCGCCGTAGAGCGGCAGGACCGGCCGGCCGCGCCACGTGTCCGGCCGCGCCACCCCGGCGAGTTCGAGGAACGTGGGCAGCAGATCCGAGACGTGCACGAACTGTTCACGAACCGCACCGCCAGCACCCAGGTCGCCGTTGGGCCACGACACCACGAACGGAACAGAGTGGCCGCCCCGGTGGGCGTTGATCTTGTAGAGCCGGAACGGCGTGTTGGACACCATGGCCCAGCCCCGCGGGTAGTGCGGCAGGGTCGTCGGCCCGCCGATGCGGTCGATCCGGGCCAGGTCCTCCTCGAACGGTTCCTCCGTACCGGTGCGGCCGTGGTGCAGCGAGCGGAAGTACGCGCTGGTGCCGTCGACCTCGCCCTCACGGGAGCCGCCGTTGTCGGAGGTGAACACGAAGAGGGTGTCGTCCCAGACCCCGAGCTCCTCGAGCGCCGCCCGGAGGCGGCCGATGTTCTGGTCGAGGTTGTCGATCAGCGCCGCGTAGACCGCCATGTACCTCGCGAACAGCCGCTTGCGGTCCTCGTCGAGCTCGTCCCAGGCCACCACCTCGTCACCCGGCTCGTGGTTGCGGGGTGCCAGCTCGGCGTCGGGCGGCACGACCCCGAGCTCGAGCTGGCGCTCGTAGCGGCGTCGTCGGAACTCGTCCCACCCCTCGTGGTAGGCGTCGAGGTACCGCTCGATGTCCTCTTCCTTCGCCTGCAGCGGTGCGTGGACCGCCGCCTGGGCGAGGTAGAGCAGGAACGGCTTGGTCGGATCCGACGCGACCGACTCCCGCACCATCGAGATGGCCCGGTCCGTCAGGTCGTCGGTCACGAAGTAGCCGTCCGGGTACCGGTCGACCGGCACGGCGTGGTTGTCCTCGATCAACCGGTGCGGGTGGTGGAAGTTCGTGAAGGCGTCGAGGAACCCGTAGTAGCGGTCGAATCCCCGCTGCAGCGGCCACGACGACCGGTCGGCGGCGTCGTTGACCTGGCTGTCCTTGGTGAGGTGCCACTTCCCCACCATGAGCGTCTGGTACCCGGCGTCCCGGAGCAGCTCGGCGAGCGTCGGGGCGAGCGGCGTGAGCTCCATGGCGTACCCGGGGAACCCCGGGTCGGAGTGGGCCACGTGGCCGACACCCGCCCGGTGCGGCTCGAGTCCGGTCAACAGGCTGGCCCTCGTCGGCGAGCACATCGGCGTGGCGTGGTAGTCGCGGTACCGCAGTCCCTCGGCGGCGAGCCGGTCGATGTTGGGCGTCGGGATCTCCGACCCGTAGCAGCCGACGTCGGAGTAACCCACGTCGTCGCACATCACCACGACGATGTTCGGGGCCCCCGCCGCCGGCCGGGGGCGCTCCGGCCACCACGGTTCCGAGGTGGCGAAGACCCGCCCGACGCTCCCGGCGTGTCCTGCGTAGGGTTCCCGAGGGTCGACGGTGTCGGTCACGGCCGCACCAGGCCCCGCCCGACGACGAGCGGCAGGTCGGCGGCGGTGACGATCCGGTTGGGCGCAGCCACCACCTCGGGGATGGCGTGGACGATGCGGCCGGCGGAGAGTGCGATCCCCCCGACGTTGCGGTCGCCGAGCGTCGCCGGGTCCGCGGTGTCCCCGGCCTCGACGGTCAGGGTCACGTCCGGGTCACCGTGGACGATCACCTGGTGGCACCCCATGGAGCGCTCCGGTGCGTACGGCCAGTCGGGGGCGCACTCGTCGTCGATCCTGGTGACGTGGTCGACGACGATCACCGGCTCACCGTCGACGAGACCGCGAACCAGCAACCGGAACGCACCCTGGGTGCCGGCGGTGAAGGTCCCGATCGGCAGCTCGATGGTGCGCTCCAGCGGACGACGTTCGATGTGCTCGTCCACGGCGTCGAGCTCGACGCCGAGCTGCTCGGCCAGGATCCGCAGCACACCGCCCCACACCATGGTGGGCACGGTCGGCCAGAGCATCGGCGGCGGGCTGTCCATCGGAGTGCCGAACCCGACGAGCTCCCGGACGGCGTGCGGAGCGTGGTAGGTCGCGTAGTTGAAGGCCTCACGGATCTCGACCCGGTCCACCGACACACAGGTGGCGACGAGCACCGGGGCCAGCAGGTCGGCCATGAAGCCGGGGTCGATCCCGGAGACCCAGCACGACGCCCCACCCTCGGCGCAGGCGGACTCGACCCTGGCCCGGAGCTCGTCCGGGGTGCTCGGCGGGTGGATGAGCGGGTACACCGAGGTGCTGACCACGTCGGCACCCGCCCGGAGGCAGGCGACGATGTCGTCCACGGCGGCGTCGGGTCGGGTGTCGCCGGTCGCCGCGTAGACCACGACGTCGAGCCCTCCGTCGGCCAGC
The DNA here is from genome assembly GCA_903852755.1 of uncultured Actinomycetes bacterium. Classification (GTDB taxonomy): domain Bacteria; phylum Actinomycetota; class Acidimicrobiia; order Acidimicrobiales; family Microtrichaceae; genus SXMI01. The sequence continues at coordinate 15,486 of CAINRS010000117.1, read as the reverse complement.
ACGGCGGCGGCGTCCACGGTGGCGGTGACACCGGTGGGCGCCCCCAGCCCGGCGAGGTCGGCGGCGTCACGGCCCACCTTGTCGGGGGCGGAGACGACCACGGCGGCGAGCTCGAGGTCGGGATCCGCGACGACCGCACGGACGGCCGGACGGCCGACGTTCCCCGTCCCCCACACGGCGACCCGCCAGGGTCGACCGTCCGGACGGCGGCGGGTGGGGGACGACGGAGGTGCGACGGGTGGGACCACGGCGCTCAACGTACGGCATCATCGGGTCCGTGCGCCCGCCCCGACCCGCCGACCAGCTCGCAGCCGAGCTCGGCCCGCAGGGGGTGCTCCTCGCCGAACGGGACGACACCAGCGGGTACGCCACACCGGCGAGGGGTGTGCCCGGACGCCCGGTCGACGTCGTCCGCCCCGCCTCGACCGAGGAGGTCCGGACCGTGGTCCGCTGGGCCACACAGCACGGGATCCGTCTGCTCCCACAGGGGGCCAACTCGGGTCTGGTCGGCGCGTCGACTCCACCGCCCGACGCCGAGGGCGTGGTCGTGCTCACGACCGAGCGGCTGCGTGAGGGCGTGCGGATCGATCCGGCCGACCGCACGGCGGTCGTGCCCGCAGGCCTGCGTCTGTCCGAGCTGAACGAACTCGCCGCGACGCACGGCCTGTGGTTCCCCATCGACCTGGGCGCCGATCCCTCCGTCGGCGGGATGGTCGCGACCAACACCGGCGGCGCCCGGATGCTGCGTCACGGCGACGTCCGGCGGCGGACGCTCGGGGTGGAGGCGGTGCTCGCCGACGAGGGTGTGTCGGTCCTCGACACGCTCCGCACCTACCGCAAGGACAACCGCGGCGTCGACCTGACCGACATGATCGTGGGCTCCTCCGGGGCGCTCGGCATCGTGACCCGGGCCGCGCTCGACCTGGCCGTGCTCCCCGCCGAGACCGCCTGCGCGTGGATCCCGCTGCGCGACCCGGCGGACGCGGTGACGCTGCTCGTGGACCTCGAGGCGCGCCTCGACCCGCTGCTCGCTGCGTTCGAGGTGGTGTCGGCCACGGCGCTCGCCGCTGCGGGCGCGGTCGGCCACCCCCTCGACCTGGGCGACGCCCCGTGGTCGGTGCTGGTGGAGGTCGCCGGTCCCACCGGCTGCGGCGACCGACTCGTCGACACCGCCCTCTCGTCACCGGTCGACACCTCGGGGGCGGTCGTGCTCCCGCAGGACCGGGCCTGGGCGCCACGACACGCCATCACCTCGGGCCTCGCCCGGAGCGGCACCGTGGTCGGACACGACGTCGCCGTGCCCCGGGCCGCGCTCCCGGCTCTGGTGACCGAGGTCGCCGACACCGTCCGCGACACCTGGCCCGAGGCGACCTTCGCCGACTTCGGCCACTGGGGTGACGGTGGCGTGCACCTGAACGTCGTGTTCCCCCCCGGCCGGACCGTGGACGACGCCGTGGTCGACGAGGTCCACGACGCCGTGTTCTCGATCGCCGTCGACCGGCACGGTGGGACCTTCAGCGCCGAGCACGGGATCGGACCCGCCAACCGCTCGTGGTGGCTCCGGTGCACGCCTGCGGTGGACGTCGCCCTGCGGACGGCGCTCCGTGACGCGTGCGACCCGCTGCGGATCCTGGGACACCCCGGTCTGCCGTGAGCCCGGGCGCCCGTGACGGTCGGACTCAGCGGGTGAGGCTCCAGGCCCGGCGGATCATCGGGAACTGCATGGGCAGGCGCAACCACGCCGCCCAGGCCGGCACCCCCACGTCGACGCCGCGGGAGGCGTCGACCGCCATCTGGATGTTCGCCGGGTAGACGGCGACGATCGTGGCCGTTGCCAGGTAGCCGCCGAGGCGTCGGGTCGACGGCACGGCGATGAGGACCCCGGAGGCGATCTCGGCGACACCGGACCACACCACCGCCTGCCGCGCCCAGGGGAACCACCGCGGCACGATCCGTTCGAAGAACCGCGGGGCCACGAAGTGGGCCACGCCGACTGCGACCATCATCCCGGCGAACCGGAGTCGTGACCGGTCGTGGACCGGGTCCGCGTCGGGGTCGACCACGACCGCCCGCAACCGGTCGGTGGCCCCCGGTGCCGGTCGGCCCGCAGCGTCGCTCACGTCGGCACCGTACCGGTTCGCCGCTCGGCCACCACGGCGCCCACCCGGGAGTGCCGCTCCTCGATGGCAGACGCATCGGACTCGACCGGTGCGCGGAGGATCGCACCCGCGAGGACGGCGTCGGCCTGCGCCTCGATGGCCCCCAGGTGGCGCACGTCGACCTGACGAGCCAGGGTCGTCAGGTCGTCGAGCAGCCGGATGACCACCGCCGGGTTCCCGGCGCCCGCCTGGCGCAGCATGTCGAACGCCGCCTTCACCTGTCGGTCGAACGGCACCGTCCGCTCCACCAGACGGACCGTCCCGTCCCGACCCAGGAGACCCCCGGTCTCGTCCGGCATCCGGCCGAGACGGCACAGCGCAGCGGTCAACCAGTCGATGCACGTCATGCCGGTGAAGGTGTCGTTGATCGCAGGGGAGAGCGCCCGGAGTCCGATCTCGACCACCTGGTACAGCGCGAACTCGACGTCCTGCACGCGCGTCCGGTTGGCCCCGATCTCGACGGCCTCGGCGATCACGTCGGCCGCGGCACCCGCCGCCGAGGTCGGGGCGACGCGGGCGATCGGCTCGCCCGTGACGACGAACTGACCGGGTCGTCGCAGCATCTCGAGCCGGAAGTCGGCCCGCTCCGCAACGCCGAGCAGACGGTCGAGGTCGAGCGCCTGGAGGAACCCGTCCCGCCCGGCGAGCAGCTCCACTCCGTCGGCGCGGACCTCGGCGCGACAGGCCTCCACGGCGGCGACGTCTCCCGTCCGCCCCACCCGCTCGTGGTCGAGGTCGAGCTCGGTGACCGTCCGGTCCAGGTCCGCCACCACCGACGCCACCACCTGCGGGGACTGGATCGACGTCGCGACCCGGTGCACGTAGACGACGATCACGAAGAAGCACGCGAGCGCCAGCACGACGCTCGTGGCGTAGGACACCTCGGGCACCCCCGCGGGACCGGCACCGGTGCGGATCGACGCCAGCGTCAGCGCGCACACGATCACCCCGCCGAGCAGGGTGCCGAGCGAGAACTGGGTGACCGGGTCCTCGATGAACCTGCGGATCAGCCGGGGGCCGAGCTGCGAGGTGGCGAGCGAGAAGGTGAGCACGCTGGTGGAGAAGACCAGGGCCAGGGCGGTGGCCAGCGCTGCGAGCAGACCGCTGAGCACCAGCGCGGCGTCCGCCGGGGTCCGGGCGACCAGGAACTCGGGCACCACTCGGATTCCGCCGGGGTCCTCGACCAGTCCGTCGAGGCGACGGGTCACGGCGTAGAGCGCGATCGCAACCGCTGCACAGGCGAAGGGGATCACCCAGAGGTTGGGGCCCACCCGGTAGCCGAGCTCCCAGAACCACACGCCGATCCGTGACCGACGGAACCTGCTGCCGGGATCGGATCGGATCGGGACGACACGGTCGGCCACCCGGAGAGTCTGGCCGACGTGACGGTCCCGACCACCCATCCCCCACTAGCGTCACGCAAGTGAGTCGTACGGTCCGCTCCGGCTGGGCGAGCGTCGCCCTGGCCTGCGTCGGGGCGCTCGCAGCGGCGTGCGTCGGGACGACCTCCGGTCAGGTGCAGGTCGCGACGACCTCGACCACCGTCGAGCTCACGACGACCACCCCGGCCGACTGCGCGCAGATGCTCCCTCCGGAGGCGCAGGCGGCGCAGATGATCTGGGCCACCGTCGAGTCCGCCGACCAGGCCACCGAGGTCCTGACCGAGGGGACGATCGGCGGCATCGTGCTCGAGGGCGAGCAGTCCTCGGACGTCGCCGACGAGATCACCGAGGCCACTGCCGACACCCCGGTCCGCGTCGCGGTCGCCGTCGCCGAGGAGGGCGGTGGCGTCCAGCCGCTCGCCAATGCGGTCGACGGGCTCCCCGGTGCCCCCACCCAGGCGCAGGGGACGCCCGAGGAGGCGGCGCAGACCATGGCGGACCACGCCACGGCCGTCGCCGAGCTCGGCGTGAACGTCCTGCTGGCCCCGATCGCCGACGCCGGCTCCGGCGGCGGCATGGGGGGCCGGACCTACTCGAAGCAGCCCGCCGAGGTGACGCCCTTCATCGACGCCGTCCTGCCCGCCCTCGTCGAGTCGGACCTGACCCCCGTGGTGAAGCACTGGCCGGGAATCGGACGGGCGGACCAGGACCCGGCGGGCGGGACCGCGACCGTCCCCTCGCTCCAGGAGCTCCGTACCTCCGACCTGCTGCCCTTCCAGGCGGCCATCGACTCGGGCGCACCTGCGATCCTGGTCGCCAACGTCGAGGTCCCGGGGCTGACCGAGCAGGACGAGCCGGTGACCATCTCCTCGGCGGCCATCACCGGGGAGCTCCGCGGCGCCCAGGGGTTCGAGGGCCTCGTGATCGCCGACGACCTGGGCCAGCAGGCCGTCACCGACCTCACCACGCAGGACCAGGCCGCAGAGCTGGCGGTCGCCGCCGGCGTCGACGTCGTGATCGTGTCCGGATCCGAGGCGGTCGCCGACACCCACCGTCGCCTGACCGACGCGATCGTGTCCAACCGGCTGGACCGGGGCCGTGTCGAGTCGGCCGTACGCCGGGCACTGCAGGCCAAGGGCATCACGGGCGAGTGCCTCGACCAGGTCGCCGCCTACAACGCGATCCTGCGCAACAACTCCACGACGACGACGCTGGCCGGCGGATCCGACGACGAGTCCGACGGTCCCACCAGCACCACCCGCTCCGGATCGTCCACCACGGTGGAGGAGACCGACGAGACCGTGCCCGAGGGCACCGACCGGTCGGACGCGATCTCGACCGGACCGCCGACCACCGTCCGGCGCAACTCGAGCGGCTCGAGCAACTCCGGCGGCTCGAGCAACTCCGGCAGCTCGAGCAACTCCGGCAGCTCGAGCAGCTCCGGCAACTCCGGCAGCTCGAGCAGCTCGGGCAACTCCGGCTGAGCCGACGGCGTCAGGCCACGGCGTCGGACGACTCGAGGCAGTTGGCCGCCGAGACCACCGCCTTGAGCGAGGCCGTCAGGATGCTCTGGTCGAGCCCGACGCCCCAGTGGGTCCGGCCGTCCGCCGACCTCACCTCCACGTAGGCCGCAGCGGTGGCGTCGGTGCCGGCCGACACGGCGTGCTCGGTGTAGTCGACCACCTCGAGGTCGACCCCCAGTCCGTCCCGGAGCGCGTGCACGAACGCCGAGATGGGACCCCCGCCCGCTCCCGTCACCGTCACCGGGGCGCCGTCGACGGTGAGCTGGGCGGTGATGCGCGAGGACTCGGTCGAGGTCGTCGCCTCGGCGGACCGCAGCGTGATCCCCGGTCCGTCGACCGGTTCGGTCAGGTAGACCCCCTCGAACGACTCCCAGATGATCGCCGGGGTCACCTCGGTCCCGGCGTCCTCGGCGAGGTGCTGGATCGTGCGCGAGAACTCGATCTGCAGCCGACGGGGCAGGTCGAGACCGAACTCGGCCTGCATCACGTACGCGACGCCGCCCTTGCCCGACTGGCTGTTGACGCGGATGACCGCCTCGTAGGTGCGGCCCAGGTGGGCCGGGTCGATCGGCAGGTACGGCACCTCCCACTGCTCGTAGGAACCGTCGGCCTGCGTCCCGCCTCCGGAGATCGCTGCCACACCCTTCTTGATGGCGTCCTGGTGGGATCCCGAGAAGGCCGTGTAGACGAGATCGCCGGCGTAGGGGTGCCGCTCGTGCACGGGCAGCCGGTTGCAGTACTCGGCGGTCCGCCGGATGGCGTCGATGTCGGAGAAGTCGAGGTGCGGATCGACCCCCTGGGTGAACAGGTTGAGCCCGAGGGTCACGATGTCGACGTTGCCCGTGCGCTCGCCGTTGCCGAACAGGGTGCCCTCGACCCGGTCGGCGCCGGCGAGGAGTCCCAGCTCAGCGGCCGCCACGGCGGTGCCACGGTCGTTGTGCGGATGGAGGGACAGGATCGCCTGGTCCCGACGCGGCAGGTTCCGGTGCACGTACTCGATCACGTCGGCGTAGATGTTGGGCATGTACATCTCGACGGTCGCCGGGACGTTGATCACGACCCGCTCGTCGGAACCGAGCTCGAGCGCCTCCATCACGGCGTCGCAGATCTCGACCGCGTACTCGGGCTCGGTACCGGTGAACGACTCGGGCGAGTACTCGTAGCGGAGCTTCGTGTCGGGGAGCCTCGGCTCGTACTCCCGGACGAGCCGGGCCGCGTCGGTGGCGATCCTCGTGATGCCGTCCCGGTCCAGTCCGAACACCACGTCCCGCTGGAGCACCGAGGTGGAGTTGTAGAAGTGGACGATCGCCGAGTGCGCCCCACGGAGGGCCTCGTAGGTCCGCTCGATCAGTTCGGGCCGGCACTGGACGAGCACCTGGATCGTCACGTCCTCGGGGACGTGCCCGCCCTCGATGATCTCGCGCACGAAGTCGAAGTCGGTCTGCGACGCGGCGGGGAACCCGACCTCGATCTCCCGGAAGCCCATCTGGACGAGGGTCTGGAACATCCGCATCTTGCGGACGGGATCCATCGGGTCGATCAGTGCCTGGTTGCCGTCCCGGAGGTCGACCGAACACCACGTCGGCGCAGAGGTGAGCCGGGCCGAGGGCCACGTCCGGTCCACCAGACCCCCGTTGCGGTCTCCCCCGCGCTCCAGGGGGAACGGCACGAACGGCCGGTACTTGTCGAACGGCATCGGTGTCGTCTGAGCAGGTCGTGGTTCCATGATCGGTCCAGTCTGGTGGTCGTGGTGGGTCCCGCCGAGCGCCCCCGAAAACCGAAGAACCTCCTGCGATGGCGCAGGAGGTTCGGCGAGCCGGCGGGGGCGGGCTCGCCTACATCAGCAGCAGGAGGAAGCGGTGGGGGTTCACGGGAGTCATCCTACGCCAGGCCTCCCGGCACCACAACGCACCGTGACCGGCACGGACCTGCGGCAGGATGTCGGTCGTGAGCCCTGACGACGACACCCCTCCTGCGACCACCACCGCCCCGACCACCACCGCCCCGACCAGCACCGACCCGACCAGCACCGCCCCGGGGTGGCGGGCCATGACCGAGGGCGAGCGCACGGCGTTCCGGGTGCTGAGCGCATCGACGGCACCGGTGTGGCTCGCCATGATCCTCGCGCCGCGGTCCCGGGTGACCGCCGCGCTGGTGCGTTGGTCCACCCCGCTGTCGTTCGGGCTCGGGGCGGCCTACGTCGGCTTCCTCGGGGCGAGCGCCGCTCGGGGAGCCGCCGACGGCGAGGGACTCCCCCGCCTCGACGACCCTGACGCGCTCCGGGCCGGGTTGTCCTCGCCCACCGCCTTCCTGGCCGGGTGGACCCACTACCTGGTGTTCGACCTGCTGGTCGGCCGCGGCATCCACGAGCACGCGCTCGAGCACGGGCGCACGGCCCGGGCCTCGCTGCTGCTGACGTGGTGGGCAGGTCCCGCCGGGCTCACGCTGCACCTGCTGGACCGGTGGCGACGGCGGTGAACCGAACCAACGGGACCGGACCACTCCGGTTCGGTCCGATCACCGTCGACCCACCGGTGGTGCTCGCACCCATGGCCGGCGTGACCGATGCCCCGTTCCGTCGGCTCTGTGCGTCCTTCGGGGGCGGCCTCTTCGTGAACCAGATGGTGACGGCACGGGCCCTGCTCGAGGGACACCGCGCGTCGTGGGAGCTCACGCGGTTCCACCCCGAGGAGCCGGTCCGGTCCCTGCAGCTGTACGGGACCGATCCGCACCACGTGGGCGAGTCCGTCCGGATGCTCATCGACCGGGACCTGGTCGACCACGTCGACCTGAACCTGGGATGCCCGGCACCCAAGGTCACCCGGGCCGGCGGTGGAGCCGCTCTGCCGTACAAGCGGTCCCTGCTGCGACGGGTGATCGAGTCCGCAACCGGCGCGGCCCGGGCCGCGTCCGGAGGGCGGGTGCCGGTGACCGTCAAGTTCCGACTCGGCATCGACGACGACCACCTGACCTACCTGGACACCGGTCGGATCGCTGCGGACGCCGGCGTGGCGGGCATGGCGCTCCACGCCCGCACGGCCCTGCAGCACTACGCGCCGCGGGCCCGCTGGGAGTGCGTGGCCGAACTCGTGCAGGCGGTCGACGGCGTGCCCGTGCTCGGCAACGGTGACGTCTTCGAGGGTGCGGACGCCTGCTCGCTGATCGAGTCGACGGGGTGCGCCGGGGTGGTCGTCGGCCGGGGTTGCCTGGGTCGGCCGTGGCTGTTCCGGGACCTCGAGGTCGCGCTGCGCGGCGGTGTGTCCCCGGCAGCACCGACCCTGGGCGAGGTCCGTGACGCCGTGACCGAGCACGTCCGACTCCTGTGGGAGTGGGAGCCCGGACGCACCCTGGCCGGCTTCCGCAAACACCTCGCGTGGTACCTCAAGGGCTACCCGGTCGGGGGTGAGGTCCGGCGACGGGCGGGGCGCATCGAACGACCGGAGGACGTCTCGGCGCTGCTCGACGGCCTGGATCCGACGCTCACGCCGACCGTGGATCCGGCGACGGTCGTGCGGAGCCACAGCGGCGCCCTGCGGCGAGTCGCCCTGCCGGACGGGTGGCTCGACGACCCCGACGAGGACGTGGTGCTGGGCGACGAGGCCGACGCGCTCGTCTCGGGCGGCTGAGCTCAGAACCCGGGCAGACCCTCGGCGAAGGTTCCCGCGGTCCACCCCGCGTCGACGACGAAGTCGGCGCCGGTGCAGCCCCTCGCTGCGTCGGAGAGCAGCCAGACCACCATCTCGGCGACGTCGTGGACGTCGACGTTGCGGGGTCCACCGCCCTGGTGGAACGGCAGGCGCGGCGCCGTCATCAGGTACCGGTCCAGGTCGAACCGGTCGAGGAACGGCGCGGGCATGTCGGGGTTCCCCATCCCCGGGCACACCGTGTTGACCCGGGTCCCGTCCCGGCCCAGCTCGAGGGCAGCGGCCTTGGACAGGCCGCGCAGACCCCACTTGGTGGCGTTGTAGGTGGCCGTGGAGTTCATCGCCTCGACCCCGCCGATCGACGAGATGTTCACGACCGAGCCGCCACCGGCGTCACGCAGGAGCGGGGCGACGGCCCGGATCCCGAGCAGGGGTCCGAGCAGGTTGACCTCGAGGAGGCGCCGGGCGCGGTCGGGGTCGATCTGCTCGAGCGGCCCCATGTCGAGGAGCGCGGCGTTGTTCACGAGTCCGTCGAGCCCACCGAGCGAGTCGGTCACCCGACCGCAGACGGCGGCCCAGTCGTCCTCGGAGGAGACGTCCAGGTGCTCGTAGGTCGCTGCGTCCCCGAGGTCGGCCACCGTGTGTCCGCCGGCCTCGTCGGCGACGTCGGCGACGACGACGCGTCCCCCCAGGTCCACGATGCGCTCGGCGATGGTCCGACCGAGTCCCTGCGCCCCGCCCGTGACGAGGATCCTCCGGTCCGTCAGCGCCGTCAGCTCAGCCACGTCCACCTCGTCCCCGCACCGCAGTGCTCCAGGCCACCGGTGTCCCGGCGGCGTCGACGGGCCGAATGTTGCCACGCCGATGCCCTCTGCGAGACTCCTGCGGTGGATCTCCCCGGCGGGTTCGGTGCCCACGTCGCCAACATCGGGATCAAGGACGACACCGACGACTTCGTGGTCGTGGCCGCCGACCACCCGGTGCCGGCCGCAGCGGTCCTCACCCGGTCCAGGTTCGCCGGTCCCAGCGTCGAGCTCTCCCGGACCCACGTCGCCGACGGGACCCTGCAGGCCGTGGTCGTGGTGTCCAAGAACGCCAACGTCGCCACGGGAGACCGTGGGCGCCGGGACGCGGCCGAACTGGTCGCCGGGGTCGCCGCGGCTCTGGGATGCCGGCCGGAGGACGTGCTCGTGGCGTCCACCGGCGTCATCGGACGCCCCTACCCCATGGACCGCATCCGGGCGCACCTCGCCGACATGGCCGCACCGTCACCCGGCGTCACCGTCGAGCGTGTCGCCGCTGCGATCACGACGACCGACACCCACCCCAAGACCGCGTCCGTGACGGTGCCCACCCTCGACGGCGCCCGGGCCACCGTCACCGGGGTGGCCAAGGGCGTCGGCATGATCGAACCCGACATGGCCACCATGCTCGCGTTCATCCTGACCGACGCCGTGGTCGACACCACGGTGCTCGACGCCGAGTTCCGCTGGGTGGTCGACCGGACGTTCAACAGTCTGAGCATCGACACCGACACGTCGACCTCGGACACCGCAGCGATCCTGGCGAGCGGTACCGCCGGGCCGGTCGATCAGGGAGTGCTGCGTGACGCCCTGCTCGAGGTCTGCACCGACCTGACCCGCCAGCTCGCCGCCGACGGCGAGGGCGCCGAGACGCTGGTGGTCGTCACCGTCGACGGTGCCCGGGACGACGCCCAGGCGCGGCGGGTCGCCAAGTCGATCGTCAACTCCCCGCTGGTCAAGACCGCGGTGCACGGCGCCGATCCGAACTGGGGTCGGGTGGCGATGGCCGTGGGCAAGACCGACGACGTCGACGACGTCGAACAGGACCGGGTCCGGATCACCTTCGGCGACACCGAGGTGTACCCGACGCTGCTGGACGAGGCGGCACTGGCCGGCCTGGAGCAGTACCTGCGTCGGGACGAGGTGCACATCGGGGTCGACCTCGGTGTCGGATCGGGCTCGTGGACGGTCTACGGCTGCGACCTGACCGACGGCTACGTCCGCATCAACGCCGACTACACCACGTGAGCGGTGACGGACCGTCCGGTCGTGGGGACGGTGACAGGATGGAGGCCGTGAGCGGGTTCAGCACCGAGGAGCGCGGCTTCAGCACAGGGGAGATCGAGTCGGCGTTCGTCGTGTACCAGGAGGCGGCCGCGAGGGGAGGCGCGACCGGGGACTGGGACGCGTGGGCCGACCTGTTCACCGAGGACGCCACCTACGTCGAGCACCTCTACGGCGAGTTCCACGGCAGGGAGGCGATCCGCGCGTGGATCTCCTCGACCATGTCGGTGTGGCCCAACTCGGCCTTCACGTCGTTCCCGTGCGAGTGGCACGTCGTCGACACCGAGCGGGGCTGGGTGATCACCAAGGTCTGGAACCGGCTCGAGGACCCCGGTGACGGGTCGGTGCACGAGCAGTACAACCTGACGATCCTCCACTACGCCGGCGACGGCCGTTGGTCCCACGAGGAGGACATCTACAACCCCGAGCACTTCGCCACCGTGGTGCGTGGGTGGATCGAGCGTCGGCGGTCGCTCGGACGGCCCGACGGTGCGTGAGGACGGACCGTGGAGAAGCTCGTCTACCTGATCCGGGCCCGGGCGGACGCGGACCGTTCGGAGCTGCGCGACCGACTCGTCGGCGACGTCGCGGCGAGTCTCCGGGCCGAGGGTGCACACGACCTGTCGGTGCACGTGGCCGACGACCGGGTGGGCATCTCCGGCCCCATGCCGGAACCGGCCGGGAGCGTCGGCGTGGTCGCCGCTGTCTCGGGCTGGTTCGCCGCGCACGACCTGCGGGGTGGGACCGACGAGATCCTGCGACCGCTCGGGGCCCGGGTGGACGGTTACCTGGTCACCGAGTCCGTCTGGTCGGAGTTCGGACAGCGTCGGGGGCAGCCGCGCGACTGGCCCGACGGAGCGCGGTCACCCGGACTCGTGACGCTCGCCCTCGTCCACCGCAACCCGTCGCTGGACCCCCGCACCTTCCGGGAGCTGTGGCATCTCCACCAGTCGCCGATGTCCGAGGCCGTGCAACCGAGGCTCCGCTACGTCCGCCACGGAGTCGTGCACCCGGTGACGCCCGGGGCCGAACCGCTCGACGGCATCGTCGTGGAGTCCTGGCCGGACGAGGCGACGGTCGCCGACGTCGTGGCGTTCCACAACGGCGATCCGGGCAACCTGAGCGTCATGCTCGACAGCGTCGGGGCTGCGTTCGACCTGTCCCGCCTGCGGTCCATCGCCATGTCGGAGTACCTGCTCGGCTGAGTCAACCGAGCACACGGTCGACGAGCAGCGACCGGACCCGGTCCTCCGTGACACCCCAGCGCCCGAGGACCTCGACGGGGTCGTCCGCTGCGCCGGCCGGGGAGACCGGGCCCGCGGGTGTGCGGTCGAACCGCGGCGCCGGTGCCGGCTGGGCCACACCGTCGACGTCGACGAACGCCCGGCGGGCCACGGCGTGCGGGTGGATCGGCGCCTCACCCATGTCGAGGACCGGCGCCACGCAGGCGTCCCGGTCGGCGAAGTGGTCCGCCCACTCGTCCCGGGTCCTGGTCGAGAACCGCTCGGCGAGCAACGCCCGGAGCTCCGGCCAGCGGGTGCGGTCGTGCTGGTCTCCGAGTGTGACGGCGTCGACCTCCAACCCGTCGAGCAGCTCGGCGAAGAACGGGGCCTCGATCGCGGCCACCGCGACCCATCGACCGTCGGCGCAGCGGTAGCAGTCGTAGAACGGCGCGCCGGAGTCGAGCAGGTTGGTACCCCGCTCCGCCGACCAGAACCCCGAGGCCCACGCGCCGAACAACGGGGCCATGAGCAACGCCGAACCGTCGACCATCGCCGCATCCACCACCTGCCCCTCGCCGGACACGCCCCGTTCGACCAGCGCAGCGAGCAGTCCGACCGCCAGGAGCATGCCTCCACCGCCGAAGTCGGCCACGACGTTGAGCGGAGGAGTCGGCGGCTGGCCGTGTCGTCCCAGATGGGCGAGCACCCCGGAGAGCGCCAGGTAGTCCAGGTCGTGACCGGCCCGGTTGGCGAGCGGCCCCTCCCGGCCCCACCCGGTCATGCGTCCGTAGACGAGTCGGCGGTTGCGGGCCCGGAGCTCCTCCGGACCCAGTCCGAACCGCTCGGCCACACCGGGTCGAAACCCCTCGACGAACACGTCCGCCGCTCCGACCAGCTCGAGCACGAGATCCACCCCGTCGTCACGACGGAGGTCGACTGCGATCGCCGGCCGGTTCCGGTGCAGCACGTCCCACGGGTTCCGGCGGCTCGCGCCCAGGTCCGGGCGGTCCGGATCGGGGACGACCAGATCGGTTCCCGGCCGGACCACACGGACGACGTCGGCACCGAGGTCCGCGAGCACCATGCAGGCGAACGGAGCCGGCCCGAGCCCGGCGACCTCGACGACTCGCAGGCCGGTGAGCGGACCGGACCCACGCCCACCGGTGCTGCGATCAGGCGCGATCAGTGACCTCCCACGCGAGCGAGAACGGCTGGACCAGGTTCGGGAACGTGCCGGATGTGTACCAGTTCGACGCCCCACGGACGATGTTCGCCGTCGGAGTCGACAGAGGCCCGAGGATGGGCGCCTTGATCGAGACGCCGGATCCCGGATCGTTGACCCGAACCTCACCGATCCACACCTGGAAGGTCCAGAAGCGCTGGGCGTTCACGGTGAACCTTGCGGTGCCACCGTTGACGCCGGGGTAGTCGAGTGCACCGCGGACGATGACGATCCCGTTGGCGTCCCGGACGATGGCGACGTTGCCGGCGATCGACTCCGCAACTCGGCTGTAGTTGACCGAACCGGTGATCCCGATGCCGACGGTGTCGCGGGTCAGCGGCGGCAGCGTCGTGCTGGTCGTGGTCGTGGTGGTCGTGCTGGTCGTGGTCGTGGTGGTGCTCGTCGACGGCGTCACGTTGACGGACTTCTGCACCGTGACACTGTCGTTGTCACCGTCGGAGACGGTGAGCTTCACCGTGTTGAACCCGACACTGGTGAACGTCTTCGAGACGGTCGGACCGGTCGCTGTGGACCCGTCGGGGAACTCCCAGCGGTACGAGGCCGGTGCCTTGGTCACCGAGGACGTAGCTCCGCTGAAGTTGACGGTGAAGGGCGCCTCGCCGCTCAACAGGGTCGGGGTGGTCGTGATCTTGGCCACGATGCCTCGCTGCAGGACCGGAGCCGTCGTCCCATCGATGATTGCGGCGTTGTTCCCCGCCGCAGACGGCAGGCCGAGGTTGGTGTTGATCGCGTTGTTGATCCCGTTGACGTCGAACCCGAGCGGGGGGCAGCCCGACGCTCCGGGCACGGCGAACGAGTTGTTGACCAGGCGCAGGTTGCCGTTGGTCAGGTACGGCGAACCCGCGATCGGCGTGTTGGGCGGCGGGGGCGCCGTCGCTCCCGTGGTCAGGACGTTGATGTCGATCGGCGCAGCAGCGGTCCCGACGCTGCAGTTGGAGCCCAGCGACACCCCGTAGGGTGATCCAGTGAGCTTGATCCTGAACTGGAGTCGGACACTTGCGACTCCCGTCAACGGGTTGAGCGTGCCGGTCGCAGCGGCCGTTGCGATCACCTCGGCCGTCACCACGTACGGGTAGTTGGCCGGGTTGATGTCGGGGATCGGAACGTAGAATCTCGGCAGCACCACCCCGGTGGTCGGGATGGTGACGCTGCCAGCGTTGTCGATCGTCCCGTTCAGCACCGGATCGATCTTGGGCTGGAAGCCCGGGGCGAGTTCCGAGTCGTCAGCGGCGCTGGTGCACTGGGGGTCTCCACCATTGACCGGTGCGGTCCCGGTCGCCACGAAGTCCGTGCCAGCGAGTCCGTCGTTGTTCAGTCCGTCGGAACACTCTGGAAGAGCTCGCGGCGCGAGCGAGAACGAGTTGGCCTTGATGACGATCAGACCGCTGTTCGGAGTGAGGCTGAACGAACCCGGGTTGGCGACCTTCTGGGCCTCTGCGGCGGGAAGCGAGAGCATCACCGTCGCGACTGCGGTCAGAACTGCCGCTCCCACCCACACGACTCGCCGCATCACATCCCCTCGAGGGCCGTTCCCCGGACGGGAATCGGAATTCTCCCAAGTGTGGGACAGCCCCCCTAGGCAGTCAAGGATGGTGAATCACCCACGCGGCGGCGAACCCGACCGTGCATCCGCTGGTCGGTGGATGGGCGAGCCGGGAGCAACGCTCCGGCAGGTCCGGCGCAGCCGCAGCCGCTCCGGACCAGACCGATCACGATCGGTCGTCGACCCGCCAGGTGATGTCGAACGGGCGGATCAGATTCGGGAAGTTCCCGACGGTGAACCAGTTGCTCCGACCCTGGGCGGCGCCGGTCGCCGGCGAAGTCACCTGACCGACCACCGGGCTCAGTACCGACAGGCCGGCACTCGGGTCGACGGCCCGGACGTCACCCGTCCAGAGCTGGAAGACCCAGAACCGCTGGACGTTCACGGTGAGCTTCGCGGTGCCCCCGTTCGCACCCGGGTAGTCGAGTGATCCCTTGGCGCTCACGATGCCGATCGCGTCCCGCACCACCCGCACGTCCCCGGCGGTCGACACGGCCGAGCGGGTGTAGTTGGCCGAACCGGTCACCGTGACGCTGACCAGGTCGCGTGGCACGGGAACGGTCGTCGTGGTGGTCGACGTGGTGGTCGTCGGCACCGTCGTGGTCGTGGTCGACGTGGTGGTCGTGCTGGTCGTCGTGGTCGGCGGCACCGTCGTGGTCGTCGTGCTCGTCGTGGTGGTCGG
>CAINRS010000116.1 GCA_903852755.1 uncultured Actinomycetes bacterium | reverse complement strand
GCCGCCGGCGTCATCGGCGCCGGCCCCCTCGCAGCCGTCGCCTCCGCCGACTGCCCCTTCGGCGCACCCGCCTGCCCCGCCGGCCCGATCGTCGACCTCCCCCAGTTCCCCACCACCCCCACCCGACCCGACCTCTCCAGCATCGACCCCGACATCCTCGACGACCTGGTCGCCGACCCCGACGGCCCCACCATCGTCAAGCCCCCGTTCGACCCGAGCGACATCCCCCCGGGCGTCCTCGACCCCACCCCCGACGGCCCCGGCGACACCGACCCGACCATGCCGCCCACGATCGACCCCGGCATCCTCGACGACCCGCTCCTCGACCCCACCCCCGACCAGCCCACCCCCGACCAGCCCACCGACCCCACCGGCACTCCCGACGACACCACGACCACCAGCGTCCCCGACACCGACGACCGTGAGACAGGCGACCGAGACGAGACCGCCACCGACGGCGCACTCGCCTTCACCGGCAACGGCACCACCCTCGCCCTCACCGGCGCAGCCATCGCCGGCATCGGCGCACTCGCCATCGGAGCCACCGCACTCACCCGACGCCGCAACCAGCACTGAACCAACCCCAACCCCCGAACCCAACCCCAACCCCAACCCCAACCCTGGTGCCCCGGAGCCACCCTCCGGGGCACCAGCGCGCCCGCACGTCGACCACATCTCCGCCGCGCCGACCGGGCGGCGGTGCCGGGACGGAGTCACGAGACCACTCCCGATCTCCCCGGGCGCCAACCTCGCTGTCCCACCGACATCGAGGTTGGCGATGCCCTCCAGCCTCGCCCCCTGCCACGGTCCCGCACGCACTCGGTGGGGAGACGGCCAGATCTTCTGGCAGACTCGCGGGATCAGCCCTACCGGGATCAACCCCAGTGGGATCGGCATCCATTGGGATCTGCACCGACCACCGGGCGATCCGGTGTGACCCCGCAGGCATCTCGTCGAATCGGATCCAGAGAGGACAGACGTGAGACATCGAGCGCAGCACGCGAGGCGTCACCTCGTACTCCCCCTCACCCTCACCGCCGTCCTCGGCTCGATACTGTCGCCGACCGCACCGGCAGTCGAAGCGGACGCCGCAGTTGCACTCCCGAATCGGACGATTGCCGCCGCTGTCGCAGCCCCGGGAGACCCGGGTCCATCTCCTGCACTCCTGACCGGTGCCGGCCGGATCGATGCGGGCGCGGCCCACACCTGCACGCTGGTGAGCGCCGGCCAGGCCCGGTGCTGGGGGGAGAACCAGTCCGGCCAGCTCGGAAACGGAACCTCCGGATTCCGATCGAGCAGCTCGGTACCTGTCGGTGTGACGGGACTGTCCGGCGCCACCCAGATCGCAACTGGCGGCGAGCACTCGTGCGCGCTCGTCGCGGGCGGTCAGGTCAGGTGCTGGGGCGACAACCTCTCTGGACAGCTCGGCGACGGCACCATCTTCGCAAGACCGACCCCGGTCGCGGTCGTCGGACTGTCGGGGGCCACACAGCTGACAACCGGCCGTGAACACACGTGCGTCATCGTGGCCGGAGGTCAGGTCCGCTGCTGGGGACGGAACACCAACGGACAACTCGGCGACGGGACCACCACCGACCGCACCAGTCCGGTTGCAGTCCCGGGGCTCTCCGGTGCGACGCAGATCACCGGCGGCACCAGGCACACCTGTGTGCTCGTCACCGGCGGTCAGGCTCGGTGCTGGGGGTCGAACAACACGGGCCAACTCGGCAACGGGAGCACCAGCCCGAGCAGTACCTCTCCCGTGGCGGTGACCGGGCTGTCCGCAGCGACTGCGATCTCGGCGGGATTCGGCCACACGTGCGCACTCGTCACGGGAGGTCAGGCACGATGCTGGGGTAACGGGTTCGCAGGCGCGCTCGGAAACGGCAGCACCGCAACCAGCACCACTCCGGTTGGCGTGATCGGCCTGTCGGGCGCGACGACGATCTCTTCCGACAGCACGTCCACGTGCACCCTCGTCGCCGGTGGCCAGGCCCGCTGCTGGGGCGGCAACACCAACGGCCAACTCGGTGATGGAACCACCTCGAACCAGTCGGCACCGGTGGCGGTCACCGGCCTGAGCGGTGCGGATCAACTCACTGCTGGCGGAGGACACTCGTGTGCGGTGAGTGGTGGTCAGGTCCGCTGCTGGGGCGACAACCTCGACGGTCAGCTCGGTCGCGGCGACCCCTTGCGGAGTCCGACGCTGGTGGCGGTGACCGGACTGTCCGGAGCGACGGCCACCACCGTTGGCTTCGGGCACTCGTGCGTCATCGTCGCCGGCGGACAAGCCCGTTGCTGGGGCAACAACTTCTCGGGGCAACTCGGCGATGGCACGCTCACGACCAGGTCCCTCCCGACGACGGTCACCGGACTCACGGGAGCGACACAGATCACGGCCGGTTTCAACCACACCTGCGCGCTGCTCGCCGGGGGCCAAGCCCGCTGTTGGGGCATCAACTTCCTAGGACAGCTCGGAACCGGCAACGTGCTCGACAGTCCGACACCCACCCCGGTCGCCGGGCTCTCCGGCGCCACCCAGATTTCGGCAGGCAACAACCACGCCTGTGCGCTCGTCGCCGGCGGACAGGCCCGCTGCTGGGGTGACAACTCCTTCGGACAGCTCGGAAACGGAGCCGCTGGCGGCACTGCATCCACCCTCGTCGCCGTGACGGGTCTCTCCGGAGCCACGCGGATCACAGCTGGCGGTGACCACACCTGCGCGCTCGTCGCCGGCGGTCAGGTTCGGTGCTGGGGGAACAACTTCTCCGGGCAGCTCGGCGACGGCACCACCACCGACAGTGCCGTGCCGGTGTCGGTGTCCGGTCTGAGCGGTGCCACCCAGATCTCCGGAGGACGTGACCACACATGTGCCCTCGTGGCCGGAGGACAGGCCCGCTGCTGGGGACGAAACTTCGATGGGCAGCTCGGGAACGGAACCAGCGGGTCCGGCAGCGTCACCTCGACCGTTCCGGTGGCGGTCGCCGGTCTGTCCGGCGCCAGTCAGGTCTCCGCCGGGGACCAACACACGTGTGCGCTCGTCGCCGGAGGACAGGCCCGCTGCTGGGGCGACAACTCGACTGGTCAACTCGGGGACGGAACCTTCGTGGACAGTCCGGTCCCGATCCCCGTCACAGGGCTGTCAGGCGCATCCGCACTCGACAGCGGGATCGAACACACCTGCGCCGTTGTGGCGGGCGGTCAGGCCCGCTGCTGGGGTTCCAACGCCTTCGGGAATCTCGGCGACGGGAGGCTCGTCTTCAGCACGTCTCCCTCGTTCGTCGTCTGAGCACTCACCAGTGCGACCGCGGGACGGGGTGAGCGAGCGCGCTCACGATCCAGCGGTCGCAGCAGCGATGTCCTGCACGACCAGACCCGCCGGGAGCGGGGAACCGTCGGGCCGCACCACACCCCAGTGACCCTCGACCACCTGGGTCAGTTCGGACAGCCGGGTCGACACCCACTCGGGATCACCGAGGAACAACCCGGCGAGTGCACCCAGGTCGCCCGCCCGCAGCCCCGCTCCGAGCCGGTCCAGGTTCGCCTGGTCCCGGTCGGTGTAGATCGGCTCGCCGTCACCGCCGTCGACGATCCCGAACGGCATGAACCCGCTCGCCCCGGCGTCCCGCGACGACACCCACGCCTCGGTGAGGAACTCGGCCTGCGCCTCGGCCGAGTAGCCACGCGCCACCGGTCCGTTCGGGTAGCCGGTCTCCATCACCACGACCTGCTGGCCGGGGCAGGCGAGCTCACGGAACCGGGCGACCCGGCGGCCGACGATCGTCCCGTCGACCGGGCCCGACAGGAAGTAGTTGGGGTAGGTGTCGAGCGCGATGACGTCGGCGAGCGTCCGCCACTGCGACACCGCGCCCTCCCACCCGGGGCGGCCGAAGGTCGTGTTGAACGAGTCCGCCATGTCGGTGTTGATGTTGACGATCGTGACGGCCGAGGGGTCCTCGGCGCGGACCGCACGACGCAGCCCGGTCAGCAGGTCCGTCTGGAAGCGGAAGTCGGACCACGGCGAACTGAGGAACCCCTCGAATCCCGACGGCGACCGCCATCCGATGAGCGTGGCCGCCGGAGCGATGTTGAGCTCGTTCTCGGTCTGCCAGACCTCGATCGTCGGTGTCCCGGCCGGGGCACCCACGCGCTGCGGACCGTAGCGACGGACGATCGCCCGGGCGACGAGCTCCTGGTTGGCGAGGTACGACTCGGTCCCCAGCACCCCCGGATCGAGCGGTCGGCCGGACAGGGTGGGCGGCGACGAGGCGCCGACGAACCCGACCACACGCAGTCCGAGACCGGCGGCGTGGGCGAGCACCCGGTCGGGCAACGACCAGTCCGCGGCAGCGGCGAACTCGTCGACCAGTGCGGGACGCGCCGCGAGCTGCGCCCGGGTCAGGGCGGGGGTCGAGGCCACCGTCGGCTGCAGGTGGTTCCAGCGGATCGGGACGCGGACCCAGCGGTAACCGATGGCCGCAGCGGCCGTCATCGCATCGGTGCTCACGTCGGTGGCGGCGCTGCCG
>CAINRS010000115.1 GCA_903852755.1 uncultured Actinomycetes bacterium | reverse complement strand
CCACGGACGGCGAGGTCACGCTCCCGCTCGCTCCACCCGCCCTCGGGGCCGATGAGCAGGTGCCGGTCCGACGGACCCGGGAGCCGGCCCTCGAGATCGGCGACGGGCACCCCCTCCCGCAACAGGTCCTCCAGATCGGCTCGGACGACGACGGGGAGTCGCGGTCGGCGGCACTGTGACGCAGCCGAACGGACGACCCGCCGCAACCGGTCCGCCGCCCGTTCCCAGCGGTCACCGTCCCACCTGACGACGGACCGGTCCGCCGTCAGGACCTGGATGCTGTCGACCCCGAGCTCGCACAGACGGCCGACCAGCCACTCGAGCCGCTCGCCCTTGGGAGGAGCGACACCCACGGTCACCGGATCGTCGACCGGGGGCAGGACCTCGATGTCGCCCAGGTCGTCCAGAGCCCCACGGTCGCCCAGCGAGGCCGGACGCACCCGGTCACGGCCGTCGCTGAGCACGATCGGCGCGCCCGGCCGGAGCCGGAGCACCCGCTGCAGGTGGTGGGTGTCGTCAGGGGTGAGCTCGGGTCCCTCGACGTCCTCGACGAACACGAGCGCCGCCGCCACCCGCCACGGAGCGCTCACCGCTTCAGGACGTTCGTGATCCACTTGGTGATGCCCTGGTCGAGGCCCACCTCCTCCTTGCGCATCTCGGCGAGCTGCCGGTAGAGCGCCTGCTCCTCGGGTTCGAGGTCCTCGGGGATGTGGACGTCGAGGACCACCACGTGTCGACCGCGCCCGCGGCCGTTGAGGCGCGGCACACCCCGCCCCTTGATGGCGAGGACCGTCCCCGTCTGCGTCCCGGGCGGGACGATCAGCTCCTCGGGCACGTCGATGGTCTCGACGAGCAGGCGGGCGCCCAGGGCGGCCTGTGCGGGTGAGATCGCGACGTGCTCGATCAGGTCGAGACCCTGTCGCTCGAACCGGTCGTGCGGCAGGACCTGGATCTCGACGTACAGGTCTCCCGGAGGTCCGCCCCGGACGCCGGCCGCACCCCGGCCCGTCAGGCGCAACCTCGTCCCGTTGTCGACGCCGGCCGGCACGTCGGTCGTGATCGTCTCGTCCCGGACGAGCCGCCCCTCACCCCTGCAGGTGGCACAGGGCGCCTCGACGATCTCGCCGCGCCCCCCGCACCGTGTGCAGGGGGCGGTCGTGACGATCTGGCCGAGCACCGTCCTGCGCAGCGACCGCGTCTCACCCACCCCGCCGCACTCCGCACACACCTCGACCGTCGAGTCCGGCTCGGCACCCCGACCACCACAGTCCTCGCACGACACCGCCGTCCGGTACGTGAGGTCCCGCTGGACGCCGGCGACGGCCTCCTCGAGCGTGAGCGAGATCGAGGCGCCGAGGTCCGGGCCCCGCTGGGGCGCCCGGGGGTCCGGACGTTCGGTCCCGAAGGGTCCGGCGCCCCCGAAGAACGCCTCGAACAGGTCACCGAGTCCTCCCGGACCCGACCCGAACGGATTGGCGATGTCGAAGTCGTCGGTGGTGCCGAACCGGTCGTAGCGGTCCCGTCGGCGCGGATCGGAGAGCACCTCGTAGGCCGCCGCGATCTCCCGGAAACGGGCGGCCGCCTCCTGGTCCCCGGGGTTGGCGTCCGGGTGGTACTCCCGCGCCAGCCGCCGGTACGCGCGCTTGACCTCGTCGGGGCCGGCGCCCCGGTCGATCTCGAGCACCTCGTACAGGTCGCGCACCCTCACCTCACCCCTCGGTCAACGCCCGGGTCAGGCGCTGCGACACCACCGCCACGGCTGCGACCGACTCCTGGTAGTCCATCCGGGTGGGGCCGAGCACGGCGATCGTCCCGGCGACCTCACCGTCGACGCGGTAGGGCGAGAGCACGACGGAGCAGTCGGCGAGCGGGTTGAGACCCGTCTCGGAGCCGATCGCCACCATCACGCCACGCTCGGCGAGCTCCTTGAGCAGGGTCACGACGACGAGCTGCTGCTCGAGGATCCCGAGGACCTGCTCGACCGTCTCCCGGGCCTCGAGCGACCCGGCGAGGAACGAGGTCCCCTCGACGAACATCCGGGAACCGTCGGCCTGGTCCCCGGGGCCTATCGACGCCGCCACTGCTGCGGTGAGTGCCGCCAACTCGGGCGCCGTGCCCTCGGGCGGACGCCACCGGGTGACCTCGGCCCACGGGTGGCCGACGAGCTGCTCGCTCAGGAACCGTTGCGCGTCGGCGACGACGTCCGCCGTCGTGTCCCGGGACAGGTCGACGCTGCGCTTGACGACGTCACCGTTGTTGAACACCAGCACCAGCAGGACGAGCCGGGGACTCAGGTCGACGAGCTGCACCGACCGCACGACGGCGGCGGCCACCTGCTCGGAGACGACCACCGCTGCCGACCGGGTGAGGCTGGTGAGCAACCTCGACGTGTCGTGGAGGACCTGCTCGAGCTCGCCGTGGGCGGCGGTGAAGAAGTCACGGACCTGACGGGCGCTCGCCTCGGAGAGGTCGATCTCCCCCTGGGTGGCGAGGCCGTCGACGAAGAACCGGTAGCCCTTCTCGGTCGGCACCCGCCCGGCACTGGTGTGCGGCTGGACCAGGTAGCCCTCGCGCTCGAGCAGGGTCATCTCGTTGCGGACCGTGGCGGAGGACACCGACACGTCCTCCCTGGCGGCGACCGCTGCCGAACCCACGGGCTGGGCCGTGGAGATGTAGTGCTCCACCACCGCGCGCAGGATGGCGGACTTCCGGTCGTCGAGCATTGGCACTCAGTCTACGCGAGTGCCAAGGGGGCTCCCGGGCAGCTCGCTCAGTCCTCGAGCCGGAGCGCCCGGATGAACGCGTCGGCCGGGACCTCGACCCGACCCAGGTGCTTCATGCGCTTCTTCCCGGCCTTCTGCTTCTCGAGGAGCTTGCGCTTCCGGGACACGTCGCCGCCGTAGAGCTTGGCGGTCACGTCCTTGCGGAAGGCCTTGATGGTCTCGCGGGAGATGATCCGGCTGCCGATGGCCGCCTGGATCGGGATGTCGAACTGCTGCCTCGGGATGATCTCCCGGAGCTTCTCGGTCATGCGCTTGCCGTACTCGTAGGCCCGGTCGCGGTGCACGATCGAGCAGAACGCATCGACCGCCTCGCCGTTCAGGAGGATGTCGACCCGGACCAGGTCCCCCGGGAGCAGTCCCACCGGCTCGTAGTCGAGGCTCGCGTACCCCTGGGTGCGCGACTTCAGCTGGTCGAAGAAGTCGATCACGACCTCTGCGAGCGGCAGCCGGTACCGCAGGTCGACGCGCTCGGGCGAGATGTAGTCCATGCCCTCCATCTCGCCCCGACGCGTCTGGCACAGGTCCATGAGCGTCCCGACGTACTCCGTCGGGGAGATGATCGAGCACCTCAGGTAGGGCTCGCGAACCTGCTGGATCGAGGCCGCCGGTGGCAGCTCCGACGGGTTGTCCACGACGAGTTCCTCACCCGAGGTGGTCAGCACCTCGTACTCCACCGACGGTGCCGTGGCGATCAGGGACAGGTCGAACTCACGCTCGAGCCGCTCGCGGACGATCTCCATGTGCAACAGCCCCAGGAACCCACAACGGAACCCGAAGCCGAGCGCGCCCGAGGTCTCCGGCTCGTAGCTGAAGCTCGAGTCGTTGAGGCGCAGCTTCTCGAGCGCCTCGCGCAGCGCGTCGAAGTCGTCACCCTCGACCGGGTACAACCCGCAGAAGACCATGGGCTTGGGCTCGCGGTACCCCTCGAGGGGATCGGCCGCACCGGACCGGGCCTCGGTGACCGTCTCACCGGACCGGGCGTCACCCACGTCCTTGATGCCGGCGATCAGGTAGCCGACCTCACCGGTCCCGAGGACGGCGAGCGGCGTGACCGTCGGCGTGCGTACACCGACCTCGAGCGCCTCGTGCGTCGCACCCGCCTGCATGAAGCGCAGGTCCGACCCCTGCCGGAGGTGGCCGTTCACCACCCGGACGGAGCTGACGACGCCGCGGTACTGATCGAAGTGGGAGTCGAAGATGAGCGCCTGCAGGGGTGCGTCCGGGTCGCCGACCGGCGGGGGGATCCGCTCGACCACTGCGTCGAGCAGCTCGGGGACCCCGTCACCCGTCTTGGCGGAGATGCGCAGCACCTCCTCGGCCGGGATCCCGAGCACCTGCTCGATCTCGGACGCGTACAGGTCCGGGTCGGCGGCGGGCAGGTCGATCTTGTTGAGCACGGCCACGATCTCGAGGTCGTGCTCGATCGCCAGGTAGCAGTTGGCCAGGGTCTGGGCCTCGATCCCCTGCGAGGCGTCGACGACCAGGATGACGCCCTCGCACGCGGCGAGCGACCGGGACACCTCGTAGCCGAAGTCGACGTGTCCGGGCGTGTCGATCAGGTTGATGACGTGGTCCCGGTACTGCAGGTGCACCGACT
>CAINRS010000114.1 GCA_903852755.1 uncultured Actinomycetes bacterium | reverse complement strand
GGATCGATGCGACGGCCGATCGGGAGCAGCGTGACGGGGGAGAGCACGACCGACCGTCCGCCACCGGTGCGCAGACCCGGCGGATTCGACGCACTCGTCCGGGACTTCCCGCCCACCTACTTCGCAGCGACCATGTCGCTGGGCGCCGCAGCCGTCGGCGCCCAGCAGCTCGGGCTCACCGTGCTCGCGACGTCGCTCGCCGTGCTGGCGGTCGTCACGCTGGTGCTCACGAGCGCCGTGCTGTCCATCCGGGTGATCCGCTACCCCCGGCGGGTCGTCGACGACCTGCAGCACCACGCGACGGCCTTCACGATCCTGACCACCGTCGCCGCGTTCAACATCGTCGGCGGCGCGGCGATCGTCGTGCTCGACCGTGTGGAACTCGGCTGGGCCTGCTGGACGATCGGCCTGGTGATGTGGCCACCGCTGCTCTACTCGAGCGTGCTGAGCACGATCATCGAGCATCCGAAGCCGCCGCTGGCGAGGGGCATCAACGGAACCTGGTTCCTGATGACGGTCTCGACCCAGGCGGTCGTGACCACCACCGCCCTGCTGCTGGCACGTACCGGAACCAACCAGGCGCTCGAACTGCTCGCCGTCGCCGGGTTCGGCCTGGGGATCGTGCTCTACCTGATCGTGATGACCCTGCTGTTCCTGAGGTGGGTCTTCACCGAGTCGACCCCCGATGAGGACGATCCGCCGTCGTGGATCGCCGCCGGCGCCATGGCGACCACCGCACTCGCCGGCAGCCGGATCCTCGCCCTCGACACCAGCTACCAGCTGGTCGACCGGCTCGCTCCGTTCATCGAGGGTCTGGTGATCGTCGGCTGGGCGACTGCGACGTTCTGGCTCCCCCTCATGGTCGCAGTCCAGGTCTGGCGGCACGGGGTGCACCACATGCCCTGGGGGTTCGTGCCGTCGATGTGGTCGATGGTGTTCCCGGTCGCCACCTACGGCGCGGCGACGTGGGCGATGGCCGACCAGACCGGTCTGACGATCCTGCGACCGGTGCCACCCGTGTTCCTGGTGCTCGCGCTCGCCGGGATCCTGCTGGTGGGGACGGGCTCGGTCCGGTCGATCACCTCGACCGTGCGCAGGGGGAGCTGAGCCGGGGCGCGTGACCAGCAGTGGGCCCGCAGCCGCCAGTCAGCGGAACTCGAGGCCCTCGAAGGCGCCCGAACCGCGCCACCGGTCGATGTAGGAGAAGAAGGCGACCGGTCCCTCGGGGTAGCCGGCGACGTTGAGCAGCATCTCCTTGCCCAGCGGCTGACCCTCGTTGTTGTAGTAGCCGGGTGTGCACTCGGCGCTGCCCATGAACGACCCCGGGTTCCGCTCGATGCCCTCGACCCACCGGCGCTCGGCCTCGGGGGTCACCTCGACCTCCTCGGCGCCGACCGCCACGGCGTGGGCGACCACGGCGGCGATGGTGGTGGCGGACTCGACCAGGTTGTGGGTCACGTTGGAGATGAGGTTCGCCCCCTGGGCCAACCCGACCACGAACAGGTTGGGGAAACCGTGGACGTGGATGCCGTGGAGGCTCTGCATGCCACCCGACCAGCGCTCCGTGAGCGTGACGCCGTCACGTCCGATGGTCTCGTAGCCGGCACGGCGTGCGTACTCCGTCCCGACCTCGAACCCCGAGGCGAAGACGATGCAGTCGAGCTCGTGGTGCCGGCCCCCGACCCACACACCGGTGGCGTCGATCCGCTCGACCCCGCGCCCGTCGGTGTCGACCAGGTGGACGTTCGGACGGTTGTAGGCGTCCAGGTACTCGTCGTGGAAGCAGGGGCGTTTGCACAGCTGTCGGTACCACGGCTTCAGCGCCTCGGCCGTCGCCGGATCCGCCACGACGCTGTCGACCCGGGCCCGGATCTCCTCCATCTTCTCGTCGTCGCTGTCGGCGAAGGCCTTGGCGATCAGCGCCGGCGTGAACTCGCCACCGGCCATCACCTCCTCGACGACCCGGTCCCGGATGCGCTGCGCGATGTCGGTCCAGCCGTCCTCGACCAGGTCGACCTCGGCGAACTGGCCCGTCTGCAGCGTGGCGAAGTTCACGAGCCACTCGCGCTGCCAGCCGGGGCCGAGGTCGAACTCCTCCGCGTCGAGCGGACGGTTGGCCCGCACGTCGATCGAGCTGGGGGTCCGCTGGAAGACGAGGAGCTCACCTGCGTCCCGGGCGAGCAGCGGGATGCACTGCACCGCCGTCGCACCGGTCCCGATG
>CAINRS010000113.1 GCA_903852755.1 uncultured Actinomycetes bacterium | reverse complement strand
GAGCGAGCACCTGCCGTCCGGCGAGGCGATGGTTGCGGACGCCCCAGGTGTTCCGGGCCGGGTCGATCATCCCCACGGTGACGAGCGGCGGCGCCGACTCGTCGTACCCCGGGTCTCCGACGTCCACCGCTGCGGCGCTGAGCGCGTAGAACTCGTCCCGGAACCCTGCGGTCACCGCGGCGACCGTCCCGAGCGACGGCCGACCCGGCCGGGCCGCCGGCACCACGGGGACCCCGAACGCCCGGGCGAGGAGCGGACCCCACGATGCCGGACCCACCGGAGGATCGAGCGTGTCGGCCGGTGCTGCGTCCCGACCCCAGACCACCCGCACCGGTGCCGGCGACCGGTGGCCGCCGACGACAACCACCGGGGCGCAGACCTCGACCTCGGCGTCGAAGTGCGGTTCGTCGCTCCCCCACAGCCCGGCGAGGCGGGCGTGGTCGAGCAGCCGCTCGCGAATGGCCGCTGCGTCCCGGGCCGACAGGAACGACGAGGGCTGGATGAGCGTGGCCACGCCACCATCCCGCAACAGGTCCACCGCGAGGAGCAGGAACAGGGCCGCGGTGTCGGCGAGCGGCGCGACGTTCCCGAGTCGCTGCGCCACGGCCCGACGCTGCTGGGCGGTGCGGCGCGTGGCCCGGGCCGTCTGGGCGAGGAACGGTGGATTGCCGACCACCAGGTCGACCCGGCCGAGGAGGTCCGCAGGCAGCTCGACGAGGGCGTCGAGCACCCGGAGGTCGGCAGCCGCGGCGTGGTGGTCGGCGAGGTGGTGACGACGACACCACTCGGTGAGCTCGGCCCGGGCGTCGGCCACGGCGCCGGGGTCGAGGTCGAAGCCGACCAGTCGTCGGCAGACGTCGCCCGGTGGCACGCCCCCCTCCACCAGGTGATCGGCGGCGGCGATCAGGAACCGACCACTTCCGCACGATGGGTCGGCGACCAGCTCGGGCACACGGTCGGCGAAGGACCCAGCGAACCGGACCAGCGCTGAGGCGAGCGGCGCCGGCGTGTCGTACACCCCCAATCGACGACGCGCCTCGGGCGCCGACACCCGCTCGATCACCGGTCCAGTCTCACCGGTCCGACGGGACCGGTGGCGGACCCTCGCGCTCAGTCCGGCCAGTCCGCGACGTCGGCCAGCCGCGGATCGTTCGAGAACACCTCGACGAGCGGCTGCTCGAGTCCCAGACGCTTCTGGATGCGACGCACCTCGAGCTCCTGGTTCCACAGCACGAGCGACACCACCACGCCGCGCTCACCCGCCCGAGCCGTCCGACCGGACCGGTGGAGGTAGGTCTTGTGCTCAGCGGGTGGGTCGTAGTGGATCACCACGTCCACGTCGTCGACGTGGATGCCCCGCGCCGCGACGTCGGTCGCCACCAGGGCGGCGAGCTTCCCCGAGGCGAACTCCGACAGCGCCTTCTCCCGGGCCGCCTGTCGGAGGTCGCCGTGGATGGCCTTGACCTTGACGCCCTCATCGACGAGCCGCCGCACGAGCCGGTCGGCACCGTGCTTCGTGGCGCTGAAGACGATCGTCCGGTCGGCACCGTCGATGATCGAGGCGCACACCTTGGCCTTGTCCATCTCGTGGACCAGCAGGAACAGGTGGTCCATGTGCTCGACCGTGGCACCGGATGACGCCACCTCGTGGCGGGTCGGATCGTGCTGGTAGCGACGGACGAGGGTGTCCACCACCCCGTCGAGGGTCGCCGAGAACAACAGCGTCTGGTGCTCCCCCTCGACGTTGCGCAGGATCCACTCGACCTGGGGCAGGAACCCCATGTCGGCCATGCGGTCCGCCTCGTCGATCACCACGTGCTCCACATCGGCGACGCTCAGGTCGCCACGCTCGATCAGGTCGATGACCCGGCCCGGGGTGCACACGGCGAAGTCCACACCGTCGGCGAGCTGCTTGATCTGCCGGTCGATCGGATCGCCCCCGTAGATGGCCGCCATGCGCACCCCGAGGGCGTGCGCGGCCGGCAGGAGCTCGTCCCGGACCTGCACGGCGAGCTCGCGGGTCGGGACCAGCGCCAGTGCGGTCGGGCGACCCGGGGCGGCCCGGCGGAGCAACTGCACGATCGGCAGTCCGAAGGCCAGGGTCTTGCCCGAGCCGGTCTTGGCCTTCCCGCACACGTCACGCCCGGCGAGGATGTCGGGAATGGTCATCTCCTGGATGGCGAACGCCTCGGTGATGCCGCGTTCGGCGAGGACGTGGCAGATCGACTCGTCGATGCCCAGGGATGCGAAGGTGGCGCTCATGCGGGGGTCAGGTCCATCGCAGCGCTGAGCGTACCCTCCACCTGGTGGACGGCACGAAGTGGGACCCGACGACCGTGGCGGCGGCGGTCGTTCGCCGCGGCGAAGTGGTGGAACGGTTCGGCGACACCGGAGGCGTGCAACCGGTCGCGTCGATCACGAAGCTCGCCACGGCGTGGGCGGTGCTGGTGGCCGTCGAGGAGGGCACCATCGGCCTGGACGACCCGGCCGGACCCCCCGGGGCCACGGTCGCGCACCTGCTCGCCCATGCGAGCGGCGTGGACTTCGACAGCGAGCGGGTCCTCGCCCCGCCGGGCCGGCGGCGCATCTACTCGAACACCGGATACGAGATGCTGGGCGACCACCTGGCCGTGCGTTCCGGACTGCCGGCGGCCTCCTACGTGACCGAGGCGGTGCTCGACCCGCTCGGCATGGACTCCAGTCGGATCGGCGGGTCGGTCGCTGCCGATCTGGACTCCTCGGTCGACGACCTGGTCCGCCTGCTCGGCGAACTCCGCTCGCCCACGCTGGTGGACACCTCGAGCGCCGCGGCCGCCACGGAGGTGGCCTTCGGTGACCTGGCCGGTGTCGTCCCGGGGTGGGGACGACACGATCCCTGTGACTGGGGCCTCGGACCCGAGATCCGGGGCACCAAGCACCCCCACTGGATGGGTGCTCGCTGCGCTGCGGCGACGTTCGGCCACTTCGGCGGGAGCGGCACCCTGCTCTGGGTCGATCCCGTCGCCGACCTCGGGTGCGTCGTGTTCGCCGACCGGAGCTTCGGCGAGTGGGCCACGACGGTCTGGCCGGATCAGTCCGACCGCGTCTGGTCCACCTGGTCCGGTTCCTGATCCGACGGGTCGCGATCCTGCTCGGCCTCGAGCTCGGCGGCGACGGACAGGTCCGGGTCGAGGTCGGCCGGCGGGACCGGCAGCTCACCGGGGTGCAGGCCCAGCGCCGGTTGCAGGTTGAAGATGTCGCGCAGCGGTTCGCCGGCCCGGAGCCGGTCGGTGCCCTCACGGTCGATCGGCGAACCCCGCCAGAACAACCAGAGGAGTCCCAGCCCGATGGCGAGCAACGACGTCCAGGTGTTCACGCGGAGTCCGAGGAGCTGCGTCGCCGAGTCGATCCGGAGGGACTCGACCCAGAGTCGACCCAGCCCGTAGCCGATCACGTAGACCGCGAACCAGCGGCCGGGCCGCAGCACGATCCGCTTGGCCCCGACGATGATCACCAGCGCGAGACCCAGGTTCCACAACGCCTCGTACAGGAAGGTCGGGTGGAACGTCCAGACGTCCATCAGGGCGACCGGCCGGTACTCCGGGGCGATCTCGAGGCCCCACGGCAGGTCGGTGGGCCGACCGTAGAGCTCCTGGTTGAACCAGTTGCCGAGTCGGCCGATCGCCTGGGCGACGGGGAGACAGGGAGCGGCGACGTCGAGTCCTCGCTTCCAGTCGAGCCCGATCCGCACGGCGATGGCGATGCCGACGAGCGTCCCGAGGAGGATGCCCCCGGGGATCCCGAGCCCGCCCTTCCAGATGAGGAACGCGTCGGGCCACCAGCAGCCGGTGTCGGGGGCACAGGAGTACTTGTCGGAGAAGTCCGTGACCACGTGGTACAGCCGGGCTCCGACGAGCCCCGCCGGGACCGCCCCCAGGGCGATCGTGACCAGGTCCTCGGGATCGCCTCCCCAGTCGCTCCACCGCTTCCGGGCCAGGGCGATCCCTGCGAGCACGCCGAGGGCGATGCAGATGCCGTACATCCGCAACGAGAGCGGGCCGAGGTTCAGGGCCTGTGAGGGCGGCGACGGGATGGACGCCCAGATCAGCGATGCCACGGACGCCATCATTGCCGACCGCAGGGGCTCACGGTTGGGTCCCGGCGGATCCCGTCCGGTTGGCCAGGCCGTCGGGGGTTCCGGGCAGGGTGGTCGTCGGCCCGGGCACCGTGTCGTCGCTGCTGCCCGGCAGTTCCGCGTCCAGCCAGTCGAAGGCATCCGCTCCGACGCAGATCTGGGCGCTCGCCAACAGGGCGTCGGCGAGCGCACCGTCGCCGGCGAGCGGGTCCACGTTCTCGCCGAACGCGTACGCCTGGGCGAACCGGACCAGCAGGCCACGTTGTGCGATCCCGTCGGCGATGCACGCGGCGTCCGCACCGCTCATCTGGTCGTTGCCCATCAGCAGGGTCCCGACTGCATCACGCAGGTCGAGGCACCCCGCCACGCGCTCGGCGACGAGCTCACGCTCGGCGGAGGTGAGCGCCACCTGGTTGAGCCCGTTCCCCTCGGTGCCGGGCCGGTAGCCCAGCTCGGAGAGCCGGGCCGCGCCCAGACCGTCGACGATCCCGCGTGCGGCGCAGGTGGCCGACGGCTCGTCGGGGACCCAGACGTTGCGGTCCAGCGGTGCCTGGGTCATGTCGAAGACGATCCCCTCGACCAGCAGGTCGGGCGGCACGAGGCCGGTGGGAGGGAACACCGGCGCCGTCCGGCCGGGCGGAGCGAACCCCGACCCGTCGTCGAGCTCGGTCGCATCCCTGGCGTCGCTCGGGACGCAGGCGACGGCCAACAGGAGCATCGCCGCGACGACGAGGGAGGCGAACGACCGGGACGACTGCATCGTGTTCGTCACGGTACCGCTGCGGTGCAGCGCTGCAGCCACGCCCCCGCCCACGGCCCCGGAGCGGCGACCGAGCGGACCCGCTCCGCAGCGGCGGCACCGGCCGTGACCCGTCGGAACTCGTCGCACAGGAGCTGGGAGATCGCCGCGTCCACCCGGGCCGGGTCGTCGGCGACGAGTGCGCCGGTGTGCACGTCGACCAGCTCGCCGACCCCACCGGAGTCGACCGCGACAACCGGCACACCCCTGCCGGCGGCCTCGAGCAGGCCGAGGGGGACGGCGTCCACCGGGATCGGGGACACCGCGACGTCCGCCGCGGCGATCGCGGCGTCGCGCAACTCCGGATCGTCGAGGGTGAGGCGGACCGAACCGTCCGGCCCGACCCGGGCGGCCCGGGCCCGCCGACGATCCGCTGCATCGTGGACGAGCAGCCAGGTGGGACGGTCACCCACCCCGAGGAGGGACCGGGCCGCTGCTCGCTCGGCGGGCGTGATCGGAGGTCCCGGCGCCACGGCCCGGGGACCGTGACCGTCGTCGACCACCACCGGGGGAACACTCCGACCGAGACGGCCCGAGCCCTGCAACGACGCAGCGGCCCCGACGAGCAGCAGCACGTCGGCCCACTCCATCTCGGAACGGAGTACACCCGTGAGCGACCACGACCGCGTCGAGGGAGCGAGGACCGGCACCTGCGCGTCCAGACCTCCACGGCGACCGGGGGCGAGCGCCAGGGTGCGCACGGAGCCACCCGCATCGACCCACCAGCGGTGCCGGTCGAGCGCCAGCCGGGCGACGTCGTCGTCGTCGGTGCTGGCGAGCAGCTGCAGGACGCGCGGCGTCAGGACAGTTGCGCCTCGACCCGCCGCTGCGCCTCCTCCTCGTCGACGTCGAGCGCGAAGCTCAACTCGGAGACGAGGACGCTGCGGGCCTTGATGAACATCGACTTCTCCCCCGCCGAGAGCCCCTTGGCCTGGTCGCGCAGCGCCAGGTTCCGGACCACCTCGGCGACCTGGTAGACGTCGCCCGACTTGAGCTTCTCCTGGTGGTTCTTGAACCGTCGGCTCCAGTTGGCCGGCTCGCGGATGTCCTTCTTGGCGAGCAGGTCGAACAGATCGTCGACCTCGTCCTTGCCGATCGGGGGACGCATCCCGACCTCGTCGGCCTTGTCGACCGGAACCGACAGGGTGAGCTCACCGTGGGCCATCACGAGCACCAGGTACTCGGTGGTGGCACCGTTGATCTTGCGCTTCTCCCGCTTGGTGATCACCGCGGCGCCGTGGTGGGGGTACACGACGCGGTCACCGACATCGAACGACACTGACTGCCTCACACGTGGACGGACTTCTGGGGGACAGGAGATTCTACCAGAGGACACCGTGGCGGTCGCCGCCGGCCCGGGGGGCTAGATCGTGTAGGGCAACGCGGCGACGAGTCGGCGGCCGAGGTCCTCGTCCCCGAGGACCGTGGTGCGGCCCTCGGCGAGTGAGTCCATCGGGTCCACTCGGCCCGCGACGCAACGCACGAACTCGGTGCTGCCGGCCGAGAGCAGCACCGACGGTTCACCGCCGGGCCGGTCGTCGACCAGCTGCGCCCGACCGTCGACGACGACGTCGAAGGCGGCGGCCTCGGGACCGGGCAGTTCGATGCGGACCCAGGCACCTTCCGGGGCGCCGGCCCGCTTGCCGACGAGAAAGCCGAGCGCGTTGCCGACCTCGACGAGCGTGCGGAGCGCTGCTGGTCCGGACTCGTGACCGGAGCTGCCGAGGGCGTCGCGGATGTCGAGTTCGTGGATCCAGGTGTCGAAGGTCCGGATCTGGAGGAACCGACCGAGCGTGTCGTCGCCCGCAGGCGTCCAGCTCGGCGCGTCGACGTCGGCCTGGGACAGGTCCGACAGCTCAGCGGTCCGGCGGGCGATCACGGACCTGAACTCCTCGACGAGTCGGGACGGTGGCCACGGTCGACGTTCCTGGATCCACGACTCGTTGGCACGCCCGATGGGGTTGCGCAGGTGGGGCAGGTCGGGAACCTCGACGTCGGGGACCGGCTCGCCGGCCATCATCAGCTCGGTACCCACCACGTGGGCCACGACATCGGCGACCGTCCACCCGGGACACGCGGTCGGCGCAGCGAAGTCCTCGTCGTCCAGCGAGACGAGCAGTCCCTCGAGCGAGGTCCACACGTCCTGCAGGTCGCCGAGCAGCGCCTGCGGGGTGTCGGGCCGGTGGGGCCGCTGCAGGGTCGGGTCGGTCACGCCGAACGCTCCCTCGTGTTGCGGCGGGCGAGGAACCGCAACCGGGCGGCGCGCGCGTCCCAGTCGTAGACCACGGCGGTCCCGGCGGCGGCGTCGTGCAGCGCCCTGCGTTCCCGTCCGAACAGGATCGGCAGGAATCCGATACCGAGCGTCAGGAACGTGATGGGCAGCACCAGCGTACGGATGACCCCGCTGCGGGGCGTGGTCGGAGCACCGTCCCGCTGCACCACACGGATCCCGAGGACGGCCATGCCGAGGGTCTTCCCGCTCACCGACCACGGGTAGGCGTAGTAGACGAAGAGCCAGAGGACGAAGATCACGCCGGCGACGCCCTTGTGCGGTTCGATCGTGTAGTCGGGGCTCACGACGAGGTCGATCAGCCAGGCCACGAGCGCCGTGGCGAGGGCGTAGATCACCGTCGCCACCGTCTGGTCGAGCGCGAACGCAGCGGTGCGTGTCACGGCCCCGGCGTAGTGGCCCTGCAGCGAGACGTCGGAGGCGAAGTCCGCCGGGGTCGTGATGGTCACGAATTCCCGCCCGACGGCAGCGCCCGGGGCGGGTCCACCAGCAGTGGCGGGCCCGACGGGAGCGCGGAGGGATCTCGACGAACCAGTCGGTTCGCCCACTTGGACACGAACCCGTCGAGGCCCACCCCCTGGCTCCGGACGGTGTCGAGGAGCTGGGATGCCACACCACTGGTCGACTCGGCGATGATCGACCCGAGCTCGGTCTGGGTCATCAGGTCCTCCATGTCGACCCGCTGCACGATCGCGTTGATGTCGACCCGCTGGATGATCGCGTCCACGTCGACACGGCTGATGATCGCATCCACGTCGACGCGCTTGATGATCGCGTCCACGTCGACCCGCTTGATGATCGCATCCACGTCGACGCGGCGAATGAGGGCGTCGACGTCGACCTGGTCGACGATCGCGTCGACGTCGACGACGTCGACGATCGCCGGAGTGAGGTCTCGGGCGACCGCTGCGATTCCTGGGCTCCCCTCCTCCTCCGAGCCCTCCCGGATGCGCTGCCCCTCCTCGGCGAGCGGCCGGGTCACGGACCGCACCACGTCGATCGCCGCCTGTGTCGGCGGGGCGGAGGCCACGGCTCGACCGAACCCACCGGCGATCCGCAGGACACGGGCCGCTGCTCCCAGCGCGGCGTCGACCGGCCACAGGACGTCGTCGTCCTCGGACCCGGGCCCCGGGCTCGGCTGGTCTGGCTCGGCATCCACCGGGAGGAGTCTGTCCGATCCTGCACCGCTGCGACACGCCCCGGCGGTCGACGTCGGTCCGCCGGTCGAGACCTCGAACGGGTTCTGTGGCGAATCCTGAGGTTCACTTGAGGTTCCCTTGATCTCTGCGCGGCATCGTGGTGTTCGGCCTCCAAGGGGCCCCGTCGATCGGAGAGCGGGTCCGATCGACCGCCGAGCGCCCCCCTTCCCGGGACATTGCGGAGTGGATCGGGAAGGGGCGCCGGCAACTACCCTCCCCCTGTGTCCGACGACCAGGTCCTCGCCGTGGAGTCGCGCGACGGCTATCGCGAGCTGACCTTCGACCGTCCGCTGTCACTCAACGCCTTCAACCAGGACCTCTGGTACGCGGCGGCCGAGGCCCTCGACGCCGCCGCCGACGACGACGACGTCCGCTGCGTGCTGCTGACCGGCCGCGGCCGGGCCTTCTCCGCAGGTCAGGACCTGGGTGAGATGTCCGACCCGACGGCGTTCACGGACCGGCCACCCGGCTACCAGCGCTTCATGCCGAGCCTCGAGACGTTCCCCAAACCCATCGTCGCCGCCGTCAACGGGGTCGCCGTCGGGATCGGCACGACCATGCTGCTGCACTGCGACCTGGTCTACCTGGCCCGCAGCGCCCGCCTGAAGGTCCCCTTCATCAGCCTGGGCGTGACGACCGAGGCCTCGGCGAGCCTGCTCCTGCCCCAGGTGGTCGGGTGGCAGCGAGCCGCCGAGGTGCTGTTCTGCGAACCGTGGATCGACGCCGACCGGGCGGTCGCCGACGGCATCGCGCTCGCCGCTGTGGACGACGACGACCTGCTGAGCGTCGCCCGCTCGACCGCAGCACGCATCGGGGCCCTGCCGCTCGAACCGCTCCTCGCCACCCGTCGTCTCCTGCTGGCCGGCCGGGCCGACGCCGTGGCTGCAGCCCGCCTCCGGGAGCTCGCCGAGTTCGAGTCGCTCGTGGCCGGCATGCTCCCCGACTGATCTCGGATCCCCGGCCGGCCCCGACGGTTCCCGGATCCTCGGCCGACCCGGTCCATCAGTCGGACCGAGGCACCAGCACTGCGTCCTGTCCGTGGGCGTCGACCACCCGGTGCACCGGGTGCAGTGGTGCGCCCGGCACCAACCGCTCGGACACCGCTCCGAACGGAGCAGCGGCGGCCGGCCAGGCCTCGACGACACCGACGATGGTGGTCAGCGCCGCCCAGCCGTCCCGCACCGCCCCGGAGTCGGTGTCGGCGGGGATCTCCTCGTCGACGGCAGCGACGCGCATCTGGAGGTGGCCGTCAGCCACGTCGGCCGAGGCCGCGCGGACCTCGCCGAAGCTCGCGAGACGACACCAACGCACGCCCCTGACCTCGCCACGGTCGAGACCGGGGACGTTGAGGTTGAGCACGGTCCGCTCCGGCGCACCCTCGAGCAGCGGGAGGACCTCGACCGCGACGGCGGCAGCGGTGTCGAATCGCCACGGGTCGGTGGCCTGCAGGCTGACCGCCAGCGCCCGCACACCCAGGTTTTGGGCGCTCAGGCAGGCCCCCACGGTCCCGGAGTAGAGCACCACCCGACCGGTGTTGAGACCCGGGTTGATCCCCGAGACGACCAGATCGGGACGATCCCCGAATGCTCCGAGGGCCCCGGCGAGCACGCACAACGCCGGCGGACCGTCGACCGCCCAGGCCGGGACGTCCCGGAGCGCCGACCCCGGGAGCTCCACGCGACTGCACGGAATCCGGTGGTCGGGCCGGAGGTTCCCGATGCTGGCGCCCGATCCGCTCGCGTCGTACGACGGGGCCGCCACCACCACCTCGTGGCCGGCGTCGAGCACGGCTGCGACGAGCCGGTGGAGTCCCTCGGCGTCCGCGCCGTCGTCGTTGGTCACCAGGATCCGGCTCACGGCGGCACCGTACCGGCGCTGCGCCACCATCCCTGACCACGGCGCAGCTACCGTGCGGGGGTGGCCTTCCGAGTCGCCGAGGACGACGTGCTGCCGGTGGTCGCCGGACTGCTCGGGGCGATCGACGTCGCCGACGGACCGCAGCAGGAGCAACTCGCCGTGCTCGGATCCATCGTCCGGCACCTGCTGCACCGGCCGGACCTCGAACTCGACTCGGTGCGGCCACTGGGCCCCACCGAGCTCAACGACGCGCTGTCGGACCCGGCCAGCGCCGAGCGGTTCCACTGGCTGCTCGTGACGCTCGAGACGTGCCGCCACCCGCTCGGCGAGGAGCAGGTCGACCAGGTCGAGCGCTACCTCGACGCCCTCGGGGTCGACGGTCCGGACCGCGAGGTGTTCCGGGACCTGGTCCGGGTCGGCACCTCCCGGGCAGCGGAGGACTTCCGAAGATTCCTCGACACGACCCTGGCCGAACGGGTCGAGCCACCCCTCCGGCACCTACCCGTCGTCCCGGACGGTCCCGAACCGGAACTCGCCGCCCGGCTGTCGATGCTCGGCGAACTGCCGGAGGGGTCGCTCGGGCGTGCGTTCATCGACTTCCACACCCGCAACGGCCTGCCCGTGCCCGGGTCCACGGCCTCGCCGATCAACCACTTCTTCGTGGGACACGACATGACCCACACGATCGCCGGGATCGAACCCACCGGACCCGGCGAGGTCGCCCTGAGCGCCTTCCAGATGGCTGCAGAGGACACGACGCTCAACACCGCCGCCCTGCTCGCGTCGCTCGTCGTCCACGAGGCCGGGTTCGAGCGGGCTCCGTCGGTCGCCGCCGAGTCCGGGATCCTGGCGACCCCCGGCGCCGCCGAACTGCTCGGACAGGAGCTGGGCCGGGGTGCGGACTGCACCGCCGACTTCTCGCTCGTCGACCACCTCGAACTCGCACCGCTGCCACTGGCCGAGGTCAGGGAGCGCTTCGGCGTGCGGCCGCCGGTCGACCCGGATGACGGGCACCACTGCTGGTGAGTTCCCAACGCCGCGCCCAGGTCCTGGCCGTCGGCGCTGCGACGGTGGCCGTGCTCGCCCTCGTGGCGGTGATGCTGCTCCCCGTCGGCGACCGGGGCGAGCAGGCGGTCGAGTCGGTCCAGCTCACCGTCCCGGAGACCGGGGAGACCACGACGACCGTGCCCGAGACGACCACGACGTCGACGATTCCCGGCCCGCCGGCCGCCGAACGACGGCTGAGCAAGCTCCGCACCATCGCCGGCGAGATCACCCCGAAGTCGATCGTCACCTCGGGCACGGGGTTCGCGACGGCGCAGAACATGATGTACACGCACACGGTCACCGCCTACGACGCCGACGGCAACCTGGTGGCGACCATCCCCGATCGGGTGCGCCTGAGCGACTTCGGCATCCAGAAGGAGGGCGAGTACCAGGGCGCACCCGTGGAGGCGGCGTTCCTGCACGACGGCTCGGCCGTGTACGTCTCGAACTACTCGATGTACGGACCCGGATTCCGGGAGGGTGACGACGAGTGCACGCCCGCCGACGGGGTGCCCTCGAGCTACCTCTACCGGATCGGCACCGACGACTGGAAGATCGACCAGGTGGTGCCCGTCGGCGCGGTCCCGAAGTACGTCGCGGTCACACCGGATGACGGGCGGGTGCTCACGACCAACTGGTGCAGTTGGGACCTGACCGTGTCGAGCACCTCCGACGGCCGGGAGCTCGCGAGCATCGACCTGGGCCGCTACCCCCGTGGCATCGCCGTGAGTCCGGACGGGCGGACCGCCTACGTGGCGATCATGGGCGACACCAAGGTGGCCGCCGTGTCGCTGGAGGACTACTCCGTGCGCTGGCTCGAGGGTGTCGGTCTCGGGCCACGACACGTGGTGCTGAGCCCCGACGGGCGGTGGCTGTACTCGACCAACAACAAGGGC
Organism: uncultured Actinomycetes bacterium; assembly: GCA_903852755.1. GTDB lineage: Bacteria > Actinomycetota > Acidimicrobiia > Acidimicrobiales > Microtrichaceae > SXMI01. The sequence continues at coordinate 22,482 of CAINRS010000113.1, read as the reverse complement.
GGGACCGTCTCCAAGGTCGACACCACCACCGGCGAGGTCGTCGCCGACGTGTCCACCGGATCGCAGCCGCGGTCGATGGACATCTCCACCGACGGCACGGCGCTGTACGTCGTGAACTACGGCTCGGACTCCATGACCAAGCTCGCCACCTCCGACATGCGCGAACTCGACGAGGTCCCCACCGGTGCCAACCCGATCGGCATCAGCTACGACGACTCGACCGGCCGGGTGTGGGTGGCGAGCTACGCCGGCACGATCGACGTCTACGACGAGGTGGGCTGACGCCCGGCCGCCGGCCGGCCCGGCGCGTCGTCGACCGGGACGACGGTCAGGGGGTCGTCGGGGTCAACCAGCCTCCGGTCGTGAAGGCTGCGTTCCGCGACGTCGAGAAGTCGACCGCGGTCAGGTCGATCTCGTACCAGGTGGGGTCGTCGATGGTGTTGTAGGCGTACCGACCACCGGTGAGGTTGCACACCGTCGACCACATGGTGAGGAGCGGCATGAGCTTCCCACCGCCGACGTCCTCGACGACGTTGCCCGGGACCAGGTCGTAGGCGTGGAGGATCCGGATGGTGTCCATCACGGCGTGGCGCTCGTCGGCCGGCTGGGCGGCGAAGTGCACGTTGGCGAAGAGCCGGATGAACCGCGACGACGAGTTCTCGTCGGCGGGGAGGCCCCGGAACCCCTGCCCCTGCCCCGACGGGGCGAACGTCGCACCACCGACCTCGATCGGTGCGGGGTTGGAGGGCGACAGTCCCAGGTAGTTGGTGACGTTCTCGAGGTGCCACTCGAGGTACGGGGCGTTGGTGGCGACCTGCAGGGGGTTGTCGAGGACCCGCATGCCCTCGGGGTGGAACTCGGCGACGATGCAGGAGTGCTGGTCGTGGACGATGAGGTGCAGCGGGAGCGGAACCGGGATCTCCGGTGGGGTGAAGGACACCACGTTGCACGACTCGATGGCGGTGCGGGCCTCGGCGACGTCGCCGCAGGTGCCGAGCACGAACGCCACGATCTCGAGGGCGCCGATGTCGGTGCCGTCGGTGCGCGGCTGCTGGTAGGTGCAGTGGTTCGGCATGTAGAGCAGGTGCGCCGACAGCCCGGCGGTGTTGAGTCCGTCAGCGAGCCAGTGGGGTTGGAAGGCGCTCATGCCGACCACGCCGTGACGTGTCGTCCAGGTCCGTCCGTTCGAGCTCGACCCGCTCGTGAACGACACCCCGGTGGCCACCACGCCGAGCTGCCACGGCAGCACGTCCGGGAACTCCATGGTCCGGCCGACGCAGACGGTGCCGTCCACCGCAGCGGGATGCTTGAAGTTCGTGCACATCGGAGCGCTCCGTCAGCTGCAGCCGCTGGTCGCACCGCACTCGGCGCAGGTGTAGCAGGACCCGGCGCGAACCATCGCGACGCCGCACGACGAACAGAGCGGGGCATCGGACCGGGGAGCCGGGGCGGGCCCGGCGCCGAGCTCACCGACCGTCGGAGGTGCAGCCTCGTCGACCCCCGGGAGCGTCGGCTGGCTTCGCTCGGAGGTCGCCAGGATGCCGAGCTCGAGTCGGTCCTCGTAGGGCAGGTACTCGAGCGCGAGCCGCCGGAACAGGTAGTCGATGAGGCTGTTGGCGATCCGGATCTGGTCGTCGTCGGTGATGCCCGCCGGCTCGAACCGCATCCCGACGAGCGCGTCGACGAAGGCTCGGAGCGGCACCCCGTACTGCAGCCCGTGACTGACCGAGATCGCCAGCGCGTCCATGATCCCGGCGAGCGTCGACCCCTGCTTCGAGACCCGGATGAACAGCTCACCGGGACGTCCGTCGTCGTACTCCCCCACCGTGGCGAACCCCTTGCAGTCCGCCACCCGGAACTCGAACGTGCGGGACCGACGTGACCGGGGCAGACGCTCCCGATCCGTGCGGAGCGCCGGGGCCTGCACCACGGGCGACTCCCCCGAACCGACGCTGAGCGGCTGGGTGACCTTGCAGTTGTCGCGGTAGAGCGCCACGCACTTGATGCCGGACCGCCAGGCGTCGACGAGGATCTGCTCGACCTCGTCGACGGTCGTGGACTCCGGGAGGTTCACCGTCTTGGACATGGCGCCGGAGAAGAACGGCTGGATGGCCGCCATCATCCGGAGGTGCCCCCCGTAGGAGATCGTCACGTCGCCCATGGCACACGCGAACACCGGGACGTGCGCCGGATCGAGGTGCGGCGCACCCAGCACCGAGTGGTGCTCACCGATCCAGCCCACGATCTCCTCGACGTGCTCGGGCGGGTAGCCGAGGCGGGCCAGCGCACGCGGCACCGTCTGGTTGACGATCTGGATGGAACCGCCCCCGACCAGCTTCTTGAACTTCACCAGACCCAGATCGGGCTCGATCCCGGTCGTGTCGGCATCCATCATGAAGCTGATCGTGCCGGTCGGGGCGGCGACGCTGAGTTCGGCGTTCCGGGCCCCGTGGTCGCCCAGGCGGTCCACCGCTCGCTGCCAGAGTGCGACGAGGTGCTGGTTCAGGTCGGGCTGCGACTCGACCGCATCGACCTCCCGCGCCGCGGCGAGGTGCCGCCGGTAGACACCGGCCCAGGCGGCGGCGTCGTCGGCGAACAGTGGAGCGGGTCCGAGGCGTTCGGCGAGTTCCGTCGACCGCACGGCCGCCGCGCCGGTGAGGATGCCGGTGACGGCGGCAGCCCACGCCCTCCCGTCCTCGGAGTCGTACGGGAGCCCCATCGCCATCAGCGCCGCACCCAGGTTGGTGTACCCGACGCCGATGTCGCGGGCGGCCCGGGCCTGCACGGCGATCTCGTCCGTCGGGTAGTCCGAGGCGCCGACCAGGATGTCCTGGGCGGTGACGAGCACGCGGACCGTGTGGACGAACGCATCGGCGTCGAACGTGCCGTCCGCCCCGAGGTACGCGAGCAGGTTGACCGAGGCCAGGTTGCACGCGCTGTTGGCGAGCCGCAGGTGCTCCGAGCACGGGTTGCTCGCCACGATCTCACCGGCGGTGGGAGTGGTGTTCCACCGGTTGATGGTCGTCCCGAACTGCACGCCGGGATCGGCGCACTCCCACGCGGCCTCGGCGATGTCGCGCAGCAGTCGCCGTGCGGACACGCGCTCCACCACCTCGCCGGTCGTCCGGGCCGTCAGCGCCCAGTCCCGACCGTCGACCACCGCCTCCATGAACTCGTCGCTGACCCGGACCGAGTTGTTGGCGTTCTGGTACTGCACCGAGTGGCTGTCGGCGCCGTCGAGGTCCATGTCGAAGCCGGCGTCACGCAGCACGCGCGCCTTGCGCTCCTCGACGGCCTTGCACCAGATGAACTCACCCACGTCGGGGTGGTCGACGTCGAGGATCACCATCTTGGCGGCACGTCGCGTCGTGCCGCCGCTCTTGATCGCCCCCGCCGAGGCGTCGGCGCCTCGCATGAAGCTGACCGGACCCGAGGGGGTGCCGCCGCCGCTCAGCCGCTCCCTGGAGGACCGCAGTTTGGACAGGTTCGCACCTGCACCCGAACCGCCCTTGAAGATCATCCCCTCCTGCGCGTACCAGTCGAGGATGGACCGGAGGTCGTCCTCGACGTCCAGGATGAAGCACGCCGCCGCCTGCTGTGCAACCCCGGGAACACCGATGTTGAACCACACCGGGGAGTTGAACGAGACGCGCTGGTGGAGCAGCAACCAGCGGAGCTCGTCGGCGAACACCGCCGCCTCCTCGGCGTCGGCGAAGTACCCGTCACGGCCGCCCCACGCAGTGATCGTCCCGACGACCCGGTCGATCACCTGACGTAGTGACCGTTCCCGTTCCGGCGTGTCGAGGTGGCCGCGGAAGTACTTCTGGGCGACGATGTTCGACGCCGTGACCGACCAGGACTCGGGGAACTCCACCCCGAGCTGCTCGAAGGCGACCGAACCGTCGCGGTGGTCGACCAGTCGGGCGTCGCGCTGCTCCCAGCGCACCTCGTCGTAGGGCGAGCGACCCGGGCTGGTGAAGCGCCGAGTCAGGACCGGCGTACCGGCGGTCGGGACATCAGCGTGCATCACACCTCATCGTATCGACGGGCCGCGACGGTATCGACGGGCCGGAGGGACAGAGCGGGCACGGACGACCGGGAAGAGGCCTGTCGGAGACCGCCGTCGCTCACGCTTCGGCGACTCCGACCCCCAGGAGACGCTCCTCGTGGGGCTACGAGGAGCACCAGCCACCATTCCGATCGTCCGTGCCTCGACTCCGTCGGCGACCCTAGGGAGCCGGTCCTGTGCGTTGGAAGAGGGACAACGTGTGGATTTCTCCGGTGGTTCCCCACAGGTTCAGCCCACGGACACCTCGAACTGTGGAGGACGGGGCGTCCAGCCGGGGGCCCGAGCGACGCAACACCGTGCCGGGAGTGCGATCGCGGTGTCCCCCGACGTCCACAGCCTGCTCCGTGGCTGTGGACCGACGTCTCGGTGCTGCCGGTAGGTTGCCGACATGGACCAGCTCGTCCCCGGCCCGCTCACCGCGACGCTGACCGAGACGCTGCGCGAGGACGACCGGACCCCTCCGGCCGGACGGCCGTGGGTGATGGCGAACATGGTGACCTCGGTCGACGGCGCCTACGCGCTCGACGGGCGGTCGGGCGGCCTGTCCAACGAGACCGACCGGGAGCTGTTCCACCTGCTCCGCAACCTGGCGGACGTCGTCCTGGTCGCCGCCGGAACCGCACGGGCGGAGCGCTACCGCCGCCCGGCAGCGGCCGGCGCTCCCCGCACCGGACTCGCCGTGGTGACAGCGAGCCTGCGCATCCCCCCGGACCAACCGTTCCTCGAGGGGCCCGGGCCCGATCCGATCGTCTACCACCCGCCGGGCCTCGACACCACGGGCGTGCCCGACGGTGTCGTGACCCAGTCGGTCGGCGAGGATCCGACCCGCGTCGACCCTGCTGACGTGCTCGACGACCTCGCTGCCCGCGGGGTCGCCACCGTCCTGTGCGAAGGGGGTCCGAGCCTGCTCGGTCAGCTCGTCGCCGGCCGGTTGCTCGACGAACTGTTCGTCACCGTCTCCCCGAACCTCGTGGGCGGCGACCGGCTCGGCATCGTCGGCACCGGCGGCCCCTACGGAACGGACCTCCACCTGCACCGCCTGCTCCGGGACGGTGACGTGCTGTTCGCCACCTACCGGACGGCTCAGTCCTCGCGCTGAGACTCCTCGTCGAGCAGCTGCAGCTCACGCTCGAAGTCCTGGGGGTCGCTGAAGGCCTTGTAGACGCTGGCGAAACGGACCGCCGCCACCTGGTCGATCCGACGCAGCTCCTCGAGGACGAGCGCACCGATCTGGGCGCTCTCCACCGGTGAGCCGAACGCTGCGAGGCGGTCGACCACGCGGGCGACGATGCCCTCGATCGCCCCGTCGTCGACCGGGCTGCCCTTGCAGGCGGCCTCGACCCCCGACCGGATCCGCTCCCGGTCGAACGGGACGGTCCGGCCGTCACGCTTGACGACGAAGGTGCTCACCTCGTCCAGCCGCTCGAAGGTCGTGAACCTCGCCCCGCAGCGCTCGCACTGCCGCCGGCGGCGGATGGACGTGCCGTCCTCGGCGGCCCGCGAGTCGACCCCCCGGTCCTCGAGGTTGCCGCACGACGGACACCGCATGCACCCGACCGTACTCAGCTCGGCCGCAGGACCCTCAACCCCGGTCCACTCCGAGGAGATCGCCACCGGTGACAGAGGGCAGCGGCGCGTCGGGCTCAGAACCAGTCAGCGGGGAGGAGGACCCGCTGGCCGACCTGGAGCGCGGCACCCCCGTTGAGCGCGATCAGGTCGTCGATGGCGACACGTGGATCGACCTGAGGTGCGTAGCGGCCTGCGACCTCCCAGAGGGTGTCGCCGGGTCGGGCGACGTGCACTGTCTCGGCCGCGGCGCCATCGGTGGCGGTCGCGGAGCCGGCGACGAGCGTCGAGATGCCGACCGCCGCACCACGGAGGCCGACGACGAGCGCCAGCAGGCAGCAGACCACCACGACGGCCCGACGGACGAGCAACTGTCGCTCGGTCGGCGCACCGGTGCTCGACCGGCGAGGATCGGAGACGACGGCGAGCGGTGCGGCCGAACGGGCTGACTGCGCCGCGCGAGCGGACGGACCCCTCCGGCCACCCTCGATGACGCGGAGATCCGGCCGGGACGGAGCCCGGAGATCCGGCCGGGACGGAGCCCGGAGATCCGGCCGGTGCACCCGCAGGTGCGGCCGGGACGACGGGCGCTGGCGGGACGGGACGGTGCGGTAGGACTGCGGACGAACTGGAGCTGCCATGGATGTGATTCTCCCGGTGGGGTGTGACAGTCAGGATTCGGCGCCGATCCGCGGCCCCAGTGACGTCGCCGACCATCGCGGACCGGCACCGAACACCTGTTCGTCATCCAGTGTGGATCGAACGGGCGTTCGGTGTCAAGCACCGAATCGAACGGATGTTCCACCCGGAGGGGCTCCGGGCTGCTAGGGTGCGGAACACGTGTTCGACCGACCAGGAGGCCACCGTGTCCCCCACCAGCGACCAGCTCACCCGACGTCAGCTCGACATCCTCGCCTTCATCGAGCGAACGGTCGACGAGCGGGGCTACCCGCCCTCGGTGCGAGAGATCGGTCAGGCCGTCGGGCTCGCCTCACCCTCGACGGTGCACAGCCACCTCCACACCCTGCAGCGGCTCGGCTACCTGCGGCGCCACCCGACGCAACCACGGGCGATCCAGGTGACCTCGGACACCGCGAGCGGGACCACGGCCATGCGCAGGCCGACCCGGCACGTCCCGCTCGTCGGTGACGTCGCCGCGGGGACCGGCGTGCTCGCCCAGGAGCAGGTCGAGGAACTCGTCCCCCTCCCGGCGGACTTCACCGGTGACGGCGAGCTCTTCATGCTTCGGGTCCGGGGGGACTCGATGGTGGACGTCGGCATCCTCGACGGTGACTTCGTGGTCGCCCGGGTCGAGACCGAGGCACGCAACGGTGACGTCGTGGTCGCCGGGATCCCGGGCGAGGAGGCGACGGTCAAGACGTTCCGGCGCAAGGGCAACCGGGTCACCCTGGAGCCGGCGAACGAGCGGATGGATCCCATCGTGCTCGACGCCGATCAGGTCACGATCTACGGCAAGGTCGTCACCGTCCTCCGACGACTCTGAAGTCGTCACCCTGCTCCGACGACTCTGAAGTCATCACCCTGCTCCGACGACTCTGCAGTCGTCACCCTGCTCCGACGACTCTGCAGTCGTCACCGTGCTCCGACGACGGCGGCGGCGTCTGCTCAGTTGTCGTGCAGGGCGGCGTTGAGCCCCTCGGACCACGCCCCCTCACGTGGCCGCACCTCGACGGCGCCGGTGGTCGAGTTCCGTCGGAACAGCAGGTCGGACACACCACTCAGGGTCCTGGCCTTCGCTGTCGCCCCGTCGGGCAGCGTGACCACGGTCCCGGCGGTCACGTACAGGCCCGCCTCGACGACGCAGCGGTCACCGAGCGAGATGCCGATGCCGGCGTTCGCGCCGACCAGGCAGTCCTCTCCGATCGAGATGACCTCCTTGCCACCGCCGGAGAGCGTGCCCATGATCGACGCGCTGCCACCCAGGTCCGAGTTGGCTCCGACGACCACCCCGGCGCTGATGCGCCCCTCGATCATCGCAGGGCCCAGCGTGCCGGCGTTGAAGTTCACGAACCCCTCGTGCATGACCGTCGTGCCGTCAGCGAGGTGTGCCCCGAGACGGACCCGGTCGGCGTCGGCGATGCGAACCCCCGAGGGCACGACGTAGTCGACCATCCGCGGGAACTTGTCGACGCCGAACACGACGAGCGGATCACCGGCGACACGGGCAGCGGTCCGCACCGCCGGGAGGTCGGCCACCGGACAGGGGCCCCGATTCGTCCACGCGACGTTCGCCAGCAGTCCGAACACACCCTCGAGTGACAGCCCGTGCGGCCGGACCAGCCGGTGCGACAGCAGGTGGAGCCGCAGGTAGGCGTCGGCGGCGTCGACCGGTGGGTCCTCGAGCGAGGCGATGGTGGTCACGACCACCTGCTGCCGGGTGGGGAACGCGTCGTGCAGGCGGTTGGCGCCCCTGAGCGCCGCGACCGCCGCCAGGTTGGGGTGCGCATCGAGGTCCTCGGGTGCCACCCCCGAACGGCGGAGCACCCGCTCCAACTGCTCGTCGTCGAGCGACGCCGTCCCCGGGGCTCCCGCCAGCCCGGCCACGTCGGCGAGCAGCGCCGCCGCACCCAGGTGCTCCCCCAGGTTCACCGTGGCGAACCACGCGGAGAGCACCGTCCCGTCCCCGGCGAGGTCGACCACTCCGAGGCCGTAGGCCGCCGGGTCCACGTGTCCGGGTCGCGCCCGCAGTTCGTCCATGGTCAGGTCGCTCACGCGGACACCTCCACTCCGTTGGTCAGCAGGTCGTCGAGTACGGCGTAGGTCCGTTCCAGCGAGTCGACCGAGACCCGCTCGTCGGCCGTGTGGGCCAGGGTCGAGTCGCCGGGTCCGAGGTTGACCGCCGGAACGCCCAGTTCGGTGAAGCGCGCCACGTCGGTCCAGCCGAGCTTGGACCGCACCTCGAGCGCGTTGCGCTCGATCAGGGCACGCACCACCGGGTGCTCGAGCGCCGGCCACGCCGCCGGGGACCGGTCGTCGACCACCAGGTGGTCACCGGGTTCGAGGAACGGCTGCAGGAACGACCGGAGCCACGCCTCGGCCTCCTCAACGGACCGGTCCGGAGCGAACCGGTGCGCGATGCGGACCTCGGCCACGTCCGGGACCACGTTGCCGGCGACACCGGCGCTGACGTGGGTGGCCTGGAGCGCCTCGTGGAACCGGAGGCCGCAGATCTCGGGGCGACGCGGTTCGAACTCGCTCAGCGCGACCAGGAGGGACCCGAGCCGGTGGACGGCGTTGCGGCCCATCCACGCCCTCGCCGTGTGTGCCCGGGCCCCCGTCATCGTGACCGTCACCCGGAGCACACCCTGGCACCCGGCCTCGACGTCGCCCGTCGTGGGCTCACCCAGGATCGCCACATCGCCGGCGAGCAGGTCGGGCCGTACCTCGATGAGTTCGGCGAGACCGGAGTGGTCGGCGGCGACCTCCTCCCGGGCGTAGAAGATCCAGGTCACGTCGACAGCCGGAGCCCGGTGCCGACGGGCGAGCTCGAGCATGACGGCGAGCCCTCCCTTCATGTCGGCGGCACCGCACCCCCACAGCTCGTCACCGACCAGCCGGGCCGGCAGGTTGTCGTTCACCGGGACGGTGTCGGTGTGGCCGCCGAGCACGAGCCGGAGGTCCCGACCCAGTTCGGTTCGGGCCACCAGGTTGTCGCCCACCCGGTCGACCGTGAGGTGCCCGAGGGATCGGAGCTCGGCCTCGAGCAGTTCGACGAGCGGACCCTCGGCGAAGCTGACCGACTCGACGTCGACCAGGTCACGGGTCAACTGGAGCAGGTCTCGCTCGGTCACGGGGAGATTCTGGCGCGCCGACGGCCGCTCGGCCGCGTCGGGCCGACCTACTGCGGTGGCGGCGGAGCCGAGGGGGGCGGCGGAGCGGCCGGTGGCGGCGGAGCCGAGGGGGGCGGCGGAGCCGAGGGGGGCGGCGGAGCGGCCTGAGGGGGCGGGAACGTCCCGGCACCCGGCGGGGGCGCGTACCCGCCGGCGCCTCCGGGTGGGGGCGGGAGCGTGCCCGTGCCCGTATACCCACCGGGGGCCGCGTACGGGGTGGCGACGGCGGCGTTGCGCTTCTTCCAACCGGAGCGTCGGACCAGACCGACGATCAGGAAGATCACACCCAGGATCGCCAGCAGGATGCCGCCACCGATGCCCCCGGCGCCGAAGGCGAGCGACCCGAATCCGGGGAAGGGCACCACCAGGTAGCGGCCACCACCGGAGGACAGTTCGGAGACGTTCTCGCAGGTCACGGAGTACGAGGTGCCGTCGGTCGTCTCGAAGAACTGCTGCAGGTCGTACGTCGCCGAGCCGCTCTCGATCGATCCGGAGCTGCCACTCGGCGGGGCCTGGAACGTGATCGACGACCCTGACGAGTCCTCTCCCGAGCAGACGATGTCCGGGGTCGTCGACAGGACGATGGCACCGTTGCCGGAGGTGGCGGTGAAGTCCACGGGGTCACCGAGTGCGCTCGACCCCGACTCGCTCGCCAGGTTGGCGAGGTCGGTGGCGAACCGGGCGCACCCGAATCCACCGGCACCGCACGCCGCCAGGGAGAGGGCCAACAACACCAGTCCCGTCACGAGTGCGCCCTTCGGGGGCTTGGTTCCATCGGCCACGGTCAACCTCCTCGATGTTCGGACCCGGGTGCATCCGACGTGCCCGTCGCCGACGACGGTGCCGGACGGGTCCGCCCGCACAGTATGGTCCGGCGGCGCTCCTGCAGGGTGGGATTTCCGTTTCAGGCCCGGTCGGCGACGAGGTCGAGGACCGAGTCGGGTTGGACGACGGCGAGTCGGACGTGGTCCGCAGCGGCGTCGCCGTAGAACTCGCCGGGGCTGGCGACGATCCCGAGGGTCACCGCCAGGTGTTCGACCAGTCCCCAGGCGTCACCGTTCGGAGCGGGGACCCACAGGTAGAACCCACCGGCGGGCATCGGGAACCGGAGGCCGAGACCGCGGAGCACCGCTGCCAGCCGGTCCAGCCGGTCCCGGTAGCGGCGCCGCTGCTCGGTGACGTGACCCTGGTCGCCGAGCGCGGCGACGGCGGCGGCCTGGGCCGGTCCCGGGACCATCAGCCCGGCGTGCTTGCGCAGCTCCGAGAGGTACCCGACGAGTTCCCGGTCGCCTGCGTACCAGCCGGCACGGACACCTGCCAGGTTGGACCGCTTCGACAGCGAGTGGACGGCGAGCACCCCCTCGCCACCCGCCTCGAGGATCGTTCGACCCGGCGCCTGTCCGAGGACTGCCGGCTCGCCCTCCCAGGTGAACTCCACGTAGCACTCGTCGGAGCAGACCGGCACGCCGTTCGCCCGACCCCACTCGGCGGCGGCGACCAGGTCGTCGAGCCCTCCCGCGGGGTTGCCCGGCGTGTTGACCCACAGGCACAGCGCCCGCTCGGCGTCGGTCGGGTCGATGGTCGACAGGTCGGTGCGCCACTCACCGTCCACCGCGACCGGGACGGCCCGGCAACCGGCGAGCAGCGCCCCCATGGCGTAGGACGGGTAGCTGACCGCAGGGTAGAGCACCGTGTCCCGGGACGGGTCCCGGAGCCGGAGCCAGTGCGGCAGTCCGGCGACGAACTCCTTGGTGCCCACGCACGCAGCGACGTCGCCGGGGTCGACGACCACTCCCAACCGTCGGGCGAACCACTCGGAGACCGCTCCCCGGAACGCGGCCGAGCCGATCGACGCCGGGTACGGGCCCGCCGAGGAACGGAGCGCGTCGAGCACCGCCGGTGCCGGTTCGTCGCACGGAGTCCCGACGGACAGGTCGACGGCGCTCCCGTGGTGGCGTTCGGCGAGCTCGCGCACGGCGTCGAGCCGGTCGTAGGGGTACGGCGGTGGACGGAACGGCTCGGTCACGACCGTGACTCCGCCGCGAACTCGGCGAACCTCCCGGCCACCCGTTCGTCGAGCCGGGCCGACACCGTGATCCCGCCCTCACCGGCCCGTTCGCTCAGCACCTCACCGCTCCGGTGGAGCGCGGCGATCACGTCGCCGCGGGCGTAGGGGACGAAGAGCTCGACCGGCTGGGTCAGGGCCCGGAGCCGGTCGCCGATCCGGCGGAGCAGTTCGTCGATCCCCTCCCCCGTCGCGGCGGAGATGGCGACCGAACCAGGGTGGTCGGCGGCCTGCCGGGCAGCACCCGGGCCCAGGTCCGACTTGTTGAACACGAGGAGCTCCTCGTCGAGGTCGGCACCGATCGACGTGAGCACCTCGCGCACCGCTGCGATGCAGCCGTCGGGGTCGACGGCGGAACCGTCGACCACGTGGAGGACGACGTCCGCCTCGTGGACCACCTCGAGGGTGCCCCGGAACGCCTCGACGAGCTGGTGCGGGAGCTTCCGCACGAACCCGACGGTGTCGGTGCACAGGATCGTCTCGCCGCCCGGGAGCTCGAGCCGACGGGTCGTGGCGTCCAGCGTGGCGAAGAGCCGGTCCTCGACGAGCACCCCGGCGTCGGTGAGCCGGTTGAGGAGCGTGGACTTGCCGGCGTTGGTGTAGCCCACCACGACGACGTGGCGCAGCGCCGAACGGCCCCGGGCCTTGCGCTGGGTCGCCCGGGTCCGGGCGACCGCACGGAGGTCGGCGGTGAGCTTGTGGATCTGGCGCGTGATCCGTCGCCGGTCGATCTCGAGCTGCGTCTCGCCGGGACCCCGTCGGGCCCCGATGCCGCCGGCCTGCTGCGACAGCGACCGCCCCCGGCCGCGCAGCCGGGGCAGGCGGTACCGGAACATCGCCAGCTGGACCTGGGCGACACCCTCCTGACTGTGGGCGTTCTGGGCGAAGATGTCGAGGATCACGGCCGTGCGGTCGATCGCCGACCGACCGAGCAGCCGTTCGAGGTTGGCCTGCTGCGCAGGGGACAACTCGTCGTCGAAGACGACCGTGTCGCAGTCGAGTTCCTCGGCCCGCTCGAGGATCTCCTCGACCTTGCCCCGGCCGACGTAGGTGGCCGGATCGGGTGCCGGCCGGCGTTGGGTGAGCCGGCCCACGACGTCGGCACCCGCGGTGTCGACGAGCAGGGCGAGCTCGTCGAGCGAGTCGTCGGTGGCGTCGTCGTCGTGCGGCGGGAAGCTGACGCCCACCAGCAGGATCCGCTCCCGGAACGTGCGCTCGATCAGACCGTCGCGCTCGCCGCCGTACTCCCCCGAACCCGCCGCGGTGGCCCGGATCGCTCACTGCGACACCGACTCGGCGAGCTCGACCACACCGACGAACACCGACGGACCCAGCAACGACAGGTGCCCGTCATCGGCGACGACCACCTGGACCGAACCGCCCGGCATGTGCACCTCGACGTGGGAGCCGACCAACCCGAGCTCCCGGAGGGCCCAAGCGGTTGCGACCGCCCCCGATCCGCACGCCTGCGTGACGCCGACCCCACGCTCCCACACCCGGACGTCCACGACGTCCCCGGCACCGACCGTTGCCAGGTGGACGTTGACCCCCGCCGGGTACGCCGCTTCGACCTGCGGACCGACGACGGCGACGTCGAGGTCGTCTGCGGAGTCGGTGACGAGCACCACGTGGGGGTTGCCGACGTCGACGCTCGCCCGGTGGCGGGCCGGGACCGCCTCGGCCGCCCGGAGGATCCCCGGCCCCGGACGGGCGACGCCGAAGTCGACCTCGCAGACGAGCTCACCCGAAGGTGCTCCCCTGACGGCACGGACCTGCCGGATGCCGACCGCCGTCTCGACACGGACGGTGCCCTCGGCCCGTCCGGCGAGGCGGAGGAACTCGTGGGCGAGACAGCGGATGCCGTTGCCGGAGATCTCCGCCTCGGTTCCATCGGCGTTCAACAGGACCATGCGGACGTCGGCGTCCGGGACGGTCGGGGGCAGGCCGTGGACGAGACCGTCGGCCCCGATGCCCGTTCGTCTGGCACACACGGCGACCGCCAGCGCGGGGTCGGGGTCAGGTGGGTCCGACATGGCCACCAGGAAGTCGTTCCCGAGACCGTGGAGCTTGCTCAGTCGGACCATGGTTCACCCGCGATGGGCGGAGGCTACCCCGTCCCAGTGGGTGTCGACGCGCCGCGCCAGGTCGGCCGGGTCGACGTCGACGGCGTCGAACCAGACGATCCGCGGATCCCTGCGGAACCATCGCTCCTGACGCACGGCGAAGCGACGGGTGCGCTGGATGCTCAGCTCCACCGCCTCGTCGAAGGACAGCTCCCCGCGCGAGGCCGCGAGCAGCTCCCGGTAGCCGAGCGCCTCGCGTGCCGTGCGTGACGGGCCACCGGGGGTGCCGGCCAACCGGTCCACCTCGTCGAGGAGACCCGAGGCGAGCTGCGCCTCGAACCGGGCGCGGATCCGCACGGCGAGGACGTCCCGGGGCACGGCGAGCCCGACCATGACGAAGCGTGTGGGCGGGTAGGTCCGCAGACCCGGACCGGACGATGAGAACGGGCGCCCGGATCCGATCGTCACCTCGAGCGCACGCACGACCCGGCGCCGGTTGCCGGGCGGGATGCGGGACGCGGCGAGGGGGTCGAGTCGGTGCAGGCGTTCGAACAGCACGGCGGTGTCGGGCTCGGCCTCGAGCTCGGCCGCGACGTGCTCGTACCGCGGCGGCAGGTCGAGCCGGTCGGTCACTGCCCGGACGTACAGGCCGGTCCCACCCACCAGCACCGCTGCGACGCCCCGGCCGGAGAGATCGTCGAGGACCGCGGACACCGCAGGGGCGAACTCGCTGACCGAGTACTCACGGTCCGGTTCGACCACGTCGAGCAGGTGGTGGGGCACCTCGGCGCGGGCTGCGGGACCGGGTGTGGCGGTGCCGATGTCCATGCCCCGGTAGACCGCCATCGAGTCGCAGCTGACGATCTCGGCGGGCCGGCCGGTGGACCGCCGCCGCCGGGCGACCTCGAGCGCGACCGAGGACTTGCCGGAGGCCGTCGGCCCGACCACCACCAGCGGGTGTGCGACGCTCACGACGGTGCGGTTCCGGGACGGGCGAGGTCGCCGAGGACGGCGGCGAGCACCCACCAGTCGACCTGCTCCACGCTCGGCATCACGCCGGGGTACGACGCAGCGAAGGCCGGAGCGACACCCGGACCGAAGGCAGCGATGAGCGACCGGAGCGCGATCGACACGTCGCGGGCAGCTGGAGCGACGGCCGCGTCGTCCCAGTCGACGAGTCCGACCAGGGCACCGTCGTCGACCCGGAGGCTCCCGAGTGTCGGCCGGCCGTGGGTCCGTACGGGCGGACCGTCCCGCGACGGGTCGGCACCGTCGTGCAGCGCGCCCAGGAGCAGGGCGACCGTGACGTGGCGGTACGCAGGATCCTCGACCCGGACGTCGTCGGTGACGTCGGCCAGCTCACGGGTCAGCGCCGCTGCCACCTCGCAGCGGTCGAGCACGTCCTGCCCCGACGGTGCAGCGGTCCCGTGGAGCCGGCCGAGGGCCTCGGCGAGCAGGCGGACCGTGCGTCCTGGTTCGGCGACGTACTCGGGATGGTCGCCGGGTACCCCCCGACCCGTTGCGTCGAGGTCCGGAACTGGGATCACCGGCCCCACCACCCGGTGGTCCTCAACCGGCCGCCACCGGGATCCGGGTGCGGTGGGTCGGCGGGCTGAGCACCTCGACCAACTCACCGGAGAGATGGGTCTGGGTGGCGTCGGTGATCCGGACCGTGGCGTACGTACCGGGGCGGAGGGGCGTGCCCGCCGGGAAGTGCACGAGTCGGTTCTGCCGGGTGCGGCCGGTGAGCCGGTCGACGTCGCGCTTGGAGCGTCCCTCGACGAGCACCTCCTCGTCGAGTCCGATCCTGGCCCGGTTCGCCCGGAGCGAGGAACGCTCGACGACCGACCGGAGACGGGTCAGCCGCTCGACGGACACCTCGTGCGGCACGGTCGCAGGGAGGTCGGCCGCCTCGGTCCCGGGGCGGGGAGAGAAGATGAAGGTGAAGGCGGCGTCGAACTGTGCCTCGGCGGCGACCTCGAGCGTGCACTCGGCGTCGGCAGCGGTCTCTCCGGGGAAGCCGACGATCACGTCGGTGGTGACGGCGAGGTCCGGCACGGTCGACCGGGCCGCCGCCAGTCGTTCGAGGTAACGAGCGGAGGTGTAGCCCCGGTGCATCGCCGCGAGGACACGATCGCTCCCCGACTGCAACGGCAGGTGGAGGTGCTCACAGACCGAGGGCACCTGGGCCATCGCCGCGGCCGTGTCGTCACGGAGGTCCTTGGGGTGCGGACTGGTGTACCTGACACGACGGATCCCCGGAACCGAACCGACCGCACGCAGGAGGTCGGCGAAGAGCGGCCGGACCCGGGGTACGGAGGCCGCCCACGCCGGCCCTGCGAGGTGCGCGGCGTCCGGTCGCTCGCCGCTGCGCAGGGCCAGGGTGAGGTCACGACCGTAGGAGTTGACGTTCTGGCCCAGCAGGGTGACCTCGGTGACGCCCTCGGCAGCTGCTCGCCGGACCTCGTCGACCACGTCGGCGAACGGCCGACTCGACTCGGGCCCCCGGACGGCCGGCACGATGCAGAAGGCACAGGTGTTGTCGCAGCCGACCTGGATCGTGACCCACGCAGCGTGACCGCGCTCGCGGACCACCGGCAGCGCCGACGGGAAGAGGTCGACGTCATCGACCTCGTCGGCATCGAGGACCTCGACCACTGCGGCACCCGTTCGACGTCGTTGCTCGAGCAGCTCAGCGGTGCGGTGCACGTTGTGGGTGCCGAGCACCACGTCGACGTGCGGCGCTCGCTCGAGGACCAGTGCACGGTCCTTCTGGGAGAGGCAACCCGCCACCACGATCTGCAGGTGCGGACGCCGCTGCTTGAGCGACTTCAGGTGGCCCAGGGTGCCGTAGAGCTTGTTGTCGGCGTTCTCCCTGATGCAGCAGGTGTTGAGCACCACCACGTCGGCCTCGTCGGCGTCGCCGGTCTGCTCCATCCCGTCGGACTGGAGCAGACCGGCGATGCGCTCGGAGTCGTGCTCGTTCATCTGGCACCCGAAGGTGCGGATCAGGTAGCGGTCCGCCACGGCCGTAGCGTACGGCCTGGGCGGTACCGTCAGTCCAGCGTGATGGGCAGGTCGTCCGGATCGACTGCGGGCTCACCCTCGGACGCCGCCTCGGGATCCTGGTCGATGCCGACCTGACGGAGCACCCGGTCCTGGATCTCGACGGTGATCTCGGGGTTCTCGGTGAGGAACGTCTTGGCGTTCTCCCGGCCCTGACCGAGCTGTTCGCCCTCGTAGGTGTACCAGGCACCGGACTTCTTCACGATGTTGTGCTCGACCGCGATGTCGAGCAGCGAGCCCTCGCGGCTGATGCCCTTGCCGTACATGATGTCGAACTCGGCCTGACGGAAGGGCGGAGCCACCTTGTTCTTGACCACCTTCACCCGGGTCCGGTTGCCGACGACCTCGACGCCGTCCTTGATGGACTCGATGCGTCGGATGTCGAGCCGGACCGAGGAGTAGAACTTGAGCGCCCGGCCACCCGGCGTGGTCTCCGGCGACCCGAACATCACGCCGATCTTCTCCCGGAGCTGGTTGATGAAGATGCAGATGGTGTTGGACTTGTTGAGGTTGGAGGTGAGCTTCCGGAGCGCCTGGGACATCAGACGGGCCTGGAGGCCGACGTGGCTGTCGCCCATCTCGCCCTCGATCTCCGCACGAGGCGTGAGCGCCGCGACCGAGTCGACCACGATCACGTCGATCGCACCGGAGCGGATCAGCATGTCGGTGATCTCCAGCGCCTGCTCGCCCGTGTCGGGCTGGGAGATGAGGAGTTCGTCGACGTCGACGCCGATCCGGTCGGCGTAGACCGGATCCATGGCGTGCTCGGCGTCGATGTAGGCGCACACGCCACCGTTGCGCTGCGCCTCGGCGACCACGTGCATGGCCAGGGTCGACTTGCCGGAGGACTCGGGGCCGTAGATCTCGACGACACGTCCCCGGGGGAGCCCGCCGACGCCGAGGGCGATGTCGAGGGCGAGGGCGCCGGTGGAGATGCACTCCACGGCCATGGTGCCCTTCTCGCTCATCTTCATGACCGAGCCCTTGCCGTACTGCTTCTCGATCTGGCTCAGGGCCATCTCGAGTGCCTTCTCTCGTTCCATGGTGCTGACCTCTCGTTGGTGTGGGTTCCGGTAGGGGGTGACACCGACCGTACGGACGGGGTGTGACAGCGAGGCTGGCTGACCACAGCAGCGTAGTTACGAACAGGTGTTCGGACAAGCATTTCCGAACCGACGACCGGAGATGGCGTCGGGGTCGCAGGTACCGGGTCGGCCGCAGCCGGTCGGCGACAGGGGCTCAGATGTAGCCCGGACCCCCGGGGGCCTGACCGGCCCGCTCGGAGAGCTGCGCCCGCATGCCCTGGAGCTGCTGCTGCGCCTGGACCTGCTGGGCGACGAGCATGGCCTGGATGCCGTGGAACAGCCCCTCGAGCCACCCCACGAGCTGCGCCTCGGCGAGTCGGAGCTCGGCGTCGGTCGGTGCGCTGTCGGACCGGAAGACGAACGAGAGCCGCTCGAGCTCCTCGGCGAGCTCCGGGGAGAGCGCCGTCTGGAGCTGGTCGATCGAGGACTCGTAGACCTTGCGCACCTGCTCCCGGGCCGGGTCGTCGAGCTCGGTCGCCCGCAGCTCCTCGAGCAGCTGCTTGGCCATGGCGCCGATCCGGATGACCGTGGCGGGCGAGGTCACGTCGGAGGTCGGCCCATCGGCGCCCTCCCCGGAGCCGTCTCCCAGCACCACGTCCGGGCTGACCACGTCCGGGGTCACCACGCCGGCGACCCCCTCCCCCACACCCGATGGTCCGGACACGGTTGGGGAACCCGGCACCGCGGAGTCGTCATCACCGGACACGTCGACAGGCAGATCGGACACGGAGGTCGATCCTACGCGCTCAGCCGACCGCGACGAGGAGCGGGACCAGGACCTCCTCGGCCGTGAGCGACCCGTGCCGTCCGATCAGGTGGAACGGGCCCGTGTCCGCCGGATCCTCGAAGGCCACGGGTTCCCGGGCGACCAGGGCCACGTCGCCGAGCCGGCCCGCCGGGAGCGGCAGCATCTTCGGCCCGAACCAGCCCTCCTCGACCACCTGGTCCCGTGAGACCACCCAGGCCAGCTCCCCGTGGCAGTCCGCCGCGACCCGCAGCAGCTCAGCGGCACCGCCCGGGACCGCGTGCAACCAGCGGAACCGCGCCTCACCCGACTGCCCGGCCAGCAGGGACTCGACCTCGGGGGCGAGCGGTACCACACGTTCCGCCACCTCGACCTGTCCGTGGTCCGAGGTGATCACGAGCGCCACCCCCGGTGGAAGCGACTCGATCAGGAACTCCACCATGCGGTCCACGAACACGAGCTCGGCGTCGTAGGGAGCACCCAGCCCGTACTCGTGTGCCACCTTGTCGATGCCGTCGTAGTAGGCGTGCACGAACGGTTCGCCCGCTGCGACCTGCCGGAGGATCTCGGCCACCAGCGTCGAGGGCATCCGGTAGGGAACGTGGCGACAGCCGGCCAGGTGCACCCGCGTGAACCCCGAGTCGCGGAACTCCGCCCGGGTGACGGACGGGGGACGGTGGCCCTCGAACGCCGGCGCCGGCTGGAGCACCTCCGGCGGGATGGTCTCCCGGGCGTCGCCCTTGGAGTTCGACCAGCGCAGCACGTTGAGCACGTCGCCGTCGATCATCATCCGGTAGCCCACGACGCCGTGCTCACCCGGGGGCAGCCCGGTGCTGATGCTCGTGAGTGCGGTGGCCGTGGTGGTGGGTGCCACCGTCGTGATCGGTCTGGCGTCCATGCGGGACAGACCACGGAGGGACGACCGACGGTCCTGCATCTGCAGCCACCCCAGACCGTCGAGCACGAGGAACACGACCTGGTCGGCGGCGCGGACCGCCTCGGGCATCCACTCCGGCGCCCCTGCCGGGTCCTCGACGAGCGGGCGGGCGACGTTGGCGGTGCACGCCCCCTCGTACTCCGGGAGCACCGGCTGCGACGGGTCGAGTACTGCAGGGTCCACCGGCGTCCTCCTCGGCACCACCACGCTACCGAGGCCGACGCCGCTGCGGAAGTCCACCCGGGGGTCGGCGGGCACGCTCGACGGGCCGGTCCGGCCGACCTCGGTGCCGGACGGCTGCGACACCACGGTGCCGCGTACAGTGGCGGCGTGAAGGTCTCGACCCGGGGCGACTACGCCAGCCGTGCGCTGCTCTCGCTGGCCCTGCACCGCAGCGACGGCCCGACGTCGGTCCGCGACATCGCCGAGCGGACGGGACTCCCCCAGCCCTACCTGGAGCAGATCCTCCTGGCGCTGAAGGGAGCCGGCGTGGTCCGGTCCAAGCGGGGCGTGGGAGGGGGCTACCTCCTCGCCCGCGAGCCCGGCGAGATCACCCTGGCCCAGATCGTCGCCGCCGTCGACGGCCCGATCCGGGCGGGTGACTTCGGGGAGCCCCACACCGGCGGGGCGTGCGACCACGAGGGGCAGTGCGTCCTCCTGTCGATCTGGGGGGACGTGAGCCGGCGCATGCGGGACGTCCTCGACGCCTACACGCTCGCCGACCTGCAGGCGATGACCGAGGGACGCCGCGACTGGCCGAGCTGACGCTCAGCCCTCCGTACCTGCGCCGCGACGTCGCAGGTCGGTGAGCACCCGTTCCAGGTCGTCGGGCAGCGGCGAGGTGCACCGCACGACCTCCCCCGTCACGGGGTGCTCGAAGGAGAGTTCCCGGGCGTGCAGGAAGGGCCGCTCCACCTCCACGACCGACCGGTGCGGGCCGTACAGGTCGTCACCGATGACGGGGTGCCCGATCGAGTGCAGGTGGACCCGGATCTGGTGGGTGCGGCCGGTCTCGAGCCGACAGGTGAGCAGTGCCAGTGGTCCGGGATCGCCGAAGCGTTCCTCGACCTCGAAGTGGGTCCGGGCCGGACGGCCCTCTGCGGTCACGGTCATGCGGACCGGGTTCCGCCGGGACCGTCCGATCGGCGCGTCGATGACGCCTCGGTCGTGTGCCGGATCACCCCGGACGAGGGCCGTGTAGACCCGCTCGACCTGGTGTCCGGCGAGCTGCTCGACCAGGCCCTCGTAGGCCCGGGGGGTCCGGGCGACGGCGAGCAGTCCGGAGGTCCCACGGTCGAGTCGGTGCACGAGTCCCGGGCGGTCGGGGTCACCGACGACGGGCCCGTGGGAGGGGTCGAGCTCGGGGAACCGGGCGACCAGTCCGTTCACCAGCGTCGACCCGGCGTGTCCGGGACCCGGGTGGACCACGAGCCCTGCCGGTTTGTCGACCACCACCACGTCGTCGTCGAGGTGGACCACCGTGAACTCGACCGACGGGTCGCCCAGCAGCGGCCCGGGCTCGGGCAGGGGGTCGATGCCGACACCGAGCACCGAACCCGCGGCGAGTCGGCGTGCGACGCGGCGCTCCACCTCGCCGTCGACGAGGACACCACCGCTCGCCACGGCGTCGGCGGCCGCCGCCCGGCTGCACCCGGTCAGGAGCGACACGGCCCGGTCGGTCCGCTCACCGGCCAGCGCCTCGGGGATCTCGAACTCCCGGAACGCCGCCGGCTCAGGCCGCGGATCGGGATCCACCGGGCTCGAACACCATCGAGAGAGCCAGCAGGATGCCCCCCACCACGACGGCCGTGTCGGCGATGTTGAAGATGGGCCACCACTGGAGGTCGATGAAGTCCACCACCGACCCGGACATGAACCCCTGCTCCGCCCGGCTCAGTCGGTCGACCACGTTGCCGAGGGCCCCGCCGACGATCACGCCGACCAGCACCAGTTGGAACCTCGAGGTGAGCGAGCGCGCCACGAACAGCAACCCGACCACGATCCCGAGCGCGACGATCCCGATGAGCCACCCCCGGTCACGGCCGGCCGAGAAGGCCATACCGGTGTTCTCCGCGTAGTTCAGCCGGAGGGTCCACACCAGGTCGATCGGCTCCCGGACCGGTTCGTCCGGGCAGAACGGTGGCCCGCACAGGCGCTGGACGGCCCAGCGCTTGCTCAGCTGGTCGAGGATCAGGACGACGAGCGCCGGACCCCCGATCAGGGTCCAGCGGGCTCGGCCCGATGCGCCTGACGTCCGCTCAGCGGAGTCGGCTGCCGCGGAACTCGACACGCTCCCTCGCCCACGGGATGGCCTGCAGCCGCTCCTTCGGAATCCGCTGACCGGACACCTCGCAGATGCCGTACACGTTGCGTTCGATCCGATCGAGCGCCGCGTCGATCTCCTCGACGGTGGCGAGCGACTGTCGGGCCAGGTGCAGGTCGAAGTCCCGCTCGACGGCGATCGTGTCGCCCTCGCCGCCCTCGTCGTCGAACTGGGTGTCACCGAGCTCGCGGTTGCGTACC
Source organism: uncultured Actinomycetes bacterium (assembly GCA_903852755.1). Taxonomy (GTDB): domain Bacteria; phylum Actinomycetota; class Acidimicrobiia; order Acidimicrobiales; family Microtrichaceae; genus SXMI01. The sequence continues at coordinate 512 of CAINRS010000113.1, read as the reverse complement.
AGCGAGTCGGCCTCGGCGCGCAGGTGGGCGGCCTGTTCGAGGTGCTCGGCCCGCTCGGCGATCAGCCGCTCACGCTGGGACTCGACGAAGGCCCCCTCGTACGGCTTCGCCGAGGCCTTCCGCGTCGGCGTGGTGGTTCGGCTCAGCCCCGAGCCGGCCTGCGGCATCCCTCGACCAGAACCCTTTCCAGCCGGAGCCTTCGCGGTCGGGGCCTTCGCGGCCGGGGCCTTCGCCTTCGCGGCCGGAGCCTTCTTCGCCGGAGCCTTCGCGGCCGGGGCCTTCGCCTTCGCGGCCGGAGCCTTCTTCGCCGGAGCCTTCGCGGCCGGAGCCTTCTTCGCCGGAGCCTTCTTGGCCGGAGCCTTCTTGGCCGGGGCCTTCGCCTTCGCGGCCGGAGCCTTCTTCGCCGGGGTCTTCTTGGCCGGGGTCTTCTTGGTCGCCACGTCGGGGGTCCTCTCTCAGGCAACGTCGATCGAGTCGGGGCACCCTATCGGGCCAACCCGACGACGCAACGT
>CAINRS010000112.1 GCA_903852755.1 uncultured Actinomycetes bacterium | reverse complement strand
CGCGACGCGCCGCACGAGGACGCGCCGCACGAGGCGGGTGGCGGTGGCTGCGTGACGGTCCCGCACCCGCACGCTCCCGCGTCCGGGACCCCCGGTGCCGGCGAGTGGGCGGATCGGTTCCGGGCCCAGGCCCGGGCCTGCGGTGACCTGGGCTCCCCCCTCTACGACCGGCTGCTGCGGCTGGTCGCCGACGACCTCGACGCCGCCGGTCCCACCTGGGAGGTGCTGCGACCCCACGCCGGACTGCGCTTCGGCCAGGCGGCGCCGCTCCGACTCGCCGGCGCCGCCCACCGCCTGGCGCTCGTCGGTGCGGCGCCCGGGTGGGCCGCGTGCCTGCCGACCTGTGGGGGAGTGGTGCCCGACGATGCCTCCCTGGCGTCGGCGTGGGCCGACCTGGTCGGGGCGCACGCCGCCGAGCTCGACGCCGGTCTGGGTCGGGAGGTGCAGACCAACGAGGTGGGTCGGTCCGCAGCGCTCGCCTACGGCGCCGCGGTCGCCGGCCTACCCGACGGTGTCCGGCTGGTCGAGCTCGGGTGCGCCGGTGGCTTGAACCTGCACCACGACCGCTACGACGTCCGGATCCCGCCGCTGCACCTGGGGGCACCGGGGTCACCGGTCCGGCTGGAGCCCGAGGTCCTGGCGCCGGTGCCCGCCGGGGTGGCGCGGTCGCCGTTGGTCGCCGAGCGGATCGGGGTGGATCCCCACCCGCTCGACGTGACCACCCCGGAGGGGCTGGCGACCCTCTCGGGGTTCGTCTGGCCCGATCAGCTCGAACGGTTCGAGCGGGTGCGCGCCGCTGCGGCGGTGGCCGCGGCCGAGCCTGCCGACCTGCGCCGCGCCGCCGACTCGGCCCGGGTGCTCGGGGAACTGCTCGGTGGTCCTGCGGCACCGACGCTGGTGCAGCACTCGATCGTCTGGCAGTACGTGCCGACCGACGAGCGGTGGCGGATCACCGAGGTGCTGGAGCGGGCCGGTGAGCGGGCCACCCCTGCGGCGCCCCTGGCGTGGCTGCGGTACGAACCCGACGAGTGGGACCGCCGGCGGGCGGCGTTGTGGTTGCGGCGGTGGCCCGGAGGCGGCGACCGCCTGCTGGCGCACGTCGACTTCCACGGGCGCTGGATCCGGCCGCTCCCGTCCTGAGCGGCCCTCCCCGGGGCGGTTAGCACTCGCCGAGGGAGAGTGCTATCCTTGGCACTCGTCCAGTCAGAGTGCTAACCGCCCCATGGAGGCAACCGTGAGCTTGCAACCCCTCGAGGACCGCATCGTCGTCCGGCCGAACGAGGCCGAGGAGACCACCGCCAGTGGTCTGGTGATCCCCGACACCGCCAAGGAGAAGCCCCAGCAGGGTGAGGTCGTGGCCGTCGGCCCGGGTCGCTTCGGTGACGACAACGAGCGCGTGCCCATGGACATCTCGGTCGGCGACACCGTCGTCTACTCCAAGTACGGCGGCACCGAGATCTCCAGCGACGGTGAGGACCTGCTGATCCTCAACGCCCGTGACGTCCTGGCCATCGTCAAGTGACGTCCCGCTCCTGACGTCCCACCACCACTGATCAACCGAGAGGCAACCACATGTCCAAGATCCTGAAGTTCGACGACGAGGCTCGTCGTTCGCTCGAGGCCGGCGTGAACCGCCTGGCCGACGCCGTCAAGGTGACCATCGGTCCGAAGGGCCGCAACGTCGTCCTCGACAAGAAGTTCGGCGCCCCCACCATCACCAACGACGGTGTCTCGATCGCTCGGGAGATCGAGCTCGAGGACCCGTTCGAGAACATGGGCGCCCAGCTCGTCAAGGAGGTCGCCACCAAGACCAACGACGTGGCGGGTGACGGCACGACGACGGCGACCGTGCTCGCCCAGGCGCTCGTGCGCGAGGGCCTGCGCAACGTGGCCGCCGGTGCCAACCCGATCGGTGTGAAGCGCGGCATCGAGAGCGCCGTGGCTGCGGCGGTCGACTCCATCGCCGCCGCCGCCAAGGAGGTCGACGAGAAGTCCGAGATCGCCCAGGTGGCCGCCATCTCCGCCGCCGACCCGCAGATCGGCGAGGTCATCGCCGACGCCATCGACAAGGTCGGCAAGGACGGCGTGGTCACGGTCGAGGAGTCGAACACCTTCGGGCTCGAGCTGGAGTTCACCGAGGGCATGCAGTTCGACAAGGGCTTCCTCTCGCCGTACTTCGTGACCGACCT
>CAINRS010000111.1 GCA_903852755.1 uncultured Actinomycetes bacterium | reverse complement strand
TGGGGCCTGGGCAGATGCCCCAACTGTGCGGCGGCACAGGTTCGGCGCCGCGGGGCGTCGGTCTGGAGCCGCACGGCGCGACGCCCGCCACTGCGGGCGGTGCTCCCAGCGCCGGGACCGTCGACGGAGCCGGCACCGGTGGCGGACGGGAACTCAGCGCAGGTCGAGCGCCTCGGCGACGTCGAGCACCACCGGCGAGCGGTTCAGGCAGTACAGGTGGATGCCGGGCGCACCGGAGTCGAGCAGGGCCCGGCACAACTCGACCGTCGCGTCGACGACCACCCGGTGACGTTCGTCGTCGCCAGCCGACTCGACCCGCGCCGCCAGCGCCGCCGGGAACGTCGCACCGGACATCGCGGCCATCCGCTCGACACCGGCCGGGTTGGACAGCGGCATCACGCCGGGCAGCACCGGCGTGGTGCAGCCGCGCTGCGCGAGCTCACCCACCATGGCGGTGTAGTCGTCGGGGTCGAAGAAGAACTGCGTGACGCCGAAGTCGGCGGCACGGAGCTTCTCGGCCAGGTGGTCGCGGTCGCTGCTCCGGTCGGTCGAACGCGGGTGCAGCTCGGGGTGCGCGGCGACACCCACCGAGAACTGCGGACCGCGGGCGCGCACCAGTTCGACCAGTTCGAGCGCGTACGTGAAGTCGCCGCCGGCCGGTGAACCGTCGGCCGGCGGGTCACCGGCGAGCGCCAGGATGTCGTGCACCCCGTTGGCGTCGTAGTCGTCGAGCAGCGCCGACAGCTCGGACCGGGTGCTCCCGACACACGTGAGGTGTGCCATCGCCGGGTAGCTGCGTTCTGAGTTGAGCCGCACCACCAGGTCGCGTGTCCGGTCGCGCGTGGAGCCGCCTGCGCCGTAGGTGACCGACACGAAGCTCAGGCCGACCGGGTCGAGCTCGTCGACGGTGCGGTCGAGCTGCTCGGCCCCCTCGTCGGTCTTGGGCGGGAAGAACTCGACGCTCAACGTCGGACCCGACGCGATCAGATCGGCGATGCGCGCTCCCGACCCTGCGTCGGCTCCGTCGACCGTCGCCCCGTCGTGATCGGCCACGGCCACCTCAGCTCCCCGCCGCGGTGTCGCTCGACGACCGCCGGGTTGCGGCACCACCGAGCGACCGTTCGGCAGCCTCGACCGTGTTGGACAACAACATGGCGCGCGTCATCGGCCCGACTCCCCCGACGCGCGGCGACAGCCATCCGGCCACCTCGGCCACGGCGTCGTCCACGTCGGACAGCAGCCGCCCGTCGCGGAAGCTCACCCCGGCGGCGACCACCGCCGCGCCCGGCGCAACCATGTCGGCGGTGATCAGGCCCGGGGAGCCGGCAGCGGCAACCACCACGTCGGCGGTGCGCGTGTAGGCACCGATGTCGGCCACGCCGGTGTGCACCACGGTGACCGCAGCGTTGGTGTCGGGTCGCTTCAGCGTGAGCAGGTTGGCGAGCGGCCGACCGATGGTGAGCCCGCGGCCGACCACCACCACGTGCCGGCCGGCGAGCGGGACGTCGTACGCAGCGAGCAGGCGGACGATCCCGTGGGGGGTGCACGCCAGCGGGGCGTCCTCACCCATGACCAACCGGCCCAGGTTGACCGGGTGCAGTCCGTCGGCGTCCTTGGCGGGCGACAGACGCAGGATCGCGGACTGGTAGTCGAGGTGCGCCGGGAACGGGTACTGGAGGATGAAGGCGTCGACCGCCGGGTCGGCGTTGAGCTCGTCGACCGCCTCGGCGACCTGCTCCTGTGTGGCGTCGGCCGGGAGCCGCCGGTCGACCGAGTGCATGCCCAGTTCTGCGCAGTCCCGGTGCTTCATCGACACGTAGTTGGCGCTCGGACCGTCGTCACCCACGAGCACCGTGCCCAGGCCGGGCGTGACCCCCCGGTCGGCGAGCGCCCCGATCCGGCCGCGCAGGTCGTCCTTGATCGAGGCGGCGACGGCCTCGCCGTCCAGGGTGATCGCGGTCACGGGCGACGATCCTACGGCCACCGGCCCCGCACCCGGCCCCACCCGCTCCGGCCCCATCCGCCCCGGCCCCACCCGCTCCGGCCCCATCCCCGCTCCCATCCCCGCTCCCCGCTGTTCTCGGTGCAGTGAGCCCCCGCCGGGGGCGCTGGATGCACCGAGAACGACCCGGGCCGGAGCGCCGACGGCGAACGGTCGGGCCGGGCCGGAGCGGCGACGGCAAACGGGCGGGCCGATCCGCGGCGACCGGTGCGACAATGGACGGTGACGGACACGGAGTGCACCTGAGGTGAACGAGGCACTGCTGCAGAAGCGGGGACTGACCTTCGTCATCCCCGCCTACAACGAGGAGCGGTCGATCGCGCGCACGGTCGAGGCCGCCCGCGAGGCCGCCTCGGACCTGATCGAACTCGACGAGATCGACGCGTTCGAGATCGTGATCGTCGACGACGCCTCGACCGACCGCACCGCCGAGGTCTGCGCCGACCTGGCGGAGCACGACCCCGAGGTCGTCGTCGTGCACAACGAGACCAACCGCACCCTGGGCGGCACCCTGCGGCACGGGTTCGAGCACGCCCGCGGCAACTGGGTCCTCTACACCGACGCCGACCTGCCGTTCGACCTGTGGGAACTCCGGACGGCGTTCCGCCTCATGCGGACCTACGACGCCGACGTCGTCGCCGCGTTCCGCCTGTCACGGACGGGTGAGGGGCTGCGGCGGCTCGTCTACTCGCACGTCTACAACACGCTCGTCCGGTTGCGGTTCGGGCTGCGGGTCCGCGACGTGAACTTCGCCGGGAAGCTGATGACCCGCGAGGTCCTCGAGTCCATCACGCTCCGGAGCGAGGGGTCGTTCATCGACGCCGAACTGCTGATCCGCGCCGAACGGGCCGGGTTCCGGATCGTCCAGTTCGGCGTCGACTACTTCCCCCGCACCCGGGGCACCTCGACCCTGTCGTCGTGGGGGGTCATCCGGACGCTGCTGTCCGAACTGCGGCGCATCGGCCCCGACCTGGACCGCGGCACCCCGTGAGTCCGACCGCCGGACGGCGGCTCCTGATCGTCAACGCCGACGACTTCGGGCTCACCCCGGGCGTCTGCGCCGGGATCCTGCGGGCGCACCGCGACGGGATCGTCTCGAGCACGACCGCGCTCGCGGTCGGACCGGCGTTCGCGGCGAACGCCCGGGCGCTGGTCGACAGCGGCCTGCCGACGGGGGCGCACCTCGCCGTCATCGGCGAGGACCCACCGGTGCTCGGCGCGAGCGAGGTGCCGAGCCTGGTCGACGGCCGCGGCCGGTTCCCGCTCTCGTGGCGCACGTTCGTGCGGCGCGCCGCGCTCGGCCGGGTCGACCCCGAGGACCTGCGCCGCGAGTGCAGCGCCCAGCTCGACGTGCTGCACGATGCCGGGGTGCGGCCCACGCACGTCGACGCCCACCAGAACCTGCACCTGTGGCCGTCGGTGGCGACCGTCGTGGTCGACCTCGCCCGCGAGCGGGACATCCCGGCCGTGCGGCTGACCCGGACGCGACGCTGGACGCCCACGTCGCTCGGCGTCCGGGCGCTGTCCGCCCGGCTCGAACGGCGGGTGCGGCGCGCCGGCCTGACCGTGCCCGCCGCCTCGATGGGACTCGACGAGGCCGGCCACCTGGACGTCGACCGCCTGGTCGGCTCGATCGCCGAGCTGGACGACACCGGCGCGACCAGCGCCGAGCTGGCCGCCCACCCGGGCGAGGCCGACGACCCCGACCGCGCCCGTTACCGGTGGGGCTACACGTGGCCCGCGGAGCTCGAGGCCCTGTGCTCCCCCGCCGCGCGGAGCGCAGTGCAGCGCTCCGGGTTCGCACTCGGGTCGTTCGCCGACCTGGCGGACCTGCGGTGAGCGACCGGCGCCGTTCGGTCAGGGCGGTCCTGCGGGCGTTCGGCGACTCGCGGTCCGAACAGCTCCACCAGCTGCTGCGGGCGGCGACGTGTCCGGTGGACGCTGTGCTCGACGCGCTCCCGACGGGCGGGACCGTGCTCGACGTCGGGTGCGGCCACGGTCTGTGCTCGCTGCTCGCGGCGATCGACGACCCCACCCGCACGGTCGTCGGGGTCGACCTCGACACCGACAAGCTCGACCACGCCCGCCGGGCCGCCGAGCGACTCGGCCTGGCGGACCGGGTGCGTTTCGTCGAGGGCCACGACGGGTCGCTGCCGCTCGACGAGCTCCCGGGCGGTGGAGCGGACGCCGTCCTGTGCGTCGACGTCCTCTACCTGCTCGGCGTCGACCGGGCCGAGGCCCTGCTGCGGTCCATGGCCGCAGCGGTCCGGCCGGGCGGCACGGTCGTGGTCAAGGAGATGCACCTCGAGTCCGGCTGGAAGCGGCGACTGCTCGAGGCCCAGGAGCACCTCGCCGTCCGGGTGCTCCGCACCACCCGGGGCGACCGGGTGGAACTGGTCCCGCCGGAGCGGATCACCTCCGTGCTGCGCGACGCAGGACTCTCGGTGCGCACCGAGCGGCTCGACCGCCGCACCCCGCACCCGCACCTCCTGATCGTGGGCACCCGTCCGGCCACCCCCTGAGCGACGCGACGGCCCGCTCCCGTTCCTGGTGCAGTGAACCCCACCGGCGGGGGTTGGTTGCACCGAGAACGTCAGAGGGCGGTGCCGCTCGGCGGTCAGTGCTTGAAGTGCCGCTCGCCGGTGAAGACCATCGCCATCCCCTGCTCGTCGGCGGCGGCGACGACCTCCTCGTCGCGCACCGAACCGCCCGGCTGGATCACCGCAGTGGCTCCGGCTGCCGCAGCGGCGTCGAGGCCGTCACGGAACGGGAAGAACGCATCCGACGCGCACGCCCCGCCGACCGCACGGCCGTCGGCCTTCTCGGCGGCGATCCGACCGGCGTCACGACGGTTCTGCTGTCCGGCACCGATCCCGACCGCCTGGCCGTCCTTGGCGAGCACGATCGTGTTGGACGTCACCCGTGCCGCCACCCGCCACGCGAACTCCAGGTCGGCCCACTCGGCGTCGGTCGGAGCGCGGTCGGTCACCACCTGCCACTGCGACCGGTCGACCGTGACGGTGTCGCGGGTCTGGACGAGCAGGCCGCCCTCGACGGAGCGGACGTCGAGCGCCGGCACGACCGGCTCGGGCACCGTGAGCACCCGCAGGTTCCGCTTCTCGAGCAGCAGCAGGAGCGCGTCGTCCTGGTAGCCGGGCGCCACGACCACCTCGGTGAACACCGGGGCGAGCGCCTCGGCCATGGCGTGGGTCACCGGCCGGTTGACCGCCACGATGCCGCCGAATGCGCTCACCGGGTCGCACTCGTGCGCCCGGGCGTAGGCCACGGCGACGTCGTCGCCGACCGCCGCCCCGCAGGGGTTGGCGTGCTTGATGACCACCGCGGCCGGCTGGTCGCCGAGCGACCACACCAGCCGCCACGCTGCGTCGGCGTCGTAGACGTTGAGGTAGCTCATCTCCTTGCCGCCGTGGAGCACCGCCCGGTCCCAGCAGCTGGTGCCGCTGAAGGTGTAGCGGGCACCGTGCTGGTGCGGGTTCTCGCCGTAGCGGAGCGGCTGGGCGAGCCGGGCCGAGAGGTGGATGGTCGGCGGGAGCACCCCCCGGGACTCGTGCCCCGGCTCGGGGGCCAGCTCGCCGGCGTCGCCCCGGTCGAACCACTCGACGATCGCCGAGTCGTAGGCGGCGGTGTGGGCGAAGGCGTCACGCGCCAGCCGGCGACGGGTCGCTGCCGACACGTCACCGTCGGCGCGCAGCTCGGCGAGCACCGCTTCGTAGTCGGCCGGGTCGACGAGCACGGTCACGTGCGCGTGGTTCTTGGCCGCGGCGCGCACCATCGTCGGGCCGCCCACGTCGATCAGCTCCACCGACGGCTCCGAGCTGAACGGGTACAGGTTGACCGCCACCAGGTCGATCGGCACCACGTCGTAGGTCGCCATGTCGGCCACGTGCGACGGGTCGTCACGGTCGGCCAGGATCCCGCCGTGGATCGCCGGGTGCAGCGTCACCACACGGTGACCGAGCATCTCGGGGAACCCCGTCACCTGCTCGGTGGGGACGACCGGCAACCCGGCGTCCGCGAGCACCCGGGCGGTGCCGCCCGAGGACACCAGCTCCCACCCCAGGTCGACCAGCGCCCGGCCCAGGTCGACCATGCCGGTCTTGTCGTAGGCGCTCAACAGGGCGCGGCGGGGACGGTCGGTCATGTGACGGCTCCTCGGTCCAGGATGCTGCGGATGGTCTGGGTGTAGAGACGACGTTCGACGGCCTTGATGCGCTCGTGCAGGGTCGCCTCGTCGTCGTCGGGCAGGACCGGCACCGCCTCCTGGGCCAGGATCGGCCCGTCGTCGACCTGCTCGGTCGCCACGTGGACGGTGCAGCCGGTGACCTTCACTCCGGCGGCGAGTGCGTCACGCACGGCGTGCCATCCGGGGAACGACGGCAGCAGCGCCGGGTGGGTGTTGAGTATCCGGCCCGGGAACGCCGCGAACGCCGACGCCCCGAGGATCGTCCCCCAGCCGGCCATGGCCACCAGGTCGACACCGTGGTCGGCCAGCACACCGACCACCTCGTCGGTGTAGGTGTCCCGGTCGAAGGAGGTGCCGAAGTCGGTGCGTTCCACGACCACGCACGCGATCCCGTGGCGGGAGGCGACGTCCTCCACCGCGCACCGGCGGTCGACGAGCACCACCTCGATCGGGAGCCCCGCCGAGGCCATGGCGTCGAGCAGGGTTCCGGACCCGGAGGCCAGCACGGCGAGGCGCATCAGCGGGCGAACCTAGCAGCGCGGCGTCGGGGT
>CAINRS010000110.1 GCA_903852755.1 uncultured Actinomycetes bacterium | reverse complement strand
GGTCCTTGGCTGCGACGTTGACGATGCCGTTGGCGTCGATGTCGAACGTCACCTCGATCTGGGGCACCCCACGGGGGGCCGGGGGCAGCCCGGCGAGGCTGAACCGGCCCAGCGTCTTGTTGAAGTCGGCCATCTCGCGCTCGCCCTGCAGCACGTGGATCTCGACCGACGGCTGGTTGTCGTCGGCGGTCGTGAACGTCTCGGACTTGCGGGTCGGGATGGTGGTGTTGCGCTCGATGAGCCGCGTCATCACCCCGCCCTTGGTCTCGATCCCGAGCGACAACGGGGTCACGTCGAGCAGGAGCACGTCCTTGACGTCGCCCTTGAGCACCCCCGCCTGGATGGCGGCACCCATGGCGACCACCTCGTCGGGGTTCACCCCCTTGTGGGGCTCACGACCGGTCAGGCCCTCGACGAGTTCCTGCACCGCGGGCATCCGGGTGGAGCCGCCGACCAGGATCACCTGGTCGACCTCGTCCTTGGTCAGGCCGGCGTCCTTGATCGCCTGCTCGAAGGGGATCTTGCACCGCTCGATCAGGTCCTCGGTGAGCTCCTGGAACTTCGATCGGGACAGCGAGTAGTCGAGGTGCAGCGGGCCGGCGTCGGTGGCCGTGATGAACGGCAGGTTGATCTGGGTCGTCGGAACCTGCGACAGCTCGATCTTGGCCTTCTCGGCGGCCTCCTTGAGTCGCTGCATGGCCATGTTGTCCTTGCTGAGGTCGACGCCGTGGTCGCCCTTGAACGAGTCGACCAGCCAGTTGATGATCCGCTCGTCCCAGTCGTCGCCGCCCAGGCTGGTGTCACCCGAGGTGGACTTCACCTCGAACACGCCGTCGCCGATCTCGAGCACGGACACGTCGAACGTGCCGCCGCCCAGGTCGAACACGAGGATGGTCTGGTCCTGGGCGTCCTTGTCGAGCCCGTAGGCCAGCGCAGCCGCCGTGGGCTCGTTGATGATCCGCAGGACGTCGAGCCCGGCGATCCGTCCGGCCTCCTGGGTGGCGGTCCGCTGGGCGTCGTCGAAGTACGCCGGGACGGTGATCACCGCCTCGGTGACCGTGTCACCCAGGTACGACTCGGCGTCGCGCTTGAGCTTCATGAGGATCCGGGCCGAGATCTCCTGGGAGGTGTAGTCCTTGCCGTCGATCGCGACGGTCCAGTCGGTGCCCATGTGACGCTTCACCGAGCGGATCGTGCGGTCGGCGTTGGTGACCGCCTGACGCTTGGCGACCTCGCCGACGAGCACCTCGCCGTCCTTGGCGAAGGCCACGACCGACGGGGTGGTCCGGGAGCCCTCCGAGTTGGGGATCACCACCGGATCACCGGCCTCCAGGGTGGAGACCACCGAGTTCGTGGTGCCGAGGTCGATGCCGACTGCCTTGGCCATGTGCTGTTCCTTGTCTCTCTGACCGTCACGATGCCCGTCACGGTGTCCTGGTGCGCGGAGTGCTCCCGGGCAGGGTGGGGGGTCGGAGCGCTCCTGTCAATCTGACTGCACGAGATGCTACCAGCGAACTTGAGTGGCTACCACTCAGGTTTGGGCCCGATGGCGGGCTGGCTGAGCCCACCCTCAGGCCACGGGCCGGGCGGGCACCCTCAGCGAGGGATGACCCGGCGGCGGGCCCGCCGGCCCGCCTGGGCAAGCCGGCGGGCGGCGAGGAGTCCCTGGCGGCCGGCGACCTGCAGCAGCGCCGCGACCGCACCCATCCGCCAGTACTCACCCGTGGTGCGCACCGGCGGGTGGTGGCGGGCGGCGGACCGCCGGTACGCCAGGCCGGACTCGACGTCGAAGTCGTCCTGCAGGCAGTGCCAGGCCAGTGCGAGCTCGGCCCGGGCCACCATCTCGGGGCGTCGGGCGGCCCGCTCCGGCGGCTGGTCGGTGAACACCGTCTCGATCAGGTGCCGGTAGGCCTCGTCGAGCGCCGCGACCGAACCGACCCCGGTCGAGTTCGACTCGTGCCGGCGGACCTGCATGACGACCTCGGGCACCAGGCCGACCCGGTGCCGATCAGCGAGACGGAGCCAGAGCTCCCAGTCCTCGACGTCCACCCGGAACCTGTCGCGGTTGACGGTGAACCCGCCCAGCTCCCGCAGGAGGCGCGCCGGGGCGAGCGCCCCTCCGAGCGAGATCACGTTGCGGGTGACCAGGCGGTCCCAGATGTCGCCCTCCCAGTCGGACGTCCGGCGTCGGCTGACCTCCACCCCGTCGGCGTCGACGACCGCCGCCCAGCCGTACACCAGTCCCACCTCGGGTTCACGGTCGAACCGGGCGACCAGGAGCTCGACGGCGCGGGGCGCGAGCAGGTCGTCGGCGTCGAGGAACAGCACGAGCGAGCCGCGGGCCTCCTCGAGTCCACGATTGCGCGCCGCGGAGACCCCGGCGTTGTCCTGTCGAACCATCCGGACCCGGTCGTCGGCCACCGACTCCAGGTAGCCCGACAGGTCGTCGGTGCCGCCGTCGTCGACGACCACCACCTCGAGGTCACGGTCGGTCTGGTCGAGCACCGACCGGAGCGTCTCGGGCAACCACCGGAGCGAGTCGAAACACGGGATCACGACGCTCGTCCGGGGCGTGCCGCTGCGTCCGGCCGTCTCCGCAACAGGCGTCGAACCCGGTGGCATCGCGGAGAGTGTGGCACGGCCGTCGGGTCACCCGGCGCTCCGCCGACGGTCCGCTGGCGCAACGGACCCGTCTCGGGCACGATCGGGTACGCGACCCGAGGGCCGCACCGACGACCCACACGACCGGAGGTCCCATGCCCCGACTCATCCTGCTCCGACACGGTGAGAGCGAGTGGAACCGTCGCAACCTGTTCACCGGCTGGTACGACTGCGACCTGACCGACCGGGGCGTTGCCGAGGCGCGGCAGGCCGGCACCTCGATGGTCGACCACGGTGTCGAACCCGACGTGCTGCACACCTCGCTGCAGCTGCGGGCCATCAGGACGGCCACCGAGGCGCTCGGCGCCATGGGGCGCAGTTGGCTGCCGGTCCGCCGGAGCTGGCGGCTCAACGAGCGGCACTACGGCGACCTGACCGGCAAGGACAAGCAGCAGACGACCGCCGAGTTCGGAGAGGAGCAGGTGCTCGTCTGGCGTCGTTCCTACGACACGCCGCCGCCGCCGATCAGCCCGGACAACGAGCACAACCCGAACGACGACCCCAGGTACGCCCACCTGCCCCCGGAGCTCGTGCCCACCGCCGAGTGCCTGGCCGACGTGGTGTCACGCATGCTGCCCTACTGGTACGACGCCATCGTCCCGGACCTCACCGCCGGGAACCAGGTCCTGGTGGTCGCCCACGGCAACTCACTGCGCGCCCTGGTCAAGCACCTCCAGGGGATCTCGGACGACGACATCACGCAACTCAACATCCCCACCGGGGTGCCGCTCGTGTACGACCTCGACGAGCACGCCGCACCGGTGGACGACCGACCGGTCGACGAGCGTTACCTCGGCGACGCCGAGGAGATCCGCGCCCGCGCCGAGGCGGTCGCCCGTCAGGCCTCGGGCGGCTGAGGATCGCTGAACCAGCCGGCGAACGGGTCGACGGGCTCGTCCCGGTCGACAACCGGGGTCGGCTCGGCTCGGCTCGGCTCGGCAGCCGGCATCGGGTCGGCAGCCGGCATCGGGTCGGCGGGCTCGTCCCGGTCGGCAGCCGAGGTCGGGGCGGCGGCCGACCGCTGGTCCGACAGGGCACCGAGGAGCGCGGCCGGATCGACCTCGAGGCCCAGCCGCTCCGCGACCTCGGCCCACAGGTGCCGGTACGCAGCCGCCGCCAGGTTGCGGGGCGAGGCGAGCACCGCCGGCACCTGCTCCAGGCCCATGCGCTCCACCGCCGACGAGACGGGCACCGCCGTGAGGGCGAACCGCCGGTCCGAACGCACCTGGTCGAGCATCTGGCGGTGCAGCACCTTGCGCTCGTCGACCATCGACAGGAACGCCACCACCGGGAGGCCCGGGCGTTGCTCCTGCACGAAGTCGGCGAGCTGGTCGAGGCTGCGGACGGCGAGCGGGGCCGGAACGATCGGGGCGAGCACCATGTCGGACGCAGCGACCACCGCCTCGGTCACCACACCGAGGCCGGGGGCGCAGTCCAGCACGACGACGTCGTAGGAGCGGTCGAGCGGGCGGACGAGCTTGCGGATGACCCGTTCCGGCCACCGCCTGGTCCCGAGGACGGTGTCGACCACACGGAAGCTGCCGTCGGCCGGCAGCACGTCGAGCCGGTCGAACTCGGTCGAACGGGCGAAGCCCTGGAGGTCCCGCTTGCCACCGAGGAGTCGGCTCGCCCCGCCCTTGACCCTGGAACGCATGCGGTAGCAGTGGGTGGCCGCCCCCTGGGGGTCGAGGTCCCACAGGAGCGTCCGCGAGCCCGAGGCGGCCGACAGGAACGCCAGGTTGACCGCGGCCGCGGACTTGCCCACCCCGCCCTTGGCACCTGCGATGGCGACGACCCGCATCCCGGCTCCTGCCCCGGCGGGTGGGGCCACCCACCTGCGCCGTCTCGTGCCGTCGCTCCCTACCGCCGACGACCCCCGGCGGACTCCCGCCGGACCCCATCCTGCCCCACGGCAACCGGTGGTGGCCGCCAACTCCATGCTCGGGTGGACCGACGGGTAGATTCACATCGCTATGACTGCCACTGATTCCCCGGACGTCACAGAGGACACGTCGGTCCCCGGCCCCAAGCGCCTCCGACCCCAGCAGATCGCCATCCTGCTCGGCGTCGGCATCGCACTGGTCACGGTCGTGTCGGGCATCGCATCTGCGGTCTTCCAGTTCCACGACGAGTCACCGGTCCAGCGCGAGGTGTTCGGTGGGATCCCCACTGCGCTCAAGGTCCTCTTCTACGTGATCATCCCGATCATGTTCATCGTGGGTGCGGTCCTGTTCTCCCAGCGCATCAAGAACTGGGAGCGCGGCGCCCCCGACAAGCGCACCATCACCCCGCAGAACGCCAAGCGCCGGCTCGAGCGGCTCCGGTCCGGTCTCTACATGCAGACCCTCCTGCGCGACCCGGCCGCCGGGATCATGCACTCGATGATCTACTTCGGGTTCCTGATCCTCCTGGCCGTCACGACCATCCTCGAGATCAACCACCAGCTGCCCGAGGCCGCCAAGTTCCTGAACGGGCGCACCTACCAGGCGTTCGCCTTCGTCGGCGACCTGGGCGGCGCGATCTTCCTGGGCGGTGTCGTCTGGGCCATCGTCCGGCGCTACATCCAGAAGCCCTACCGGATCCGCATCAAGTCCAAGCCCGAGCACGCCGTGATCCTCGGGGTCCTGTTCGCCATCGGCGTGACCGGCTACCTGGCCGAGATGTTCCGGATCGCCGAGGAGGGCCGCCCGTCGTTCGAGGTCTGGTCGTTCATCGGGTACCCGCTGTCGGGGTTGGTCGACGGCATGTCCGGCCTGGGCGGCTGGCACGTCGCCATGTGGACGCTGCACGTCATCACGTTCGTGGCGTTCCTGGTGATCCTGCCGGTGACGATGCTCCGGCACATCTTCACCTCACCGCTCAACATGTACCTGTCGGAGCGGGACCGGCCCAAGGGCGCCATGCGGGCCATGCCGAACCTCATGGAGACCGAGCTCGAGAGCTTCGGTGCGGTCCAGGTGGAGGACTTCACCTGGAAGCAGCTCCTCGACACCGACGCCTGCACGATGTGCGGCCGCTGCACCTCGGTGTGTCCGGCGCACGCAACCGGCAAGCCGCTCGACCCACGCGAGATCGTCCTCAAGACCGGCGAGGTCATGGCCGCCACCGGCGACCCCAAGGTGTCGCCGCCCATCGGCGTCGACGGCGAGATCTCGGTGACCGCCAACTCGGTGTTCGAGCGCATCTCGGCCGAGGAGGTCTGGTCCTGCACCTCGTGCAAGGCCTGCGACGAGAACTGCCCGGTCAACATCGAGATCCTCGACAAGATCCTCGACATGCGCCGCTACCTGACGCTCATGGAGTCGGACTTCCCGACCGAGCTCGGCAACGCCTACCGGGCCATGGAGAACTCCGGCAACCCGTGGGGGATGAGCCAGTCCGAGCGGGCCGACTGGGCCAAGGACCTCGAGGGGATCACCGTGCTCGACGGCGGTGATCCGTTCACCGCCGAGTACCTCTACTGGGTGGGCTGCGCCGGGTCGTTCGACGACAAGAACAAGAAGGTCACCCAGGCCATGGCCAAGCTGATGCAGCGGGCCGAGGTGAGCTTCGCCATCCTGGGCCCGTCGGAGAACTGCACCGGCGACCCGGCCCGCCGTTCGGGCAACGAGTACATCTTCCAGATGCTCGCCATGCAGAACATCGAGACCCTCGACGGTATGGGTGTCCGCAAGATCATCACGCAGTGCCCGCACTGCTTCAACACCCTCGCCAACGAGTACCCGCAGCTCGGCGGCCACTACGAGGTCGTGCACCACAGCCGGTTCCTCGAGGACCTGATCGACTCGGGTCGCCTCGACCTGACGGGCGCCAAGCTCGACGAGCGGGTCGTGTACCACGACTCGTGCTACCTGGGTCGCCACAACGACATCTACATGGCACCGCGCAACGTGATCGGCCACCTGGGCGGGGTCGAGATCGTCGAGGCCGGACGCAACGGCACCAAGGGCATGTGCTGTGGCGCCGGCGGCGCCCGCATGTGGATGGAGGAGCACATCGGCAAGCAGGTCAACGTCGAGCGCTCCCAGGAGCTGCTCGCGACGGGCGCGTCCCGGATCGCGACGGCGTGTCCGTTCTGCTACGTCATGATCGACGACGGCGTGAAGTCCCAGGGTGTCGAGGAGGACGAGGTCAAGGTCGGTGACCTGGCCATGCACATCCTCGACGCGATCGAGCAGTCCGAACCCGTCTCGGTGCCGCCGATCGCCCAGGCCGTCGAGGCCGCCGACCGCTGAGCGCTGCGCGCTGCGCGCTGCGCGCTGAGGCCGCCCACATCCCACGTTCTCGGTGCATCCAGCGCCCGCCCGCGGGGTTCAGTGCACCGAGAACGAGCCTGTCGGGAGTCAGGCCGGCTGCGAGCCGGGCGCGAGGCCGGCCGATCAGCTCTGGAAGTTCTTCCAGTACTGGCTCGGGGTCGGGCCGAGCTGACCTGCGTACTTGGAGCCGAGCGACGACGTCCCGTACGGGTGCTCGGCCGGGCCGTCCATGCGCAGGAAGCTGATCTGCCCGATCTTCATGCCCGGGTAGAGCGTGATCGGGAGCGTGGCGACGTTCGAGAACTCGAGCGTGAGCTGGCCGTGGAACCCGGCGTCGACGAACCCGGCAGTCGTGTGGATCAGCAGTCCGAGCCGGCCGAGTGACGACTTGCCCTCGACGCGGCCCACGATGTCGTCCGGGAGCGACACCACCTCGGCGGTCGCCCCGAGGACGAACTCACCGGGGTGCAGGATGAACGGCTCGGTGTCGGTGGCCGTCACCTGTTCGGTGAGGTCGGTCAGGTCCTGGCGGACGTCGATGACCGGGCGCGTGTGGCTGCGGAACACGAGGAACCGGTGGTCGAGCCGGACGTCGATCGAGCTGGGTTGGACCATCGCCGGGTCGTAGGGGTCGACGCCGATGCGGCCGGACTCGATCTCGGCGCGGATCGTGCGGTCGGAGAGGATCACGGCGGGAACGGTAGTGCCTGAACCCGGACCAGTCCTCGCCCGTCACCGGTCCTGACGGCTCACTTGACGATCGGACCGACCGACACCATCGGATCGAGGACGAGCGGGGCGACCGAGGCCGACCGTCCCCCGTTGGTGCTCTCACGTCCAGCAGCGAACGACGAGAAGATCACCCAGGGGTTGCCGACGGTGTCGGTGAAGAAGCTCAACCCTCCGGTCCCGGTGCGCCCGCCCCGCGAGGACACCCACGGGCCGTTCGGGCGCGAGGTACACGGACCGAGCGGGCTCGAACAGCGGGCGATCCCTGTCGAGTAAGCCGGTTCGAACCACCGTCCGGCGGAGTAGCTGAGCAACCAGTTGCCCCGCACGGGGTCGAACACCATGGCCGGGTTCTCGATGAAGTGGTACTCCCAGGGTTGGCGGCGACCGAGGAGCACCACCCAGTCGCCGATCGGATTGGCGTTTCCATCGAGTTCGATCCCACGGAGATTGTCGAGCGTGTCACCGAATGCTGCGAGCAGGTAGGTCCGCCCCGTGTTGTCACGGAACAACTCCGGATCGAGCGCTCCGCCCACCTGATCGATCCCACAGGTGAACGGCACCGGCTCCGGCGTGAACGGACCGAGCGGGTGCGGCGCCCAGGCCCGGCCGATGCACTGGGCGTTCCAGGGCTGCGGTGGAGCGATCCGGTCCGCACCGAAGAACATGACCCAGCGGCCACCGAATGGGGCCACGGTCGGCGCCCAGAGCTGCCGGTCCCTGGCCGCCCACGCCGGACGGGTCGGCATCGCCTCGAACGTGAGTCCGTCCTTCTCCCACTGTGAGTACGTCCGCCCGAGGTCAGCGGTCTGAGTCACCGGAGCCCTGAACCTGTTGTCGGATCCGTAGATGAAGTACTCGACCCCGACCCGGACGACCGAAGGGTCCGAGGTCTCGGGAAGGATCGGGGCCGGATCGGTGGACATCGGCCACACCGGACCGATCTGGGGACCGCAAGCCGTCAGCAGGCCGAGGGCAGCGATTCCGATGAGCGCGACGGTCCGAGCGGCTCCTCCCCCACTCCTCACACCGGATCGCGTCGGAACCACCGGACTCCCCTCCCACCCCCACACCACTGGGAGATCGTACCCCCCGATGACAACGATCGTTGGCGGGCAGGCACTCCGGCCCCACTGGTGCCGCACCTCACGTGCACCGGCGCTGGCTGCGGCCCTGGCGGCAAGGGAGGACTACGATCCGCAGTGACCCGGCGACGGGTCACTGCGGGTGTAGTTCAATGGTAGAACTTCAGCTTCCCAAGCTGACAGTGCGGGTTCGAT
>CAINRS010000109.1 GCA_903852755.1 uncultured Actinomycetes bacterium | reverse complement strand
CTGGAGGGACTGCACCTGTCCAAGCGGCTCAACAAGGACGCCGTGGGCGGCCGGGCCCAGTACCGCGCCCGGGGCTGAGCCGACCCCCGGGAGGGTCGCCCGCCGGGGGCCGTGGCGACGGGCCCGGCGGTAGCATCGGACTCGTGGCCCGTCCCCGTTTCCGGTACTCGCCCTGGGACGGCACCCAGAGCGGCTTCGAACTCGACGAGTTCGACCTGCTCGACGAGCTCGCCGACGACCTGCTCTACCACGGCGACGTCAACTCGGCGCTGCGTGAGCTGATGCAGCGGGGCCTGCGTGGTCCCGACGGTGAGCCGACCGGCGGTCTGCGGGACCTGCTCGAACGCCTGCGGG
The DNA here is from genome assembly GCA_903852755.1 of uncultured Actinomycetes bacterium. GTDB lineage: Bacteria > Actinomycetota > Acidimicrobiia > Acidimicrobiales > Microtrichaceae > SXMI01. Next base: position 27,178 of record CAINRS010000109.1, on the reverse strand, counting down.
AGCAGCGGCAGAGCCTGCTCGACCAGTACGACCTGGGCGGCGTCTACGAGGAGATCGCCGAGGAGCTCCAGCAGGTCGTGGCCGAGGAGCGCGCCGAGCTCCAGCGCCAGGTCGACCAGGCCGAGGCCTCGGGCGACGACCGCCGACAGGAGCTGGCCCGGGACGCGTCGACCACCCGCAACATGGAGCTCGACATGCTCCCGCCCGACCTGGCCGGCCAGGTGGACGGGCTGCAGCGCTACGAGTTCACCTCGGCCGAGGCGGCGCAGCGCTTCGACGAGTTGCTCGAGCGGCTGCGTGAGCAGCTCGTCCAGCAGACGTTCGAGCAGATGGCCGGGGCCATGTCGCAGATGACGCCCGAGGACGTCGCCCGGATGAAGGACATGCTCGCCGAGCTCAACACGATGCTCGAGCAGCGTGCGGCGGGGGAGGAGCCGGACTTCGACGGGTTCATGGAGCGCCACGGCGACTTCTTCCCCGAGAACCCGCAGGACCTCGACGAACTGCTCGAGGTCATGGCCCGGCGGATGGCGGCCATGCAGGCGATGCTCAACTCGATGACGCCGGCCCAGCGTGACCAGTTGCGCCAGCTCTCCGAGCAGTTGCTCGAGGACCTCGACCTCAACTGGCAGGTCCAGCAGCTCGGCGGTCACCTCCGGGACCTGTTCCCCGAGGCGCCGTGGGACGAGAGCTACGACTTCCAGGGTGACGAACAGGTGGGCATGGAGCAGCTCCAGGGGCTCGGTCAGATGCTCGGCCAGCTCGACCAGCTCGAGCAGGACCTCCGCTCCGCTGTCGATCCGGGTGCACTGCAGGAGGTGGACCTCGACCGGGTGCGCGACCTGCTCGGGAACGAGTCGGCCGAGCAGCTGCGGCGGCTGTCGGACGCGGCGCAGCGTCTCGCCGACGCCGGCTTCGTCGAGCGACGCGAGGGTCGGCTCGAGCTCACCGCCCGTGGCCTGCGCCGACTCGGCCAGTCGGCCCTCGGCGAGCTGTTCCGCAAGCTCGACCGGGACCGGATGGGCTCCCACGAGCTCGAGCGCTCGGGCTTCGGTCACGAGCGGTCGTTCCAGTCCAAGCCCTACGAGTGGGGCGACCCGTTCCAGCTCGACCTGACCCGGACCATCCGCAACGCCGTGCTGCGGGGCGAGACGGTCCCGCTCCGGCTCCAGCCCGACGACTTCGAGATCGAGCAGACCGAGCAGGTCGTCCGCTCCTCGACGGTGCTCATGCTCGACCTGTCGCTGTCCATGCCGATGCGGGGCAACTTCCTGCCCGCCAAGAAGGTCGCCATGGCCCTGCACACCCTCATCTCGATGCAGTACCCGAGGGACTACCTGGGACTCGTCGCGTTCTCCGAGACGGCCAGGATCCTGGCTGTCGAGGACCTGCCCGAGGCCTCGTGGGACTACGTCTACGGGACCAACATGCAGCACGGCTTCCAGCTGGCCCGGCGGCTGCTCGACGGTCAGCCCGGCACCAAGCAGATCCTGATGATCACCGACGGTGAGCCGACCGCCCACATCAACGCGTGGGGCGAGCCGGAGTTCCACTACCCGCCGATCCGCGAGACCGTGGACGCCACGATGCTCGAGGTGGGGCGCTGCACCCGGGCCGGGATCACGATCAACACGTTCATGCTCGACCCGGACCCGAGCCTGCAGCACTTCGTGGAGCGCATGACCGAGTTCAACCGGGGACGGGCGTTCTTCACGACGCCCGAGAACCTGGGGGACTACGTGCTGGTGGACTTCATCGAGCAGCGCCGGGAACTGGTCCGGGGCCGTCGCTGAGCGGTGCCACGTGCCGCGAGCCTGTTCCCACGCTCCGCGTTCGACTGAATCGGGTCCGCGCGAGATTCGTGTTGCAATTCCGTGATGGACGGGCCTAGTCTGCGCACGACATCGTTGTAATTACACGGTGGTCGAGTTCGACCGGACGCCACGGTCACCGACCAGTCCGCCGGCAGGTGCCGGTGGAGTGGCCGGGGTCGGGTGAGGGGGTTCCCGGTTCGGTCTCGCTGCCACCGGCCGTCGTTACCTCGGTGGACCCGCTGACAACAGCCGGTCGGTCTGGCCTCCGGGCCCGGTCGTCCGGTCGCTCCCGAGGGGGAACGCATGGAACCACTCCACGAACCGACCGCCGATCCCGCAGCCGAGGAGCCCGTGGTCGATCCGGGCGGATCCGAGAGCTGGCAGCTCTACGCCAACTGTCTCGGCGTCGACCCGGACCTGTTCTTCCCGGAGCGTGGGGCCTCGACCCGAGAGGCCAAGCAGGTGTGCCAGGGCTGCGTGGTCCGCGAGGAGTGCCTCGAGTACGCGCTGGCCAACGGCGAGAAGTTCGGCATCTGGGGTGGCCTGAGCGAGCGTGAGCGCCGGCGCATCCGCCGGGCCCGGGCGCTGGCCCGCGCCGCGCAGCAGTCGCAGACCGCCTGAGCCGCACCCGTCGGCACCGGTGCGGCCCACTCGGGTCCCCGGGTCACATCGTCAGCCGGGCCGCACCGTCAGAGCGGTCGGGCCGTCCACCGCGTGCGGGTCGGTGTGACGACGACGTCGACGGGTTGGTCGTGGGGTGCCGACGGCAGCGAGTCGGTGAGCTGGCGCTCGTGCACGGCGGCCACCACCAGGGTGTGGGCGCTCCTGTCGGCCAGGATCCGGTCGTAGAACCCGCCGCCGAACCCGAGGCGGGCGCCCCGGTCGTCCACGGCCACGGCCGGCACGACGACGACGTCGAGGTGCTCGGGTTCCACGGTCGGGGTGCCGACCGGTTCAGCGATTCCGTAGCGGTTGGCGCGCAGCGGCGTGTCGGCGTCCCACCGGTGGAAGCGCATCCGCCCCGGTTCGGTCTCGTCGACCACGGGGAGGACGACGGTCCAGCCCAGGGTCCGCAGGCTCGGTGCCAGGTCGGCCACGTCGATCTCGCCGTCGGTGGGCACGGACAGGGCGATCGTCCCGGCGCGTCGCTCAAGGAGCAGGGCGAGCAGACGATCCCGGGCGGCCCGGTCCAGGGCAGGACGGTCGTCGGCCGGGATGGAGCGGCGGAGGGAACGGAACTCCCGGCGCAGCTCGGTCCGCGTGGTGTCGGTCACGGTCGGATGCTCGCCGGGTCGGGCGACCGGAGCGGGTCCGGTCGGACCCGGTCGGTCGATTCGTCTCAGGCGGGTCGGCTCAGGCGGTGGCGACGGGCTGGGCGCCCCGGGCCTTCAGGATCCGGCGTCGCTCACGCTCGGACGTCCCACCCCACACGCCGTGGTCGATGCGGTTCTCGAGCGCGTACTCGAGGCACTGCTCGCGGACCGGGCAGTCGCCGCAGACGCGCTTGGCGACCTCGACCCCGACGCCGTCGGAGGGGAAGAACAGGCTCGGTGGCTTCTCGGCGCAGTTGCCCTCTGCCATCCACTGGGTCTCGGATACGGTTTCCATGCGTTGATACTGACGCTCCGGAGCGACGGTTTGTTCCTCGATTCCTGAGCCGCTGTGTCCGGACTCAGTCCCCCCGGGTGTGACGGACGGCGCTCGGTGCGTCCACCACGGCCCCGGCCGGGGGATCCGTCGACGGGCCGGGTCGGGGACCGGCTCGTCGGAGACCGTGGCAGACTCACCCTAGCTGAGAGACGGCCCCGGACTCTCAGGCGGCGCACTGACGCCGTCCCCACCGACCCCCCATACTCCGATCCATGCACAACCCCCAGCACGACCCGACCGATCCGTTCCTCTCGCAGCCGGGTCCGGTGCCCCCCACGAGTCCTCCCGTCCAGCCCCGGCCCCAGGCGCCCGTCCAGGCGCCGCCGGCGGCTCCGACGGCCCCGGGTTGGGTGACCCCGGCCCCACCGGCCGTGACCTCGACCATGCCGGTGCCCGGCTGGGCCCCGCCCGCGCCGCCGCCGGTGCCCCCGGCTGCACCGCAGCTCGGTGGTGGTCCTGCCGGCCCGCCGCCGGGTGCTGGTGGTCGCCGGGGCGACGAACGCCGGGGTGGAGGTGTCAGGGCGGCGCTCGTCGGCGGACTCGTCGGCGCGATCGTCGCCGGTGGGCTCACCACGGCGGCGCTGTGGAACCGGGGCTCGGAGTCGGTCACGGCGTCGAGTGTGGTCGTCCCGTCCCGGCCGAACGCCACCATCTCGGGTGACCCGCTCGACATCCAGACACTGCTCGACAAGGTCGGCCCGTCGGTCGTGTCTATCCACACCGGGACCCGTCAGGGCGAGGCCGCCGGTTCGGGTGTGGTGCTGACCGAGGACGGCATCGTGCTGACCAACGCCCACGTGATCGAGGGTGCCGACACGATCGAGGTCGACTTCGCCGACGGCCGGACCGCCGAGGCCCGGGTGCTCGGGGCGGTCCCCGAGAACGACGTGGCGGTGGTCAAGGTCGAGGGACTCACCGCTCCGGTGACCCCGGCCGAACTCGGGTCCTCCGAGGAGCTGCAGGTCGGCGACTCGGTCGTGGCGATCGGGAACGCCCTCAACCTGGGCGACGAGCCGAGCGTGACCACGGGGATCGTCTCGGCGACGGGTCGTTCCATCCAGGCGCCGTCCGGGTCGTCGCTCGACAACCTGATCCAGACCGACGCGGCGATCAACCCGGGCAACAGCGGCGGGCCGCTGATCAACGCCTCGGGGCAGGTCGTGGGCATCAACACGGCGATCCTGGCCGACGCCCAGAACATCGGCTTCGCCCTGTCGATCGATTCGATCCGCTCCCTGGTCGAGGACCTCTCGGCCGGTCGGCAGGCGTCGGCCGCCCGACCGGTGCTCGGGGTCGAGACCGTCGGAGTGACCGACATCAACCCTGCGGTCGCCGAGCGGTACGGGGTGACCGCCACCTCGGGGGCGTTCATCCAGAAGGTCTCGCCCGACAGCGGCGCCGCAGCGGCCGGCCTGCAGGAGGGTGACGTGATCGTCTCCATCGACGGCCGCCGGATCCGGAGCGCCGCCGACGTGGGCCAGGTGGTCCGGGCCATGCAGCCGGGTGACACGATCGAGATCACCTGGGAGCGTCAGGGCCAGGAGCAGTCCGGCACGGCGACACTCGGCAGCCGGTGAGGCTGCCGAGCGTCGTGACCGGCAGCCGGTGAGGCTGCCGAGCGTCGTGACCGGCAGCCGGTGAGGCTGCCGAGCGTCGGGACGGCTCCTCTCCGGGTTCGGGGTAGGGTGCGATCCATGCCTGAGGATCCACGTGAGCTCGACGAGGAGCAGCTGCCGCCGGTCGCGGCATCGACCATCACGTACCTGGGTCCGGTCGCTCCCCACTGGGACGTGGCCTGGACCGACGGTGACGAGCGGGTGGTCGACGAGTTCCGCAAGCGGGTCAACGCCCGGCTCCAGCTGGTGCCGCAGCACGATCCCCAGTTCCGCCGCAACCGTGAGCGGGTCAACCGCGACGCCGAGCGGGAGCGGATCGAGTTGGTGTGGGACCTCGGGTTCGACGAGGAGGCCGACGAGGCCGAGTCGGGTCGGTCCTGACCTGATCCCCCGGTCCTGAGCACTGCCGACCACCGCTAGCCTGTGGGCGTGGCGGACGACTCGGGTGGACAGGGCACGGGGGCCGGCGAGGCGGATCGGTACCAGAACCGGGAGCTCTCGTGGCTGGAGTTCAACGCCCGGGTGCTGGCCCTGGCCGAGGACCCGCAGACGCCGCTGCTGGAGCGGGTCAAGTTCCTCGCCATCTTCAGTTCCAACCTCGACGAGTTCTTCCAGGTCCGTGTCGCCGGCCTCAAGGACCAGGTCGCGGCCGGGGTCAAGGGCCGGAGCCCGGACGGCCGGTCGGCCACCCAGCAGCTCGACCAGGTCCAGGAGCGGGCCGCCGAGCTGACCGCCCGGGCCGACGAGGTGTTCCTCAACCAGCTGGTCCCGGCGCTCGCCGGGCAGGGCATCGTCTACTCGACCTGGGCGCAGCTCGACGACGACGACCGTGAGTGGCTGCGTGAGGAGTTCGACCGGCGGATCTTCCCGGTGCTGACGCCGCTCGCGGTCGACCCCGGACACCCCTTCCCGTACATCTCGTCGCTCTCGCTCAACCTGGGTGTGATCGTCCAGGACCCGTCGACCGGTGAGCGTCGGTTCGCCCGGGTCAAGGTGCCGCCGCTGCTGCCCCGGTTCGTGGTGATGCCCGACGGTGAGCGGTTCGTCCCGCTCGAACAGGTGATCGCGGCACACCTCGACGGTCTCTTCCCGGGGATGCAGGTGCTCGACCACGTGGCGTTCCGGGTGACCCGCAACGCCGACCTCACGGTCGAGGAGGAGGAGGCGGAGGACCTGCTCGCGGCGATCGAGGTGGAGCTCCGGCGACGGCGCTTCGGCAAGGCGGTCCGGCTGGAGGTCGAGGACGACATCTCGGCCGAGGCGCTCGAGCTGATCCGGGAGGAGCTCGAGCTCGACGAGGCCGACGTGGTGGCCCACGCCGGTCCGGTCGGCATGAGCGGGCTGTTCTCGGTCGCCGAGATGGACCGCCCGGAGCTGCAGTACCCGCCGTTCAGCCCGGTCACCCAGCGGCGCCTGGTGAGTGAGGAGGGCGAACGCCTCGACATCTTCGCCGCAATCGCCGAGGCCGACCTGCTGGTGCACCACCCCTACGACAGCTTCGTCACCTCGGTCGAGGAGTTCATCCGGCAGGCGGCCGGCGACCCGAAGGTCCTCGCCATCAAGCTGACGCTCTACCGCACCTCGGGTGACAGCCCGATCGTGGCGTCCCTGATCCGGGCCGCCGAGCAGGGCAAGCAGGTGGTGGCGCTCGTCGAGCTCAAGGCCCGGTTCGACGAGGAGCGCAACATCGAGTGGGCCCGGAGCCTCGAACGTGCGGGCGTCCACGTGGTGTACGGGCTGGTCGGCCTGAAGACCCACACCAAGACCTGCCTGGTGGTCCGCGAGGAGGCCGCCGGGGTGGTGCGCTACTGCCACGTCGGGACGGGCAACTACAACCCGAAGACCGCCCGGCTCTACGAGGACTTCGGTCTGCTCACCGCGTCCCCCGAGATCGGTTCCGACCTGTCCCAGTTGTTCAACTACCTGACGGGGTACGCCCGCAACGTGGAGTACTCCAAGCTCCTCATGGCGCCGCACGCCCTGCGTCCGGCGCTCGTGGACCTGATCCGCAACGAGCGCCGGGCGGCGCCGGGGACCGGGCACATCGTCATGAAGATGAACAGCCTCGTCGACCCCGACATGATCGACGAGCTGTACGCCGCCTCGGCCGACGGGGTGCGGGTCGAGCTCATCATCCGGGGCATCTGCTGCCTGCGACCGCAGGTGCCCGGGCTGTCGGACAACATCACGGTCCGCAGCCTGCTCGGGCGCTACCTGGAGCACTCCCGGATCTACCGGTTCGCCAACGGCCGGGGGCCCGGTGCGGAGTGCCACTACATCGGGTCGGCCGACCTGATGCCGCGCAACCTGGACCGACGGGTCGAGGCGGTCGTCCCGATCGACGATCCGGACCTGCGGGCCCGCCTCGACGACGTCATCGCCGTCGAACTGGCCGACGACACGCTCGCCTGGCAGCTGGTCGGGGACCGCTGGGAGCGGGTCGAGCGGAACTGCACCGTGGAGACGCACGTCGAGCTCCAGGAGCAGGCGGCCAAGCGGGCCACGATCGAGCTCCGCTGAGCGGATCGTGGGCCGGGGCGACGACGGGACCGACCTGCCCGAGGTCCGGGCGGCCGGGGGCCTGGTGTGGCGCCGCCGCCGGGGCCGGGTCGAGGTCCTGATGGTCCACCGTCCCCGGTACGACGACTGGAGCTTCCCCAAGGGCAAGCGCGACGGCGACGAGCGCGATCGAGACACGGCGCTGCGCGAGGTCGCCGAGGAGACCGGACTCCGCTGTCGCCTGGGACCCGAGCTCGGTTCGGGGCAGCGCTACGAGGTCGTCGACCGGAAGGGCCGGGTCCGGGCCAAGCGGGTGCGGTGGTGGGCGATGACGGCCGAGGGGACGCAGCGGCCGTCGGTGGAGGACTCCGATGGTGAGGTCGACCGGACCCGCTGGACGCCGGTCGAGGACCTGCTCGACGGGACGGTGGCGACCACCTACGACGAGGACCTGGACCTGGTTCACCTGTTGGTCACCTCGGGGGCGCTGGACGGGGCCTGAGGGGGTCCGGCCATCGGTCGAGGCGCCGGAATCACCGATCATTCGCCGATCGTTCACCTCCGCGACACCTCGGGGTCGCCGTGCGTTGAGCAGTGCTCCTTAGGTTGCGCCCGTCGGTCCGACCCGCTGGACCGACGAGCGAGCGAACACACCACAGAGGAGTCTCCGCATGCACCGTTCACGTCTCGTCGTCGCCGTCGTGGCGACCGCCGCCCTCTCACTGCTGGCCGCAGCCTGCGGTGGTGACTCGGAGTCCGGAGGTGGGTCCGCCTCGACCGGTGCCGACCTGACCGGTGCGGTCTTCGCCACCGGCTCGTCCACCGTCGAACCCATCACGGCACTGGCGGGGGAGTCGTTCAACGCCGAGAACCCGGGCGTCGACATCACCGTCGAGGGGCCGGGCACCGGTGACGGCTTCAAGAAGTTCTGCGCCGGCGAGGCCGACATCGCCAACGCCTCCCGCAAGATCAAGGACGAGGAGGTGCAGCTCTGCAAGGACGCCGGCGTCGAGTACGTCGAGCTGGCGGTCGCCTCGGATGCCCTGACCGTCGTCACCAACGTCGACAACACGGCGGTCAGCTGCCTGAAGCTCGAGGATCTCTACGGACTGGTCGGACCGGAGTCCGACGGCGTGGCGACCTGGAGCCAGGCGTCGCAGTTCGGGGCCACGTCCCAGCTGCCGGACGCCGAGCTGAAGATCTTCGCCCCGGGTCAGGAGTCGGGAACCTACGACTCGTTCGTCGAGCTCGCGCTGTCGAAGATCACCGAGGAGCGTCTGGGTGAGGATCCGCCCAAGGAGACCCGGACCTTCGGCGGCCTGGCCGACGACAACGAGATCATCCGCGGCATCCAGAGCTCGCCGACGTCGTTCGGCTGGGTGGGCTTCGCCTTCGCCGAGCAGGCCGAGGTGCGCGAGATCGAGGTCGATGGCGGTGAGGGCTGCGTCGCTCCGTCCGCCGAGACGGTGGCCGACGGGTCCTACCCGCTCAGCCGGACGCTGTACATCTACGTGAACACGGCCAAGGCCGCAGCGTCGCCGGCCCTCCAGGCGTTCGTGACCTACTACCTCGACAACGACGAGCAGTTCGTCACCGAGGCCGGCTACGTGGCCCTGCCGGCGGACCAGCTCGAGGCCTCGAAGGCGGCCTGGACCGCCGTCGTCGGGGGCGGGTCGTCGGCCGAGACCACCACCACCGCCGCAGGCTGACGGCGTCGGTCGGACGGAGCGCAGGAGGCGGGGTGCCGGGTGTCCACGGACGTCACCGGGCACCCCGCCGACGCGCGAGGCTGAGTCCCACATGACCTCGACCGACCCCACCTCCACGGTCACGCTGGCCGACCTGGCGGGCGACCGCCGGCGGCGGGCCACCGAACGGCGGATGCGGTGGATCTTCCTGCTCGCGGCGTCGAGCGCCATCGTGATCACGGTGATGATCGTGGCCACGGTGGTGGTCGAGGCCGGCCGGTTCCTGCTCGACGTCGACCTGTCGTCGCTCCTCGCCGACGGCTGGTTCCCGCGTGAGGGCAAGTTCGGGCTCCCGACGATCTTCGTCGGGACCCTGTGGATCACGGTCATCGCGATCTGCGTCGCCGGGCCGATCGGCCTGGCCTCGGCGGTCTACCTCTCCGAGTACGCCCACCCCGGGGTGCGGAGGGTCCTGAAGCCGGCGCTCGAGATCCTGGCGGGCATCCCGTCGGTGATCATCGGGTTCTTCACGCTGAACTTCATCAGCCCCGACCTGGTCCAGCGCATCTTCACCTCGGCGGAGCGGGGGAGTCTGCTGGCGGCCGGTGTCGGCGTCGGGGTGCTCATCATCCCGCTGGTGGCGTCCATCTCGGAGGACGCGCTCTCCGCGGTGCCCGACAGCCTCCGTGAGGCGAGCATCGGCCTCGGGGCCCGGAAGATGACCACCACCGTCCGCGTCGTCCTGCCGGCGGCGCTGTCGGGCATCGTCGCCGCGTTCATCGTCGCCGTGTCGCGTGCGATCGGTGAGACGCTCGTGGTGACCCTCGCCGGGGGCGCGGCCGGTGGGTCGGCGTTCCAACCGAACCCGGTCGACTCCGGCCTGACCATGACCGCGGCCATGGCCAACCTGGCGAGCGGCTCGGATCAGGTCACCGGCGTCGGCAACGCCGTGCAGAGCCTGTACCTCGTCGGGTTCCTGCTGTTCCTCATGACGTTCGGCCTCAACCTGCTCGCCGACAGGTTCGTCCGTCGCTTCCGGCAGGAGTACTGACGTGAGCACGCTGCTGACCCCGCCCGACGAGGCGATCGACGCCGAGGTGGCGAACTCCGTCGCTTCCGGACGGTCGATGGACGCCAAGGGTCTGGCCTTCCAGATGGCGCTCCTGCTCGCGCTGCTCACGGCCCTCGCCGTGCTGGTCTGGCTGCTCTACTCGGTGGTCGACGGGGCGATCCCGGTGTTCCAGGAGCGTTCGGTGGGTGACTTCCTGAGCGGCAAGCTCTCGGGGAGTCCGCAGCGGTTCGGCGTGTCACAGGGGATCCGTGGCTCGATCGGGATCCTGGTCTTCGTGGCGGTGATCGCCTTCCCGTTGGGGGTGGCCGCAGCGGTGTACCTCGAGGAGTACGCGTCGGACAACGTGTTCTCGCGGGCGGTCAACGTGCTCGTCCGGAACCTGGCGGGCGTCCCGGCGGTGGTGTACGGCCTGCTCGGACTCTTCGTGTTCAAGGGACTGCTCGGAGACCTCACCGGCGGCTCGTCGCTCATGAGCGCCGGCCTGACGATGGCCATCCTGGTGCTGCCCGTGGTGGTGATCACGGCCTCCGAGGCGATCCGGGCCGTCCCGCAGCCGCTCCGCGAGGCCGGGTACGGGCTCGGGGCCACGCAGTGGGAGGTGGTCCGGACCCAGGTGCTCCCGTACGCGGCGCCCGGGATCCTCACCGGGACCGTCCTGAGCTTCGCCCGGGCGCTCGGCGAGGCGGCCCCGCTCCTCATCATCGGGACCGCGACCGGACTCCTGACCACCTCGGGCGGGAGCATCCTGAGCCAGCTGCAGGGGAACTACACGGCGCTCCCGATGCTGGTCTACGTGGCGACCAAGCGGCCCGCCGACCAGTGGTTGTCGCTGGCGTCGGCGTCGGCGCTGGTGCTGCTGGTGGTGTTGTTGGTGGCCAACTCGGCTGCAATCCTTGCCAGGAACCACTTCGAGAAGAGGCGGTCGTGATGGACGAATCGACGCTGGAGGGCCGTGTGGACGCCACATCCGCCGGTGGGGGGGACCCCGTCGACCCGAGGGCCACCGGAGCTGACGTCCACCTCGAGGTGCCGCCACGGCCGACGCCGCCGAGTGACCGCTACACGGTGTTCCGCACCCACGGGCTGTCGGTGCTGTACTCGGGCTTCCGGGCGGTGCGCGGCGTCGACCTGGACATCGCCCGGAGCGAGATCACTGCGTTCATCGGGCCGTCGGGGTGTGGCAAGTCGACGGTCATCCGCTGCTTCAACCGGATGAACGACCTGATCCCGGGGGCGGTCGTCGAGGGGTCGATCGACTACCACGGAGTCGACCTCTACGACCCCAAGGTCAACCCGGTCGAGGTGCGCCGACGGATCGGCATGGTCTTCCAGAAGCCGAACCCGTTCCCCAAGTCGATCTACGACAACGTCGCCTACGGGCCGCGGATCGGCGGGACCAGGAGGAAGTCCGACCTCGACGAGATCGTCGAGCACTCGCTGACCAAGGCGGCGCTCTGGGACGAGGTGAAGGACCGTCTCAAGGAGTCGGCCATGGGCATGTCGGGCGGTCAGCAGCAACGCCTGTGCATCGCCCGTGCGATCGCCATCGAACCCGAGGTGCTCCTCATGGACGAGCCCTGCTCGGCGCTCGATCCGATCGCGACCGCCCGCATCGAGGACCTGATGCGGGAGATCAAGACCGACTACACGATCGTCATCGTCACCCACAACATGCAGCAGGCGGCCCGGGTCAGTGACCGCACGGCGTTCTTCGCGACCGAGGTGGATGCCGAGAGCGACCGTCGGACCGGCCTCCTCGTGGAGTACGGCACGACCGAGCAGGTGTTCTCCAATCCCTCCGACGAGCGCACCGAGCAGTACATCACCGGCCGCTTCGGCTGATCCGACACCACAGGGGGTGGACCGTGGACTCGCTGCGCAGTGAGTTCCAGGAGGAACTCGAGAACCTGCGATCCGACCTGATCCGCCTCGGGGCGATGGTCTCCGAGACGATCGGTCGCGGCACCGCAGCGCTGCTCGACCGCGACCTGCACGCCGCCCAGCTGCTCATCGACGGTGACGACGTGATCGACGACTTCTGTCTGGGGCTCGAGGAGCGGTGCTGCCAGCTGCTCGCCCTCCAGGCGCCGATCGCAGGTGACCTGCGCTTCGTGCTCACCACTCTGCGGCTCATCTCGGAGCTCGAGCGCTCCGCCGACCTCATGGTCAACGTCTGCAAGGCCTCCCGCCGCATCTACGACGTGGAGTTCGGCCCGCAGCTGCGCGGCCTCATCGAGCAGATGGGGGTCGAGGCCGGGTTCCTCATCCGGGCGGCGATCGACTCCTACGTGGATGCAGACACGTCGCTCGCGGCTGCACTCGACGACATCGACGACCGGCTCGACGAGCTGCAGGTCAACTACGTCCAGGCGATCTTCACCCGTCACTCCGAGGAGCACCTCGGACTGCAGGGCGCCGTGCAGCTCGCCATGATCGGCCGGTACTACGAGCGGATCGGCGACCACGCCGTCAACATCGGCGAGCGCGTCATGTACATGGTGACCGGCTGGTTGCCCGAGCACAGCGGCTCCGCCCGGCACCGTCTGCGGGGGATCGGGGCCGAGGACGTCAAGCCCGCCGACCTGATCGAGGACCTGCTCGCCGGCACCGGCGACGGTGACGGACCAACCGGGACCGGCGAGGGCGACGGTGGTCAGGAGGGGGAGTCGTCGTGATCGCCTGGGCGGTCGCCGGAGTCGCGGTGGTCGTGGCTGCGGTCGCCGTGCTGGCGCTGGTGGCGGAACGTCGCCGAGGGGTGGCTGTGGCCGGTGCGCAGGTCGCGGACGAGCAGGCGCACGTCGTTCCGACGCCCGCCGTGCCGGTGCTCGACATCGCCAGCGGGGGTGACGAGGAGCTCGGGGACGTCGCCGACGGCGCGCTGCTCCTCCGGCTCCGGATGGCGGTGGACCGGCTCGAGCACGGGGTTGTGATCTGGGACGGGCAGAGCGAGATCTACCGGAACCGGGCCGCCGTCGCGCTCGCCGAGGCCCGTGACGGTCACGTGCTCGTGGCGGCGGCGCTCGAGGAGCTCCTCGCCGAGGCCGCCTCCGGGCGCCACGTCCGCCGGGCCGTCGAGCTGTTCGGGCCGCCGGCGGAGTCGTTCGTGGTCGTCGCCAGCCCGATCTCGCCCGGTGGTGGTGACGGCGCCATCGCCGTGGTCGAGGACCGCTCGTTGCAGCGACGGACGGAGACCGTCCGTCGCGACTTCGTGGCCAACATCTCGCACGAGCTCAAGACCCCGATCGGCGCGCTCGGCCTGCTCGCCGAGACCCTGCGCGACGAACCCGACCACGAGATCGTGGAGCGTCTGGCATCGCGGATGATCCTCGAGGCCGACCGGCTCAGCCGCACGGTCGACGATCTGCTCGAGTTGTCGCGCATCGAGTTCGGTGACGATGCCGAGTTCGGCTCGGTCGCCGTGCTCGCCGTCGTGGCCGAGGCCGAGGGTCGGATCGGTTCGGCGGCCGAGCAGGCCGGCATCGACCTGCGGCTCGACGTCCCGCACGACGTGGCGGTCGACGGCGACCAGCGCCAGCTCGTCTCGGCGGTGTTCAACCTGCTCGACAACGCCGTGAAGTACTCCGCCCCCGGGTCCGAGGTGCTCGTCGAGGCGGTGGACGACCCCGACGACGGTGTGGTCCGGCTCTACGTCAGCGACCAGGGTGTCGGCGTGCCCCGCCGGGACCTGGACCGCATCTTCGAGCGGTTCTACCGGGTCGACCGGGCCCGCAGCCGGGAGACCGGTGGCACCGGACTGGGTCTCGCCATCGTGCGCCACGTGGCCAGCAACCACGGCGGCGACATCCAGGTCGAGTCGACCGAGGGCGTCGGGAGCACCTTCACGCTCATCCTGCCCCGGGCCGAGGGTCGTGCGCTCGGACGGTCGCAGGAGTCCGAGGGAGTCGTCTCCGATGGGGTCGGTCGGGCCGACACCCCGGAGGGCGAGCTCGGCGACGAATGGATCGAGCAGGAGTCCGAGGACGAGGCCTTGGCCTCCCGGCGAGTGGCGGAGGTTGAACCGTGACGAGCGCACCGACCGTGTTGGTGGTCGAGGACGAGGAGGCGTTCATCGAGGCGCTCACCGTCGGACTCCGGCGAGAGGGGTTCGACGTCGAGGTCGCCCGGGACGGCGCCGATGCGCTCGACCGGTTCGACCAGATCCAGCCGGACCTCGTGCTCCTCGACGTGATGCTGCCGACCATCTCGGGACTCGACGTGTGCCGGGAGATGCGCCAGCGCAGCGACGTGCCGATCATCATGGTGACCGCCAAGACGGCCGAGATCGACACGGTCGTCGGGCTCGAGGTCGGTGCCGACGACTACGTGACCAAGCCGTACCGGCTCCGGGAGCTCGTGGCCCGGATGCGGGCGGTGCTCCGGCGTCAGCCCCGACTGGGGGAGTCGACGGTCGAACCGACCGACGTGCTCCGCTTCGACGGGGTGGAGGTCGACACCGACAGTCACGAGGTGCGTGTCCACGGTGAGTCCGTACGGCTCCCGCTCAAGGAGTTCGAGTTGCTCGCCCTGCTCATGGAGAACGCCGGTCGCGTGCTGCCCCGATCGACGCTCATCGACCGGGTGTGGGGCAGCGACTACGTGGGTGACACCAAGACCCTGGACGTCCACATCAAGCGGCTGCGCTCCAAGGTGGAGGACGACCCGTCGCGGCCCGAGCGGATCGTGACCATCCGCGGCCTGGGCTACAAGTTCGTCGTCAACCGCCCCTGAGGGGCGGTCCGGCCGGTCGAACCGACGGCGCGACCGGCCCGTAGCATGACGCCGTGAGCGACCCGGACCCCGGCCGGCCCAGTCGGCGGCACCCACCGGCAGATCGCGTCCGGCGGGCGGGCGCATCCCGAGCGGGCGACGGCGCCGGCCTCGGAGTCCTGGTCCGGACCCCCTTCGGGCGGCTGGCCGTCGCCCACCTGCTCTCGGTCGGCGGTGACGCGCTGGTGGCCATGGCGTTGGCCGGATCGCTGTTCTTCGACGTCGACCCGTCGGGGGCCAGGTGGCGGATCGCGCTCTACCTGCTCTTCACGATGGCGCCGTTCGCCCTGGTGGGTCCGCTCATCGGCCCGGCGATGGACCGCGCCCGTGGTGGACACCAGTACGTGCTGGTCGGCTCGGCCGTCGGGCGGGCGCTGCTCGCGGTGCTCATGGTCTCCGCCGTCGCCAACGACAGTCTGCTGCTGTTCCCCGAGGCGTTCCTCATGCTCGTGCTCGCCAAGACCTACCAGGTCGCCAAGGCGGCGGTGGTGCCGACCGTGGTGGGTTCGGACGCGGAACTCGTCGAGGCCAACTCGAAGCTGCAGCTCCTGTCCGGACTCGGGGGGTTCGCGGCCGGTATCCCCGGGGCGCTGCTGCTGCTGGTCGGCGCCGGCCACGTCATGGCGCTCGCTGCGGCCGTGTTCCTGCTCGCGGTCGTCGCGACGGCCTACGTCCCCCGCACGACGGTGGCGACGGAACCCCCCGACTCCGAGGAGAAGGCCGAGCTCCGCAGCGCAGCCGTGCTCACGGCCTCGTCCGCCATGGGCACCCTGCGCGCCGTGGTCGGGTTCGTGACCTTCCTGCTGGCGTTCGCCCTGCGGGGTGACACGGGTCCGCCGCCGACCGGCGTCGCGCTCGGACGCCTGGCGGGCAGTCGGTTCGTCGACGAGGCGGTGACGACCTCGGACATCCTCGCCCCGGTCGGTCCTCCGGCGTGGCACTTCGGGGTGATCCTCGTGTGCAGCGTCGGCGGCGGTCTGCTCGGTGCTGCGGTGTCACCACTGCTGCGACGTCGCTACCCCGAGGAGTACCTGCTCGCGTTCGCGGTCGCCCTGACCGTCGTCGCCGGTGGTGTCGGGTTCGTCGTGGGTGGCCTGGTGGGTCAGGCGGGTCTGGCCCTGCTCGTCGCGGTGTCGGCGACCTCGGCCAAGCAGGCGTTCGACGCCGTCGTCCAGCGGGACGCCCCGGACGCCAACCGGGGCCGGTTCTTCGCCCGGTTCGAGTCGCGGTTCCAGGTGGCCTGGGTGCTCGGAGCCTTCGTGCCCGTCCTCATCCCGTTGCCGACCCAGCTGGGCTCCGTGCTGGTGGCGTGCGCCGCCCTCGCCGCCGGGGCGCTCTACCTGGCGGGGTTGCAGGCGGTGCGCCGCGGACAGCAACCACCTCGGCTCCCGACGGTCCGTCAGGTGGGTGGGAACGTCGCACGGTCCGTCTCGTCGCGTCGTGCCCGGCGCCGTGCAGACCAGGACCAGGACCCTCCGGCCGACCCGTCGGAGTGAGCCGATCCGAGTTCGACCGGGAGGATCCGGTCGAACCGGTCAGGACCAGTCGTCGGGCAGGGTGTCGGGCACGTCGATGCCGTCGAGGTCGTCCTCGCCCGGTCCCGGCGAGTCCGACTCCACGCCCACACGAGCGAGCCAGAGCCCGGGGGCGTCGAGTTCGGCCTCGGTGGGCAACGTCGTCGGGTCCTGCCACAGGACGTCGAACACCGGTGTTCCGGCCCGCTCGACGAGACCCTCGACGAAGGCCGCGCCCCGGTCGAAGGTCGACTGCGACAGTTCGAGTCCGAAGATGCGTTCGACGAACCGGGCCTCGGGACCGAACTCGACCCGACGGCGTCGCAGCGCCTCGGTGACCCGCTGGTAGTCGGGCAGCAGCCGGGAACCGACGGTGTCGAGCACCACGTCGACGTAGCCCTCGACCGCAGCGACCACGGTCTGGATCCGGGCCATCACGACCCGTTGCTCCGGGGACTGCATGGCCCCGAGCAGCAGGTCAGGATCGCCGGCGAGTTGCTGCACGGCGGCGAGGTCCGGCTCCCCGCTCGTCAGGACGTCGTCGAGCCCGAGCGCTCGGAGTCGCTCGTCGAGCACCTCGGGGTCGTGCACGAACCCGTCGGCGTAGGTCCGCAACAGCGTGGTGAGGTGATCCCGGACGTGGGGGATGGTGAGCACCTGGTGGTGGGTCACGTCGGAGAGGCACACCCAGAGCCGGATGGAGTCCACGGGGATGGACCACTCCTCGGCGAACTCGTCGACGTTGGACAGCACCATCGACAGCGGCTGGTCGGCCTGCCGGGGGAGCGGGAGTTCGTAGTGGCTCAGCGCCCGGGCGGCCAGGTGGCCGGCGGTGCTGCCGGCCATCATGCCGAGCAGCATCGGTCCCATCATCGACATGACCTGTCGGATGAGCGCGTCGGGGGTCATCCCGAACGGGGTCGACTGCGGATCGAGGTCCTCGGTGTCGATCGACCCGAGCTGGGACTGCAGCGCCCGACCCAACGAGCCGGCGATGCGCTCGAGCAGGTCCTGCTCGTCGTGCAGGAAGCTCTTGGCCCACTGCGACCGGTTGAGCGGACTCAGGCGCACCGGTGCGTCGGTCGACCGGCCGGTCGCCTCGGCGACGTGGAGCTCCGCGACCCGGGCGAGCTGCTCGACCGCCATGCGGTCGGCCGGGTCGACGTTGGGCTCCGGAGCGCCCCGTGAGGCGATCGACCCGGCGAGCTGGGCCGCAGCGTCCCACGAACCGCCGCTGCCCGAGCCGGACAGCATCTGGGTCAGCCCCTGCAGGAACACACCGAGGTCGCCGAACCCGCCGGTCGGCCCGAACCCGGGCAGGCCGAACGCACCGCTGGGATCGGGCCGCGGGCCGGCGTCGTCGTCGTCGCCGGGCGCTGGTTCGTCGCCGGGTCCGTCGTGATCCACCGTCGGAGCCTACGTCGTGTCCCCCACGACGGGTCTGCGGCCCGACCGGACGGGACTCCGGTCCCGGCTCAGCCGCCGGGTTGGGTCGTCGCGGCCAGCTTCGCCGAGGTGTCGCCGGTGTCCTCGGCGACCGACTCCACGGCGGGGGTGAGTTCACGGCTGCGGGCGACGACCAGATCACCGGAACCCGTGCGCTCCGAGACCACCAGCCCGACGAACCGGCCGCGGTCGTCGTAGACCACGCCGTCGAGGGTGCTCGATGCCGGGTCGTCACCGGCCGGTGGGCCTCCGGACGGTCGGAGGAGGATGAGCTGACGTCGGGTCGTCCCGTCGGTGAGTCGTTCGTCGACGCCGGTCGCCGTGACGCTCGCCGACCACTGCAGCGGGGCCTGCTCCGCACCCGAGGCGGTGTAGACGACCACCCGGTCACCGACCTCCGGCGCTGCGGTGGACTCGCTCGGTCGACCCACGTCGACGGGAGGGTCGAGCACCGCGACACCGAGTGCTCCGTCGACCCGCGCCACGTCGGCACGCACGGGCTCACGTCCGGCGGCCAGCACCCACACCTCGGCGCCGGCGTCGACGCCTGTCGCCCGGGTGACGATGAGGCCGTCGCGCCCGACCACCACACCGCTCCGGTTCGCCGTTCCGTTGTCGGAGACCATCACCAGGGGAACCACGTCGGGTGGCGGTGCCGCGTCGGTGGCCCGCTCGTCGGGCGAGGGGACCCACCCCCACCCCATGGCGACCCCGGCGGCGAGCACCACTGCTCCGACCCCGCAGACCACCAGCGCGGGGATCCGGCGTCGTCGGGCCCGGTCCTCCTCGGCGCGGTGCTGCATGGCGAGTTCGCTCGGGTGGACCCAGGCCCGGGGGCCGTCGGGGCGTCCGAGCGGACCTGCACCTCCATCGGCCGGTGGTTCTCCCGGTTCGTCCCACTCCGGTGGCGCCACGGAGGTGAAGATAACGAACCAGCGTCGTCATCCGGGCGCGGCCCGTGCTCTCCGGCCCTGTTCCGTGCACCCCGGCCCGTGCACCCCGGCCCGTGCTCCCCGGGCCCGTGCTCCCTAGGATGGGTTCGTGCAGCACAGCGACACCCCCGGAGGTGCAGCGCCGTTCCCGGACGCCGTCGAGCACCTCGACGACCGGGACTGGCTCGCGGTGCGGCCGGTCGCGCTCGACGTCGCCGGTGTCGAGGCCTGGGTCCGGCAGCCGACCGCTGGTGCCGTCGTGACCTTCGTCGGCACGGTGCGTGACCGTTCGCACGGTCGGACCGGGGTCAGCGAACTGGTCTACGAGGCCTACGACCGGTACGCGCTCAGCGAGTTCGCCCGGGTGGTCGCAACCGCCCGTCGCCGCTGGCCCACGATCGAGCGTGTCGCCGTCCACCACCGGACGGGCCGGGTCCTGCTCGGCGAGGACGCCGTCGTCGTGGCCGTCTCGTCGCCGCACCGGGACGAGGCGTTCCCGGCCACGGCGTTCGTGATCGACACCGTCAAGGCGGTCGCCCCCATCTGGAAGCTCGAACGCTGGGAGGGCGGTGAGTCGTGGTCGACCGACTGCCGGTGCGTGGACGCCGACGCGCGCGCTGCGCTCCTCGACCCGGTGGCTCTCGGATCGGGAGCGGGGGCCACGTGAGCAACCTGTTGTTCCTGATCGTCCCGGCGGGGATCGCCGCGCTCGCCGTGACGCTGGTGTGGTGGCGGAACCGCCCCGAGACCTCGCCGACATCGGGCATCGACCGCTTCAGCGGACAGATGGCGGCGCTCGCCCCCGAGGAGGAGGGCGCGGACGTCGGTGGCGCCTCCGAGGTGGGCATCCGGGTGCAGCCCGTCGAGGACTCCGACGTCTCCGACGCAGGGGAGCGGTAGTGGCCCGCGACCTGGCGATCGACCTGGGGACGGCCAACACGCTCGTCTACGCACGGGGCGAGGGCATCGTCTTGAACGAGCCCTCGGTGATCGCCCTGAACAGCCGGACCAACGAGGTCCTGGCGATGGGTCGTGAGGCGTGGAAGATGATCGGGCGGACGCCGAGCTACATCGTGGCGGTGCGCCCGCTCCGTCAGGGCGCGATCACCGACTTCGAGGTCACCCAGGAGATGATCCGGTTGCTCCTCAAACGGGTCGGGGTCAACCGGTTCAACCGCCCGCGGGTGGTCATCTGCGTGCCCTCGGCGATCACCGCCGTCGAGAAGCGGGCGGTGACCGAGGCGGCACGCAAGGCCGGAGCCGTCGAGGCGCAGTTGATCGAGCAGCCGATGGCCGCGGCGATCGGGTCCGGCCTCCCCATCAACGAACCCGCGGCGAACATGGTCGTCGACATCGGCGGTGGCACGTCCGAGACGGCGCTCATCTCGCTCGGTGGTGTGGTGGCGCTCAAGGCGGTGCGAGTCGGCTCGTTCGACATCGACGCGGCGATCATCACCTACATCCGACGCGAGTACGGCATCGCGATCGGCGAGCAGACCGCCGAGGAGATCAAGATCCTCATCGGCTCCGCGCACGTGACCCCGAACGAGATGCGGGCCGAGGTGCGCGGACGTGAGCTCATGTCCGGGCTGCCGAAGACCGTCATCCTCTCGGCGCACGAGGTCCGGGGGGCGATCGCCGATCCCGTCAACACCATGATCGACTCGGTCCTCGCCTGCGTGTCCGAGGCCCCGCCGGAGCTGGCCCAGGACCTGATCGAGCGGGGCATCCACCTGGTCGGTGGCGGGTCGCTGCTCAAGGGGCTCGACCTGCGCCTGGCGCGGGAGACCGAGGTGCCGGTGCAGTTGGTCCGCCAGCCGCTCGAGTCCGTGGTGCTCGGGGCGGGCAGGGTCATCGAGTCCTACGAGGAACTCCGGGACATGTTCATGTCGAGCCGCCGGTAGCAGCGAGTCCGGCCCACCCGGAGGTCGCGGCGCTAGGGTCGCGCACCAGCCGACGGGAGGACGCGGTCGTGGCGCTGCTCGAGGTCGAGGGGATCGGGGTGCGGTTCGGGGGCGTCGTGGCGCTCGACGGACTCACCTTCGACATCGCCGAGCACGAGATCTGCGCGCTGATCGGTCCCAATGGTGCCGGGAAGACGACGCTGTTCAACGTGGTCAGCCGGTTGTACGACCCCGACGAGGGGTCGCTGCGATTCGCCGGCACCGACCTGCTCGCCCTGCCCGCGCACGCCATCGCCGGCATGGGGATCGCGCGGACGTTCCAGAACCTGGCGCTGGTTCCGGGGCTGACCGTGCTCGAGAACGTGATGATCGGCGCCCACGCCCGGACGAACGGGGGGTTCTGGGGGTGCTCCCTCGGCCTGCCGGTCCGATCCTCGGAGCGCCGGACCCGGGACGACGCCATGTCGCTGCTGTCGGACCTCGGCCTGGCCGCCGTGGCGCAGCGTCCGGCGGCGGGGCTGCCCTACGGGACGCTCAAACGGATCGAGTTGGCCCGGGCCCTGGCGGCGAGGCCCCGGCTGCTGATGCTCGACGAGCCGGCGAGCGGCCTCACCCACGGCGAGGTCGCCGAGCTGGGAGCCACCATCCGCCGGCTGCGTGACGAGTTCGAGCTCACCGTGCTGCTCGTGGAGCACCACATGGGCATGGTGATGAGCATCTCCGAGCACGTCGTGGTCATGGAGTTCGGCCGGAAGATCGCCGACGGTGTCCCGACCGAGGTGGCCGAGGACCCGGCCGTGATCGCCGCCTACC
Organism: uncultured Actinomycetes bacterium; assembly: GCA_903852755.1. Classification (GTDB taxonomy): domain Bacteria; phylum Actinomycetota; class Acidimicrobiia; order Acidimicrobiales; family Microtrichaceae; genus SXMI01. The sequence goes on along the minus strand of CAINRS010000109.1, from coordinate 5,463 downwards.
TGGGGACCCCGTCGTGACGACGCTCGAGGTCCGGGACCTGGTGGCCGGGTACGGGCCGGTGCGGGTGCTCGAGGGTGTGTCGCTCGACCTGGCCGGGGGCGAGGTGGTGGTGGTCCTCGGAGCCAACGGTGCCGGCAAGACCACCCTGCTCCGGGCGATCTCCGGGATGATCCCGGTGCAGGGGTCGGTGCGCCTCGACGGTGCCGACGTCGCCGGCAGGCGCCCCGAGTTCCTCCTGCGCCGTGGCGTGGCCCACGTCCCCCAGGGGCGCGGCACCTTCAACGACCTCACGGTCGAGGAGAACCTCCGTGTCGGCGGGTTCACCCGGACCGCGGCCGAGGTGGCCGAGGACACCGAGCGCTGGCTGGACCTGTTCCCGAGGCTGCGTGAACGCCGCGACCAGCGGGCGGGGAGCATGAGCGGAGGTGAGCAGCAGATGCTGGCGATCGCCCGGGCGCTCATGAGCCGACCGTCGCTGCTGCTCCTCGACGAGCCGTCGCTCGGACTCGCTCCGCTCGTGACAGCGGACGTCTTCTCGTCGATCCAGAGCATCGTCGCCGAGCTCGGGACCGGCGTGCTGGTGGTCGAGCAGAACGCCAACCTGGCCCTCGGGATCGCCGACCGGGGCTACGTGCTCGAGACCGGGAGCATCGTCTCGAGCGGCACCGCAGCCGAGTTGTCGGCCGACGACTCCATCCGCCGGGCCTACCTGGGGGTCTGAACCGTGCAGTTGTTCATCCAGCGAGTGTTCGACGGACTCCAGGCCGGGGTCGTCTACGCGATCCTGGCCCTGGCGATCGTCGTGATCTTCCGGGCGTCCGGGCTGCTCAACTTCGCCCAGGGCGAACTGGCGATGTTCACCACCTTCATCGCCTGGACGTTCCTCGACGCCGGGGTGCCGTGGTGGGCAGCGACGATCCTCTCGGCCGTGGTCGGCTTCGTGATCGGCGCGGTGCTCTACCGCCTGCTGATCGTTCGCCTCGGCGGCCCGGCCGGCAACCCGCTCGCGATCGTGATCGTGACGATCGGCCTGTTCCTGATCCTCAACGACGGTGCCGGGATCATCTGGGGGGCCAACCCGGCCAAGGTGCCGCGCCTGTTCGGTGACGGCCGGGTCGAGATCCTCGGCGCCGGGATCTCCGTCCAGGTCCTGGGGCTGCTCGGCGTGCTCGCGCTCCTCGTCATCGGGTTCGGCCTGCTCTTCCAGCGGACCAAGCTCGGACTGGCGCTGCGGGCGGTCACCTCGAACCAGGAGTCGGCAGGCCTGGCGGGCGTCAAGGTCATGACGACGCTCATGATCGGCTGGGGTCTGGCCTCGGCAATCGGCGCCCTGGCTGGGACGTTCACGGCCTCGCAGAACGCCAGCGTCGACACCAACATGATGCAGATCGCCCTCATCTACGCCTTCGCAGCGGCGACGCTCGGCGGGTTCGACAGTCCGCTGGGCGCCGTGGTGGGCGGGCTCATCATCGGCCTCGTGTCGGAACTTGTCGTCGGCTACGTCGACGTGATCGGTCCGGACCTGCGGTTGCTGCCCGGGTTCGTGCTGGTGCTGGTCGTCCTCCTGGTCCGACCCCAGGGCCTGTTCGGTTCGGCACAGGTGGCCAGAGCGTGAGCACCCGTCTGCGCTGGGCCGTGTTCGGAGTCGTGCTCGTCGTGCTGGCCGCCCTGCCGCAGTTCGTCGCCGACACGTTCGTCAACCGGATGAGCGAGATCCTCTGGGTGGCCGTCGCCGCCCTGGGACTCGCGCTCGTCACCGGGTACAACGGCCAGATCTCGCTCGGCCACGGCGCGTTCGTCGGCTTCGGCGCCTACACGACCATGGTCCTGACCGTCGACTACGGGGTGCCGTTCGCCGTCGCCGGGCTGGCCGCCGTGGCGGGCGCGTTCGTGGTCGGCGTCGCCGTCGGGCTCCCGGCGCTCCGCATCACCGGGGTGTACCTGGCCCTCGTCACGCTCGGGCTCGCGGTGCTGTTCCCCCAGATCGTCGTGCGGCTCGGTGAGATCACCGGCGGGACGGTCGGCCGCCAGCTGCTGCCACGGCCCGGTTACGGCGACACGGCGCTGCTCGAGGAGCTGGGCCAGCGGCGCTACCTGGCCCAGGCCGGGTTCCGGGCACCGGCGTGGACCGGTCTGGCCGACGACCAGTGGCGGTTCTACGTGTTCGGCGTGCTGGCGCTCGTCGCGTTCATGCTCGTCCGCAACCTCACCCGTTCCCGGGTGGGTCGGAGCCTGGTCGCCATCCGCGACAACGAGACCGCCGCCGAGGTCGCCGGGGTCCGGGTGGACCAGGCGAAGGTGATCACGTTCGGCGTGTCGGCCGGGATCGCGTCGCTGGGTGGCTGGATGTTCGCCGTGCTCAACAACGCCGTGTCGCCCACCTCGTTCACCATCACGCTGTCGATCACGCTGCTCGTCGCCGCCGTGCTCGGCGGCGCCGCGAGCATCGTCGGGCCGCTCGTGGGCGCGTCGGTGGTCGTGCTGCTCCGCGAGGTCATCCCCGCCGAGCAGCAACGCTTCTCGCAGGTCGTGTTCGGCGTGGTGCTCATCATCGTGATGCTCGTCGCCCCGGGTGGCATCGTCGGCCTGTACCGCCGGGCGGAGGCGTCGCTCCGGCGGCGGTGGCTAGCCTCTCGGCAATCGGGTCCGGGTCGCACCGGTGACGCTGTCGATCAGGACCAGGATCTCCCCACACCACTACAGGAGGCATGACATGCGTTCCGCTCCCCACCAGCGAGCACACCGACGGGCCCCGTGGCTCGTGGCGTCCCTCGCCGTCGTCCTGGCCGTCGTGGCCGGCGCGTGCGGTGGACGCTCCGAGTCGGGCGGAGGCTCGGGCGAGGGTGGTTCGTCGACCACGGCGCCCGAGGCGACCCAGGTGGTCGACCCGGCCGCCGACTGCCCGAACTACGCCGGCACGACCGGCGCCGACGGCGCGACCATCAAGATCGGCAACACGCTGCCGCAGTCGGGCACGTTCAAGGTGTTCGAGAAGGTCAAGGTCGGCATCAACGCCTACTTCCAGTTCGCCAACGCCGGCGGCGGCGTGCAGGGCAAGCAGCTCGAGCTGATCTCGCTCGACGACGCCTACCTGCCGGAGCGCTCGCGGGCGAACGCCGAGACGCTGACCCAGACCGACGGCGTGTTCGCCCTGCTCGGCAACGTCGGTACGGAGAACAACAAGCAGATCCAGCAGTACTTCGCCGAGACGCAGCAGTGCGTCCCGAACCTGGCCGTCGCGACGGGCTTCCCCGGGTTCGGCGACCCGGCGAACGATCCGTGGATCATCAACGGCCTCCCCAACTACGGGCTCGAGTCCGTGGCCTTCGCCGACTACCTGAAGCAGAACAAGCCACAGGCCAAGGTGGCGCTCCTGTCGCAGAACGACTCCTTCGGCGAGTCCTACGTGAGCGCCTTCAAGCAGGCGATCGCGGGTACGGAGATCACGGTCGTGGGTGAGCAGACCTTCGATCCCCGCTCCGAGTCCAACCCCCAGGGCCAGGTCACCAGTCTGGCGAGTTCGGGAGCGGACGCGCTGCTGCTCGGTGTGACCTCGGTGCCGTGCCCGACGGCGCTGCGGTCGATCAAGGACTCGGGGTGGAACCCGCTGATCTACGTGACGCTCACCTGCTCGTCCAAGATCCTCATGGACGTCGCTGGTGACGCCGCCGAGGGGACGATCAGCACCCGGGCCACCTACGACCCGTCCGACCCCGACAGCGCTGCGCAACCGAGCGTGCAGGAGTTCAAGACCGAGGGCGCCAAGTACGGCCTCGCGCCCGAGGACCTCGACGACCTGAACGTGGCCGCCGGCTGGAACCTGGGCGCCTACCTGGTCCAGTTGCTCAAGGCGTCGCCCCAGCTCGACCGGGCGGCGGTCATGAACACCGCCTACTCGCAGACCGGGGTGACCTTCGGCATGAACCTCGACGGCATCGACTGGACCACCAACGGCGCCGAGGATCCGTTCGGCTACGAGCAGCTCCAGTTCGTGACACGCACCGGCGGCAAGTGGGTCCCACAGGGTGAACTCACCAACTACAGCGCCCAGCTCTCCGAGCAGGGCGGCGGCTGAGGCTCCGTCGCACCGACCGCCGATCCGCTCGTCGCGCCGACCCCGCCCGTCACCGGGCGGGGTCGGTCGCGTCCGGGGTCGGTCGCGTCCGGAGTCAATCGGTCGGGTCGCGGCGGCGGTCGACCCACGCCACCGGTTGCTCCTCCGGTCCGGAGGCGGTGCCCCCGCTGATGGCCCGGAGGTCCTCGGCGATCTGGCGCGCCTGCTGGTCACGGTCGGTGAGCAGTCGATCGAGGAGTCGTTCGACCTCTGGTCCGTCGAACGCAGCGGTGGCCACAGCCACCCGTCGCCGCACCGGTGCGACGTCGGAACCCGCGGCGACGACGGCGGCCCGGACGGAGTCGGTGCGGCCGAGTCGGTCCACGACCCCGAGCCCTGCGAGCGAACCGAGGGCAGCGACGGCGGACTCACGGACGAGCGCGTCGGTGTGGTCCCCGGACAGCTCCACGAGCCGGTCGACACCGCGGGCATCGAGGTCGGCCCGTTCGCCGCACGCGAAGCACGCCACCTCGGTCACTCGGTCGTCGGGGTCGTCGAGCCGGTCCACGAGACTCTGCAGGGCGGGGCCGAGCGGGCCGGGGAGCGCTGCGGCGAGCCGGCAGGCCCGGGAGCGGACGTCCGGGTGCGCGTCCTCGAGTCCATCTCGCAGTGTGAGTGGGTCGAGGAGTCCGAGCCGGGCGGCTCCACCGAGGGCCGCACTCCTGACGACCGGCGCCGGGTCGCCCAGCGCCCCGGACACGGTGGAGGCGTCGCCCCGGTGGCCGGCCAGGACCACGCGTGCCCGTCGGTCCGCAGCGTCGTCGTCCGGACTCATCGGAGAACAGTGTCGCCCAGCCCGCGCATCACCCCTACACTGTGGCGCACCCGACCCAGGTAGGAGGACCTCGTGTCGCACATGGTGATCTTTCAGACCCCCGGTGGGAGCCCCGGGTACAACCAATTCGACTCGCTGCCAGAGGCGGTGGCGTTCGTGGAGAAGCTCCGCAACGAGCAAGGCATCGACAACGCCCGAATGTTCGCCCTCGAGGAGATCAAGTTCGAGATCCGGACCGTCTACAAGGTCGAGGTCCAGGCCTTGAACCCGGGAGCATCCGCTCCTCGACCGGCAGCGGTGTCGGCATCCGCCGGGGCGACTCCTGCAGCGCCTGCTGCTGCGCCAGCTGCTGCTGCTGCTGCGCCCGCTCCTGCTGCTGCTGCCCCAGCCCCAGCCCCAGCACCAGCGCCTGCTGCTGCGCCAGCTCCTGCTCCTGCGCCTGCGCCTGCGCCTGCTGCTGCGCCTGCGCCTGCGCCTGCTGCTGCGCCTGCGCCTGCTGCTGCGCCTGCGCCTGCTGCTGCGCCTGCGCCTGCTGCTGCGCCTGCGCCTGCTGCTGCGCCTGCTCCCGCTGCTG
>CAINRS010000108.1 GCA_903852755.1 uncultured Actinomycetes bacterium | reverse complement strand
CCGTCACCGCACGACCAGGTGGTCGTCGACACGTCGATCGCATTCTGGGACGGCACGCTGCGCGACGATCCGACGGCCCTCGAGCGGATCCTGACCACTGCCGACGTACCGGGAGTGTCCAGCGTCGTGGTCGGCGGCTGAGTCCTCTCCGCTGGAGAGGGGCCTCCCTCAGCGACGGCGGTCGGCGCAGCGGATCGCCGCGGCACCGATCTGCGCGATCCGGAGGTCACCCACGGGTGTTCCGCTGCCGCGGTTGCAGACGTAGGCGACGCTCAGCTCCCGGGTCGGATCGCACCACGCACCCGACCCGCCCAGGCCGAAGTGACCGAACGCCGTGCCGACCGTGCCGCTGGTGGTGAACACCCGGTGGTAGCCGAGCCGCCAGTCCATCGGCATGACGAGCACCAGGTCCGGCCCGTGCCCGTGGACCTGTGACATGGCCTCGACCCGCTCGGGTGAGACGACCCGGACACCGTCGACGCTGCCCCCACCGGCGAGCGCCGAGTAGAGCTTGGCGAGCGACCGGGCCGTGAAGAACCCGTTGGCGGCTGGGATCTCGGCGTCCATCACCTCGGGAGCACCGAGCACCTCGTCGACCCCCCGGGGTGCGAGCGCGTTGGCCAGACGGCGGGTGTTGACGGGGCCCGGCAGCGCCGAGACGACCTTGCCCATCTGCTTGGACACCCGCTTCTCGATCCGTCGGAGCGGCTTCCACGGCGACCGAGGGAGCATCACCGGTTCGAGCGGCGCCACCCGGGAACGCTGCGCTGCAGGCAGTCCGACGCTGAGCCCGTCCAGTCCGAGCGGCTCGGCCAGGTCCGTGCGGACGAAGTCGGCGACGCTCCGCCCCGTGACCCGTCGGACGAGCTCACCGGCGAGCCACCCGTAGGTGAGGGCGTGGTAGCCGTGGCGGCTGCCCGGCCGGTACGCCGGCGTGGCCGCCGCCAGGGCGTCGGTCATGCGTTCCCAGTCGAGCATCGCCGAGGCGTCGGGCACCAGACTGCGGATCCGATGCAACCCGGCGGAGTGGGTCAGCACGTGGGCGACGGTGAGCCGTTCCTTGCGGGCCTGGCCGAACTCGGGCCAGTAGTCGGCGACCGGTGCGTCGACGTCGATCAATCCCCGGTCGACGAGCACGTGCACTGCTGTGGAGACCACGCCCTTGGTGGTGGAGAAACACATGGCGAGCGTGTCGCGCCTCCACGGGACGCGCTCGGCGTCGGCCGTCTCCTCCTTGGTGCCACCCCACAGGTCGACCACCTTGATGCCACGGTGGTAGATGCTGACCGCCGCCCCGCCGGTGGTCCGGGCGAGCTGCTTGCGGAACGTCGCCCGCACGTCGTCGAAGTCGTCGTGGACCTCACCCGAGACGGACCCGGTGACGCTGAGGTGCCCCTCGGGTGTCGCTGCGACCTGCCCCATAGAGGATTCCTACCCTAGGAACGACCGGGAACCGGCTGGGTGATCCTTCCCAGCTCTGCGGTGCGAGCTGGGAGTTGTGGGTTCAGGCCGCGGCGCGGGTGGCGCGGAGCACCGGGTCGGCCAGCGCCAGCAGCCGGTCCGCGGCCCGCATGGTCACACCGCCCACCCCAGGGGTGGACGAGTCGACCAGGTTCCCCATCACCTGCAGGGTGACGTTGGCGATCCCTTGGGTGCCCACGGCGAAGCGCAGGCCGGTGCGCAGCAGCAGCGGGTGGCCGATCAGGAACGAGAAGCGTCGGCCGGTGCGCAGGAACGCGTCGAAGCGTTCGCCGATGATCCGGTCGTAGCGGACCGGGACCGTCGCCGGGTCCTCGCAGAACAGCCGGGCCGCCAACATGCCGGACTCGAGCCCGTAGTCGATCCCCTCACCGTTCATGGGGTTGACGAGCCCGGCGGCGTCCCCGATGGCCACCCACCCCGGCCCGTGGCGGCGCACCGTGCTCATGGGGAGCCGCCACGCCCGGGGCCGTTCCAGGTCGGGACCGAGCCCCCACGACTCCTGCACCAGGAACCGGTAGCTGTCCTGCAGCGTGTTGAGGTTGAGCTGCTTGAAGCCCCGCATGGTCGACAGCGCACCCACGCCGATGTTGACGGTGCCGTCGCCCGCCGGGAAGATCCAGCCGTACCCGGGCACCGGGGTCCCGGCGGCGTCGCGCAGCGTGAGGCACGCCTCCAGGTACCGCTCGGCGTGGCGGGGGGACTCGGCGTAGGTGCGGATCGCCAGACCGAACGGCTCTCGCTGGTCCCGCACCGCACCGAGCTGCCGGGCGACCGCGCCGGGTGCACCGGCGGCGACGACGACCAGGTCGCCGCGCCACTCCTGGCCGTTGGCGCTGACCCCCACCACTCGGCGGCCCTCCAGGACCGGGGTCGCCTCGTGCTCCCAGCGCAGCTCGGCGCCGGCCTTGTCGGCGAGCTCCATGAGCCGCAGGTCGAGTCGGCGGCGCGGCCAGACTGCGCCGTGGGCGGGGAACGGGGCGATGCCCGGCCAGTCGAGCTGGCGGACCGTCCGGTTGGCGACCATCCGCAGGCCGTCGATCCGGTGGGCGTCACCCAGGTCGACGCCGAGTTCGTCGAGCGCGGCGACCGCCCGGGGTGTCAGGCCGTCCCCGCAGATCTTGTCCCGGCCCGGAAGGCCCTTCTCGAAGACCGTGACCCGGGCGCCGGCCTCGGCGGCGACGATCGCAGCGGCCGCGCCGGCGGGACCACCGCCGATCACCAGGACGTCCCGCTCGGTCACCTTCACCCCGACAGTCTGCGGCCTGAGGGGCCCGGGCCGGTAGTCCAGTGCGACGGGCCCCGCTCCGGCGTGCTTGGATGCGGGGATGGAACACCGATACCTGGGTGACAGCGGCCTGCTCGTCAGCGCCATCAGCTACGGCAACTGGATCACGCACGGCAGCCAGGTCGAGGACGACCGGGCCATCACCTGCGTCCACGCTGCCCTCGACCTGGGGATCACGACCTTCGACACGGCCGACGTGTACGCCGAGACACGCGCCGAGGAGGTGCTCGGCCGGGCACTGCAGGGCGTGCGCCGCGAAGGGATCGAGCTGTTCACGAAGGTGTACTTCCCGACCGGTCCGGGCCGCAACGACCGGGGCCTGGCACGCAAGCACATCATGGAGAGCTGCCACGCGTCGCTGCGGCGGCTGCGCACCGACCACATCGACCTGTACCAGGCGCACCGGTTCGACACCGAGACGCCGCTCGAGGAGACCATGACGGCCTTCGCCGACCTGGTCCGACAGGGCAAGGTCAACTACATCGGCGTGAGCGAGTGGACCGCCGAACAGCTCCGCGCCGGCGCCGCGCTCGCCCGGGAGCTGCGCATCCCGTTCGTGTCCAACCAGCCCCAGTACTCCATGCTGTGGCGGGTGATCGAGGCACAGGTCGTGCCCACGAGTCGTGAGCTCGGGGTCAGCCAGATCGTCTGGTCGCCGCTGCTCCAGGGGGTGCTCACCGGCAAGTACCTGCCCGGCCAGCCGCCGCCCGAGGACTCCCGGGCCGCCCACGGTGACCCGAAGACCAACACGATGCAGCTGTTCATGAACGACGAGCTGCTGACCGCCGTCCAGCGGCTCGGCGAGGTCGCCGAGCGGGCCGGGTGCACCACGGCGCAGCTCGCCATCGCCTGGGTGCTGCGCAACGACAACGTGGCCTCGTGCATCGTGGGTGCCACCAGGCCGGAGCAGCTCGAGGACAACGTGGGCGCCCTCGACGTCGACCTGAGCGACGAACTCGCCGCCGAGGCCGAGGCGCTGCTGGCACCGCACGTGCTCGACGACCCGTCGCTCACCGAGGCGTTCGCGCCCAAGGAACGACCCTGAGCGACTCGCGCCGCCACCCGGCGCCGGAGCGACCGGAGCGGCAGCGGCGGTAGCGTCGGTGACGTGGGGTTCTACGAGCAGCAGGTGCTGCCCCGGCTGGTGGACGTGGCCTGCGGCGATCGCGGGTTCGACCGGTGGCGGGCCGAGACCTCCGAGGGCCTGTCGGGCACGGTGGTGGAGATCGGCTTCGGCTCCGGGCTGAACCTGCCCCACTACCCGGTCCACGTCGAGCGGGTGCTCGCCGTGGAGCCGTCCACGGTCGCTCGGGCGCGGGCCGCCGACCGGGTCGCCGCGGCGCCGCAGGGCGTCGAGTTCGTCGGCCTGGACGGCGAGTCGATCCCGCTCGCGGACGACTCGGTGGACGCAGCGCTGTGCACCTTCACCCTGTGCACCATCCCCGACGTGGACCGGGCGCTCGCCGAGATCCGGCGGGTGGTCCGGCCGGGCGGTGAGTTCCGGTTCCTGGAGCACGGGCTCGCCCCGGACCCGGGAGTGGCCCGGTGGCAGCACCGCCTGGACGGCGTCCAGCAGCGACTCGCCGGCGGGTGCCACCTCACCCGGGAGCCGGTCGGGCTGGCCGAGCGGGCCGGCATGACGGTGACGGCGTCGAGGTCCGCGTTCGCCCGCGGTCCGAAGCCGTGGACCTACCTGACGGTGGGGCGCGCCACGGTGTGAGCCGCGCGGGCGGCGCGGGGCTGCGCTGACACCGTCCAGTCGTCACCGTCCGGACGTCGCCACTTGACAGAGTGACAGATCGCGTTACTCTGTCACTCATGCCGGTCGAGCCGCCCGCCAGCACCGACGAACTCTCCATCCGCCAGCGCCTCGTCGACGCTGCGCTGGCTGCGGCCACCGACCACGGCATCTCCCGGCTCTCCATGGCCGACGTCGCCAAGCGGGCCGGGCTCTCCCGCCAGACGCTCTACCGGTACTTCCCGTCCAAGGACGCCCTGGTCGCCACGGTCGTGCTCAGCGAGACCGCCGTGCTCGTCGAACAGATCACCACCGCCACCGCCGACCTGGACGATCCGCTCGACGCGCTCCGGGCGTCGATCCTGGCCGCACTCGTCGGGCTGCGGACCCACCCGCTGCTCGACCGGCTGCTCAGCACCGAACCCGACTCGCTCGTCCCGATCCTGACGACCGACAGCGGCCCGGTGGTCGTCCACGTGCGGGCGATCGTCGAGTCGATCGTCGCCGAACGCACCCCGGAACTCACCGACGACCCGGTCGGACGACGCCGATTCGCCGACGTCGTCGCCCGGCTGCTCATCAGCTACGCGGTCAACGCACCCGACGACCCGCCCGAGGTCGTCGCCGACTACGTCGCCACCTTCCTCGTCCTCGGCGCACTCAGGAGCGAAGCAACGTGACCACCCTCTCCACCACCATCGACGGCGAGACCCTCACCTGGAAGGACCGCAAGCGCTACCTCTGGCTGCTCGGCCTGGTCGTGCCGCTCCTCCCGTTCGGTGCCGCCGACTGGACCGAGCCCGGTGGCTGGACGAACGTCTTCTGGTACTCCGGCCCCATCTGGATCCTCGTGATGATCCCCCTGCTCGACTGGATCTTCGGCCAGGACCGGTCGAACCCGCCCGACTGGGCCGTCGCCCAGCTGAGCGAGGACCGCTACTACCGCTGGTGCACCTACCTGTTCCTGCCGCTGCAGTACGCCGGGCTGGTGTTCGCGTGCTGGGTCGTGGTCAGCCGGGACCTGAACTGGGTCCAGGAGCTCGGCTACGCGCTCACCGTCGGCACCGTGGGCGGCGTCGCCATCAACACCGCCCACGAGCTCGGCCACAAGAACGTGAAGGTGGAGCGCTCGCTCGCCAAGGTCGCCCTCGCCCAGACCGGCTACGGCCACTTCTACGTGGAGCACAACCGCGGCCACCACAACCGGGTCGCCACCCCCGAGGACCCGGCGAGCTCACGTCTCGGCGAGTCGTTCTGGGCGTTCCTGCCCCGCACCGTCGTCGGCAGCGCCCAGTCGGCCTGGCGCCTCGAGGCCAAGCGCCTCCGGGCCCGGCACAAGCGCGTCTGGAGCACCGACAACGACGTGCTGACGTCCTGGGCGCTCACGGTCGTCCTGTTCACCGTCCTGACCGCCGTCTTCGGCTGGGCGATCCTGCCGTTCCTCGTCATCCAGGCCGTCTTCGGGTTCTCGCTGCTCGAGGTCGTCAACTACCTGGAGCACTACGGCCTGCTCCGACAGCAGGACGACTCGGGTCGCTACGAGCGCTGCAACCCGCAGCACTCGTGGAACTCCAACCACGTGGCGTCGAACGTGATCCTCTACCAACTCGAGCGGCACTCGGACCACCACGCCCACCCGACCCGCCGCTACCAGGCGCTGCGCCACTTCGAGGAGTCACCACAGCTGCCCTCGGGGTACGGCCTCATGCTCGGCCTGGCGTACGTCCCGCCACTGTGGCGGGCGGTCATGGACCGACGGGTGCTCGCCCACTACGGCGGCGACGTGACGCTGGCCAACATCCACCCCCCTGCACGTGAGCGGGTGCTCGCCCGCTACGGAGCTGCGGACTGAGTTCCCGGCACCGGCTCGGAACCGGACGTCGCATCGACCACCGGGCGGCCGACCGCCGGTGCACCCGGCGAACCGACCGGGAGCGCGACGAGCATCACGACCATCACCCCGAACCGGACGAGCGTCAGCTCGACCGTCTCGCCCCCGCCGATCGGGTCGAACAACGACACGAGGGCGATCACACCGACCGACCACCGCCACCACGAGTCCGACGTCGCCAGCCACCAGAGCGTCGCCGGCACCAGGAAGAACAGGTGGTGGCCCCAGGTCAGCGGGTTGACCACGTAGGTCGCCAGCATCACCAGCGTCGTGGCCAGCATGACGTCGCCGGCCCGGTCGGCCTGCACCGCACGGCGGTACGCCCAGATCAGCACTCCGACCGACACGACCGCCCACACGAGCAGCTCGAGGCGCTCGTCGGGGAGGAACGTCGCGAGGCGCCGGATGGAGTGGTTGAACTCGATCGACACGTCGGGCGCACGGTCGGTCGAGAACACCTCGACGGTGAAGAACCGCCACGTGTCCGAGGGGAACACCGCTGCGGCCACGAGCGTGGCGGCGACCGCGGCCACCACGGCCACGACGGCCTGACGCTGTCGGCGGGCCAGCACGAAGTACGGCACGAGCGCCGCCGGGGTGAGCTTGATCGCAGCTGCGAGTCCGGTGCCCACACCGGCCACAGCGGACGGCGTCGACCGCCGTCGCACCAACCAGACGTCCACCACCACGAGCACCGCCATGAGCGCGTTGACCTGACCCAGACGGGCGTTCAGGGTCGCCGGCATCGTCCAGACCCCGGCGGCCACGACCACGGGAACCAGCAGTCCCGGATCGGCGAGCGGCGAGGTGGGCCACCGCCTGGCCACCACCGGGGCGAACTCCCGACCAGCGACGACCAGGAACCCCACGGTGCAGACCAGCGTCGTGCCGGCCCAGAGCAGCTCGCCGGAGCGGTCGGTGAGCACCGAGGTGGGCCAGAGCACGAGCGCTGCGAACGGCGGGTACAGGAACGGCAGTTCCAGCACCTCGTGCGCGTAGTCGTAGAGGGAACCACCACCCCGGGCGAAGGAGATCGCCCCGCCGTAGACGTAGTAGTCGATTCGCGACACCGACGTCGACGGCCACCAACGCGCCGCAGCCCCGAGCACGGCGAGGGCGGACAGGACCCACACGGTGCGGCGCCACGCCGAGCCGACGGGCCGGTCGGCGGATCGGTCGGCGGCGTCCATCGACGGATCCGACCCGGAGGCGACTGCGTCGGTCAACCGAACGGACCCGGTGCGGACGACGGTTCCAGGTCGGCCGGCTCGTCGGCGGCGTCACCACGGGGCCGCAGGGTGCGGTACCAGTAGACGAGACCGGCCAGCGTGATCGCCGGGACGATCCACGGCCCCAGGCCACCCACCCGGTACAGCGCCGTCGTGCCCGACGGGAAGGTGATCACGCACCCGATCACCGACAGGACGATGATGAGCCACATCCGCGACTCGCGCAGGGTGAGCGCCATGACCGCGAACGCCGGCAGCACGTACCACGGGTAGAGCGCCGGGCCGAGCAGCGACACCACCAGGAGTGCCAGGCCGAGCGAGACGAACGGCACCCGGTCCCGGGTCCGCAGCAGGATCAACGCGGACAGGGCGGCGGCCAGACCGAGCCCGAGCAGGGTCGTGACCCGCTTGACGTCGGCGTCGTACAGGTCGACGCCGACCCAGCTGAGCAGGTCGGCGGCCGCGATCCCCGCAACCCGGGCCGGTGCGACGAGCGACCGGGCCCCACCGGCGCTCTGGAGCGCCCCGATCCAGCCGAAGCCCAGACCCGAGACCACCGACACCACGGCCACCACGGCGCCACCGACCGCCGAGACCCAGGCCGTGCTCCACAGGCGCCGGACCAGCGTCGCACCGGGACCCGCGGCCGCCCAGCCCAGGAACACGACGGCCGCGAAGGCCGGGATCTTGATCGCCGCGGCGAGCGCGCACGCCACGACACCGGGGACGAGGTGACCCTCCACGGCCAGCACCATGCCCACCAGGATGAGCGCCATCATCAGCGCCTCGTTGTGGGCCCCCGAGACGGCGTGGAGCATCACGATCGGGTTGCAGACGCCCAGGACGACCACCGTGGCCACGTCGCCGCCGTAGTGCCGGGCGAGTCGGATCAGGCACCAGACCGACACCGCGACCGACACGATCGCCAGGATCCGGAACATGAGCACCGCGACGAGCGGCTGGTGTCCGCTCAGGTTGGCGAACGCCGAGCTGATCCAGAGCCAGAACGGTCCGTACGGGCACGGGGTGCCCCGCCAGACCGGGTCGACGAGAGCCAGGAACTCGTTGCTCGGGCCCAGCACCCGCACCCCGAGCGTCGACGGGTCGAACCCCTGGGCGACCGTCTCGCCCTGGCCGGCGTAGCTGAAGATGTCCCGGCTGAACAGCGCCGGTCCGAGCGCGAACGGCAGGGCCCAGACGATCCAGAGCCCCACCGAGGTCGACACCGGCACGGCCCGGTGGTCGTGGTACCGGCGGCGGACGGCCGTGAACACCGATACCCAGGCGGCGAGCAGCGCACCGACACCGCACAGCGACACCACCACGACCAGCGTG
>CAINRS010000107.1 GCA_903852755.1 uncultured Actinomycetes bacterium | reverse complement strand
GTGTCGGTGTGGTCACGGTCGACGGTCGCATGATCGAGAACCTGCACGTCGACAACGCCCGCCGGGCGATCGCCATCGCGGATGCCATCGCCGCCATCGGCGACTGACGGAGGACCGGTCTGAGGGTCCGGCGGTCCGGTCAGCTGCTGCGTCGGGCACGCACCCACAGGTCGATCCGCCGTCGACGCTCCCGCCACCAGCGGCGGCTCGCGTCCACCACCGGTGGAGCCTGACGCCGCTGCACGGCCCGGCGGCACTCCCCGAGGACCTGCAACGGCACGGCGGCGGCCGCCGACTGGTGGTGGGTGGCGACGACCTCCAGACCGACCTCGGTGAGCACCCGTCGGACCAGCTGCTCGTCGGCGAACAGCAGGTGGTCGGGCAGGTAGAGGGGTCGCGGGTGCTCCTCGGAGCGCAGCCCGGCGGTGTCGCCCGTCTCGATGAGCAGCTCGCCGCCGGGTTCGATGCGTTCCACGCAGTCGGCGAGGAACGCCCGAGGGTCCTGCAGGTGGGAGAACACGTTGAGCAGCGACACGACCGAGTACCGGCCGTCGACCTCGTCCAGGCCGACGCTGCGGACGTCGAGCCCGCGCTCGACGCAGCCCGCAGCCTTGGTCCGGTTCGGTTCCAGACCGACGGCGGTGACGCCGGGACCGGCGAAGCGCTGCAGCGCCGTGAGGAACTCGCCGTGTCCGCAGCCGACGTCGAGCCACGACGTGACCCCGGTCGGCAGGGAGGGGCCGTAGAGCGCGGTGAGGGTCCGGCGGAGGCCGGCGACCCGGTCGGGGCGGTAGCGGCCGGTGATGGCGAGCGTCGAGTCGCCACGGTGCATGCCGTACTCGTGGGCGGCGGCCGTCGCGGCCGGGTCCGGTCGGGGTGTCACGTACAGGACACCGCAGTCGGCGCAGCGCACCAGGGGCCAGCCGTTCTCCTCGGCGTACGGTCGGAACTCCCCGGCCCCGCAGATCGGGCACGGCACGTCCAGCGGTGCGGGGCCGGTCGTCGGATCGCTGTCATCGGTGTCCATGCGGACCTCAGTCCACCACGTCGGCGGATCCGTGGTCCGGACCGCGTCGCCGACCTACGCTGGTGGGATGAGCGCACCGCAGAGCACCCCTCCCGGCTGGTACCAGGACCCCGAGGGCCAGCAGCGCTGGTGGGACGGGTCCCAGTGGGGTGAGCTGGCGCCGCCTGCGGCGGCCCCGGTGCCGGCCGCGGTTCCGTACCCGTACGCTTCGCAGGCCTACGGGCCGGCGCAGATCGCCGCCGAGAAGGGCATGGCGACCCTCGCCCAGGCGCTCCCGATCGTGATCGGGTTCTGGGGTCCGCTCATCATCTACCTGATCTCCAAGCCCGAGCAGCGCTTCACCCGGCACCACGCCGCCGAGGCGCTCAACTTCTCGATCACACTCGCGATCGCCCTGATCGTCTCGGGTCTGTCGATGCTGCTGCTCATCGGGTTCGTGCTGTTCCCGATCGTGCTGATCGCCGGCTTCGTGTTCCACATCATCGCTGCGCTCGCCGCCAACCGGGGCGAGTGGTACCGCTACCCGATCAACCTGCGGCTGGTGTCCGGCGCCGTCGAGGAGTGATCTCGGCGACCAGCTGCCGGACGCTCCCGGAGGACGCGCCGCTGCAGATCCGTCGCCTCGATCTCGTCGGTCACCTGGCGTGGGCTACGGCCCGATGGTCGTCGGCAGGAGCGTGCGCAGGACCTCGCCGACCCGCTCCGAGCTCTGGCGGTCCACGGCGCCGATCCGGTGGATGAGCCGTCGACTGCTGATCGACCGCACCAGCTCACACTGCACGTAGCTGGTCTCCTCCAAGCCTGATTCGGCGTTGGGCTCGAGCTCGACGTGGATCGGCAGGTCCCGGCGCGTCGTCGTCAGCGGCAGGACGATGCGGAAGGGGAACGAGGCCCCGAAGTGCTCGGGCGGACCGACCACGAGGGCCGGTCGCTGGTGGGCAGGCTCGCCCGGGAACGGATCCCCGAAGTCGACGAGCCAGATGTCGTCAACCGATGCCATCGGGGACCGCCGTGCTGTCGGCATCGGCGAGGTACTCGGCCCACGCCTCGGGGTCGCGCTGCATCTCAGCGATCCGACGTGCCGTATCGCGCCCGATCCGCTCTCGACGGAGAGCGTCCGCCGCAGCCCTGATCGTCTGGATCAACGACCACCCCTCGGCGTCGCTGAGTTCGCTGAGCAGGGCGTGCGTCTCTGTGTCGACACGGACGGTGGTGGTCGCCATACCGAGGAGTCTACAAATCATCTACTCAGGTGTCGACAGCGTGAAGGTTGCCCGTTGAACCGGGTGCTCCTGCGGGAGCCCGTTCCCGGTCAGGCCGGCGGCGGCCCCCCGACCGGGCGGGCGCATGAATCCACCGGCGGGCCGACCGAATCCGCGGATACGCAGGTCCCCGACGACGATTCGAGCGGAGATGCTGCTGGACCCTGACCTGGCACCACCGTAGGTTGCTCCGTGTGGGAGGCACCGGCTCGGACGGCTGGCTGGAACGCATCGGAGCGATCAATGTCTGGAAGCGGGGCGACCAGCGGGCACCCCACAAGCCGCTGCTGATCCTCCTGGCGCTCGCCGCCTGGCGCAGGACCGGCACGAGCCGACTCTCGTTCGACGAGGCGGAACCCGACCTGGCGTCGCTGCTGCGCTCCTTCGGGCCGCCGAGCAGGTCGGTCTCACCCCAGTACCCCTTCGTGCACCTCCAGAGCGATGGATTCTGGCGACTCGACGCCGACGTACCCGTCGGGTCGTCGTTCACCGTGACCCAGCTGCGGAACGGTGTCGCCGGCCAGTTCTCGCCGGAGTTCGAGGCGGCGCTGTCTGCCGACCCCCGGCTCGCCCCCGATGTGGCCCACCTGGTGCTCGCCGGGGACTTCCCGGACTCGCTCCACGCCGACATCTGTGACGCCATCGGTCTCGACCTCGACCAACTCGAGGTCGAGGTGGTGCACGCCCGGGTGGATCGCCTCGTGCGGCGCAGAGACCCGCAGTTCCGCGAACACGTGCTGCGGGCCTACTCGCAGAAGTGCGCCATGTGCGGCTTCGGCGGGTTGCTCTCCGGTCAGGCCATCGGTGTCGAGGCGGCGCACATCCGCTGGCACGCTGCGGACGGACCCGACCATGTCACCAACGGTCTGGCGCTCTGCACCGTGCACCACAAGCTGTTCGACCGTGGGGTCCTCGGAGCCTCAGCCGACGGTGAGATCCTGGTCTCTGCGAACTTCGCTCCCATGTCGGAGGCGGACGACCTCTACGTGACCCGACTGCTCGGGCGAGAGCTCGCACCGCCCCAGTCAGCCGGCGAGCGACCGGAGTCCGACCACGTCGGCTGGCACCAAGAGCAGGTGTTCAGCGGCCCGGTCCGGATGACCGCCTGACGCTCAGGCGGCGCCGCCGGTGTTGGTGTGCCGGGCCACCAGCTGGCGGGCGATCACCTTCAGGCACAGCGTCTCGTCGGCACCCTCGAAGATCGACAGCACGCGCGCATCGACGAAGAGCCGGCTGACCGTGTACTCCTCGGCGTAGCCGTAGCCACCGTGGATCTGCATCGCTTCGCGGGCGACC
>CAINRS010000106.1 GCA_903852755.1 uncultured Actinomycetes bacterium | reverse complement strand
CGCGCAGCGCACACCACCAGCGAGCAGCGAGGAGCTGACCATGGCGAACAACACACCCCACCGACCGATGGGTCGACGCATGGGACGGCCGATGGGCCGACCGGTGCGCGAGCGGGAGTCCCGGTGGACGCCGCCGGGGACCGGGGCACCCCGGGCCCGGGTAGCCTCCCCGCATGCCGGAACCGAGTGACCTGACCCCACCGACCGACCTCCCCTCGACGCTCGGTGAGCTCCGGGCGTCGGGGTGGCGGTCCGAGACCGTCAAGCACGAGATCCGCCGCAACGCGACGGCCCGCATCCGGGCCGGGGAGCCGCTGTTCCCGAGCGTGCTCGGCTACGAGGACACGGTCGTCCCGCAGCTGCAGAACGCCCTGCTCGCCGGCCACGACGTCATCTTCCTGGGCGAACGCGGACAGGCGAAGACCCGCATGATCCGGGGACTCGTCGAGCTGCTCGACGAGTGGCTCCCGATCGTCGAGGGCTCCGAGATCAACGACGACCCGTACGCACCCGTGTCGGTCCACGCCCGGAACCTCGTGGCCGAGGCCGGTGACGCCGCCCCCGTGTCGTGGGTGCACCGTTCGACCAGGTTCGGCGAGAAGCTCGCCACCCCGGACACCTCGATCGCCGACCTGATCGGCGAGGTCGACCCCATGAAGATCGTCGAGGGCCGCTACCTCTCCGACGAGCAGGCGCTGCACTTCGGGCTGGTGCCGCGCACCAACCGCGGCATCTTCGCCATCAACGAGCTGCCGGACCTCGCGGAGCGGATCCAGGTGGGCCTGCTGAACGTGCTCGAGGAGCGCGACGTCCAGATCCGCGGCTTCAAGATCCAGCTGCCGCTCGACCTGCTGCTCGTGGCGTCGGCCAACCCCGAGGACTACACGAACCGGGGCCGGCTCATCACGCCGCTCAAGGACCGGTTCGGTTCGCAGGTCCGCACGCACTACCCGCTCGAGGTCGACACCGAGATGCGGATCATCGAGCAGGAGGCCGACCCGTTCGAGGTCGAGGGTGTCGAGGTGGTCGTCCCGGAGTTCATGACCGAGGTCATCGCGACCGTCTCGCACCTGGCCCGCCAGAGCCCCCACATCTCGCAGCGCTCCGGCGTGTCCGTGCGACTGTCGGTGTCCAACCAGGAGGTGCTCGTCGCCAACGCCGTCCGGCGCGGGCTCGCCGCCGGTGAGTCGACGGTGGCGCCCCGGGTCTGCGACCTCGAGGCGCTCCCGGCCGCCACCGCCGGCAAGGTCGAGGTCGAGACCGTGGAGGAGGGACGCGAGGGGCAGATCCTCGAGCACCTGGTCCGCTCTGCGGTGCTCACGGTCTTCCGTGACCTCGTCGATCCCGAGCAGCTCGTCGACGTGGTGGCCGCGTTCGGCGAGCGGGCACCCGTCGAGGCGGGCGAGGACGTCGCCGTGGCGGACTACGTGGCCCTGGTGGAGGAGATCCCCGGTCTGCGCTCGCCGGTGGTGAGTCTGGTCGGGGCCGAGGCGTCCCCGGCCGTGGT
>CAINRS010000105.1 GCA_903852755.1 uncultured Actinomycetes bacterium | reverse complement strand
TGCTCGTCGCCGTAGGTGGCCCGGATGGCCATGAGGCCGGGCATCTCGTGCTCTGCGAGCTCGATCTGCTTGCGACCCAGCGGGGCCAGGGAGAGATCGGCGACCTTGAAGTCGGTGAGCGTCATCGGGGGTCCTCCTGCCGCGGCGCGCGGCGTCCTGATCGGATGGCACGACACCGGGCTCGGACCGTCTGGTCCCCAACCGGCTGGTCCTCGCAGGACAGCCCGGGGACCGGACTGTAGCGCGGCCAGCTCGCCCGGCGGTCCTCCACCGGTCCCCCACTCCGGGCCCCTTCCGACCTACGGTCCACCACGTCGGCCCCGAACGGAGGACCACCATGCGAGCTCACCGCATCCGGACACGCACGCTCGCCCTCGGTCTCGTCGTCATCGCTGCGCTCGGGACCGCAGCCTGCGGGGGCAGCTCCGATCCGACGACCACCACGACGTCGACGGCGAGCACCACCGTGCCGCCCAACACCGACGAGGCGACCAAGGTCTTCGACGAGCGGATCCAGACCCAGCTCCAGCAGGTGGGCTGCTACCGGGGAGCGATCGACGGCATCCTCGGCCGGGCCTCCGACGAGGCCATCCTCGAGTTCCAGCGGGCCGAGGGGCTCGCGGCCGACGGCGAGCTCGGCCCGAGGACCGAGGCGGCGCTCACCGCTGCGGTCGCCGCCGGTCGGCGGGTCTGCTCCCCCACCACGACGACCTCCACGCCGGCGACGACCACGACCGCCGCCCCCAACGACGCGCCGTGCACGGCGTCGGCGCTCCTGAGGGGCCTGCCCGCCGAGGGCGAGCAGATCACCCGGTTCGTCTGCGCCGGAGGCTGGGCGGCCGGATCGCTCGACAACGGGTCGAAGTTCATCCTGAAGGCCCAGCAGGGCTCGTGGTTCGCACCGGCGCAGGATCCGTGCGGCGGAGCGAGCGCCGGACTGGATCCGGCGATCCTCGAGGCCGGCTGCGGCGGCTGAGGCGCCTCAGGTGCCGCTGAGGCGGTGCTTGAGCTGGTCGAGGATGTCGACCGGACCGGGGTCGACTCCCTCGGTGAACGCCATCCGCAGCGACACCAGGTCGCCGAGGAGCACCAGGTCGAACAGCTGGGCGAGCGCCGTGTCGCCGGCGGCCCGCACGGTCTCGATCCCCGCCACCACCTCGTCGCACGCCTCGGCGACGAAGTCGAACCGCCGTCCCACGTTGCCCGGCTCGTGGTCGTGGCGCAGGAACACCAGGGTGAACACCTGTCGGGTGACGTCACCGTGCTGCGCCCACCCGCACAGCTCGTTGTGCGTCAGCTCCGGGATCCGGTTGCACCACGAGGGAACCTTGCAGTTCTCGTTGAACTGCCCCTTCCAGCGCCACGCCGCCACCTCGCCGAGCGGTCCACCGCCGTAGACGAGCGGGATCGTGCGGCCGATGCGACGGGCGAGCCGACTGGCCACGTCGTCGCTCCCCCCGGCGAGTTCGTCGCGACGCGCCCGCAGCTGGCGCACGGCGCTGTCAACCATCGCGTCGACACCCTCGACCAGGCCGAGACGCTCGAGGACGACCAGCAGCGGCACGGTGACCGCCCCGATCCCGGCGCGGGGCATCGGGATGTTGCGGTCGACGGGTACGACCGGGGCGCCGATCCGGTCGGCGAGCTCGACGAGCCGGCCTCCCGAGGCCACGACCACGATCCTCGCACCCCGGTCGGCGGCCTCGCGCACCGCGCTCAGGGTCTCCTCGGTGTTGCCCGAGAACGAGTTGGCGAAGACCAGGGTGTCGGGTCCGACGAACCCCGGGCACTCCGAGTGCTTCGACACGAGGATCGGCACCGGGGAGGAGCCCGAGAGCACCGCCGCCGCCGCGTCGCCACCGATCCCGCTGCCGCCCATGCCGGCGACGAGCACCGACCGCACCCCGTCACCCGGAGGCAGGCCGTCCACACCGCGGGCGGTCGCCGCAGCCTGCTCCACCTGCTCGGCCAGGCCGAGCGCCGCACCGAGCATGTCGAGCGAGTCGAGCACCGGATCGCCCACGAGACTCAGTCCTCGAAGGTGGGGCCGACGCCCTCGGCCTCGGCCTTTGCCACCAGCCGGTCGTGCTCGTCACGTCCGACAGCGGTCGCCTCGTCGATCAGGAGCACCGGGATGCCGTCGCGCACCTCGTAGGAGCGCTGGAGCCGCGGGTTGTAGAGGATCCGTTCGTCGGCGAAGTACCACAGCGGACCCTTGTCCTCGGGGCAGGCGAGGATCTCCAGCAGTCGCGGGTCGAGTCGGTCGTCAGTGGTCATCTCGCTCGTCGCTCCTCGGTCGGACGGTTCCGGCACAGGACCGTAGCGTCAGGACACGGCCCGGGCGATCACGGCCTGGACCTCCGCCACCCGGGCGGCGACTGCGTCGACGTCGGCCGCCTCGACGTTGAGGCGCAGGAGCGGCTCGGTGTTGGACGGCCGGAGGTTGAACCACCAGTCCCCGGCATCCACGGTGAGACCGTCGAGCCGGTCCTGCTCGAGGTCGGAGAAGTGTTCGGCGACGTGTTCGATCACGGCGTGCGGGTCGGGCACCGTGGTGTTGATCTCGCCGGAGCCGGCGTAGCGCTCGAACGGCCGGCGCAGTTCCGACAGCGGGAGACCGGTCCGCGACATCTGCTCGATGATGAACATCGAGGCGATCAGCCCGGAGTCGGCGCGGAAGTTGTCGAGGAAGTAGTAGTGGGCCGAGTGCTCGCCGCCGAAGACGGCGCCCTCGTCGGCCATGAGCTTCTTGATGAAGGAGTGACCGACCCGACTGCGGACCGGCCGACCACCGTGTTCCCGGACGACCTCGGGCACCGCCTTGGAGCAGATCAGGTTGTGGATCACGGCGCCGCCACCCCGGGCGTCCAGGATCGACGCAGCGATGATCGCCGTGGTGGTCGAGCCGGGGAGCGTGACGCCCTGTTCGTCGACGAGCACCACCCGGTCGGCGTCACCGTCGAAGGCCAGACCCAGGTCGGCACCCACCTCGAGCACCCGCTCCTGCAGGGGCACCTGGTTCACGGGCTGGATCGGATCGGCCGGATGGTTGGGGAACGTGCCGTCGAGTTCGCCGAAGAGCACCTCGAGCTGGAGCGGCAACCGGGCGAACACCGCCGGAGCCACGAGACCCCCCATGCCGTTGGCGGTGTCGGCGACCACGACCAACGGACGCAGGGTGTCGACGTCGACGAAACCGCACACGTGGTCGACGAAGGCGTCGAGGACGTCGAGCGTCGACGTCGACCCCGCCGGCGTCACGTCGGCGAGCTCACCGGCGAGCGACGCCTCGGCGAGCGCACGCACCCGGAGGAGTCCGCTGTCCTCGCCCACCGGCCGCGCCCCGGACAGGCACAACTTCGTGCCGTTGTACCGGGCCGGATTGTGCGAGGCGGTGAACACCGCTGCCGGGGCGTCGAGGTGCCCCGAGGCGAAGTACGTCTCGTCGGTGGAGCAGAGGCCCAGGTCGACCACGTCGACGCCCTGGGAGCGGACCCCCTCGGCGAAGGCAGCGCTCATCTCGACACCGGTCGGTCGCATGTCCCGGGACACGAGGATCCGCTCGACGGTCCGGCCGGCACCTGCGGCCTCCTCGACGGCGAAGGCGGCGAACCCGGCGCCGAGCGCCCGGGCGAGCGGCGGGTCGTACTCGCCGGGACACTCACCCCGGACGTCGTAGGCCTTGACGATGGCGGCGAATGGGGACTCGGTCACGACGCCGACCCTAGTGCCGGGCCATCTCCGCCCCCGACGTGCCGGACCCCTCCACCCGGGACACTCCTGCCGGTCGCCCCGACGGGGGTTCAGGTGACCGGTGGGACGCCGTGCTCACCGACCACCAGCTCGTAGCGGCCGATCCGGGCGTTCCGTCGGATCCTGAACAGGTCGGTGATGAGGCGCCACGAGTCCTGGACGATCCGGACGGTCGACCGTGACGAGTTGACGACCGTGACCGGCACCTCCACCAGACTGAGCCGGTACCGCTCGACCAGGTGGAACACCTCGACGTCGAAGGCGAACCGATCCACGGTGCAGTGGGAGAACACCAGCCGTGCGGCGTCGGAGCGCATGGCCTTGAGGCCGCACTGGGTGTCGCGGTACCGGCCGAGCAGGACGAGTCCGGTCAGGACGTTGACCACACGGCCACCCACCTCGCGGAGCCGCCCCGCCCGGACGACGGTCATCGTGTCGGTGTGCTGGCGACTGCCAACGGCGACGTCCCAGCCGTCCTCGATCCGCTCGAGGAATCGCACCAGCTGGGACGGCGAGTAGGCCAGGTCGGCGTCGATGAACGCCACCGCCCGACCGTCGGCGGCCAGGACCCCCGCCCGGACCGCAGCACCCTTGCCCGAGTTGTGATCGAGCACGACCACCCGGTCGGCACCCGCCCGTTCCGCAGCCGCGCCCGTGCCGTCGTCGGAACCGTCGTCGACCACGACCACCTCGAGACCCCCGTCCGCTGCAACGACGGACAGGTCGCTCCGGATCGTCCGGATCGTCTCGGCGATCCGGTCCGACTCCCGGAAGGCGGGGACCACGACGCTCAACCGGCGGGTCCCCGGCGGCGGTGGCCGGTGCCGGGGGCGACCCTGATCGTCACGGACCACCTCGACCATGACCCGGCGATAGTTGGCGGAACGGACCGCGAACGCCAGCGCCAGACCGGGCAGCTTGACCACGAGCAGCCCCCACCAGGTGCGCGGGTCGGCGAGCGCCGCGAGCACGCTGACGACGGCCACGTCCACCACCAGTGCTGCGGCCGCCGTCCCCAGGTAGGACCCCGCCGAGTGGTAGAAGCGCTGCGAGGGGTCGTCCGGCCAGGTCAGCCAGCCGTGGAGGATCCAGGAGCAGGCGGTGGCGAGGACCACCGCCACGGTGTCGGCGACCGGCACCGCCCAACCCAGCTCCTGTCGGAGCAGGAGCAGCGCGACGACGTCGACCAGGGTGGCGATCGTCCCGACCAGGACGAACCGCCGCAACAGGTTCACGAATCAGGTGGTGGTTCGTCGGAGTCGTCGGCCCCGTCGGCCTCGTCGGCCCCGTCGGCCTCGTCGGCCCCGTCGGAGTCGTCGACCTCGTCGACCTGGTCGGGGTCGGGGTCGCTGGCGCCGGCAGGCGCAGCATCGTCCGCGGCACCCGACGGTGCGACCCCACCGCCGACGGATCCGGCCGCCACGCCCGCTGCGACTCGCTCGGGGGTACCGGTCGCCACCCGAGCCGCAGTCTCTCGGCGCCGCTGGTCATCGACCGCGAGCCACCCGACGGCGGCGAAGCCGACCAGGGCCATCAGCCACCCGAGCACGTCGATCCACGAGGTGCCGTAGTGGAGGGTCACCTGCTCATCGGTCGGGATCACCACCATCTGGTTGGGTGCCACCCGGTAGGGGCCCTCGGCACCCTCCACCCGCCAGTTGGGGAAGTACGAGGCCTTGACCAGCACCGGGACCCCCACCCGGTCGACACGGAACGAGATCTCGTCGGTCCCGGCGCTCACGGCCGAGACCTCGACGGGCGGGAGGGCCTGCCGGGGCGGGTTCGGATCGGTACCGGGAACCCGGGCCCAGTCGTCGGGGCCCGAGGTGGCCAGCGGGACGTCCCAGCGCTCCGGATCGAGGTACCACTCCACCGCGGGGCCCGGTGGCTTCGGCGGACGGGCCTGCCCCTCGACGGCCTCCGGGCGCTCCCCGTAGACCCAGCCGTCGACGTGGTCGTCGGCGTCGGCGGCGACCACCGGCTGGAACTCCAGCGGAGCAACGATCCCCGAGTCGGCGACCTCGAAGACCACCCAGTTGCGCTGGGCCCCGTCGCCGGTGTCGGGTGAGGCGAACGCAGCAACCTCGGTGAGCCGGGGCTCGGTGCGCGCCGCGGCGATCGCCTGCTCCGACGTGGCCATGTAGTACTTCACGCCCAGCAGTTGCAGGTGTGACACACCGAGACCGATGTTGAACTCCCCGTAGGGAAGGTCGCGCTGGGCACGTGACGGTGCGGTCGAGAGCTCCGACTGGTTGAGGAAGTGGTACGGGGTGGTCGACGAGGCCTCGAAGTAGAGCCCCTCCATCGAGCCGATGCAGCCGTCGGTGAAGTACGGCAGCAGCATCAGTGCCATCGGGGTCCCGAACCGGTCGAGCTCCTTCTCGTACTCCCACATGGCCCGGCCGCACCCCCGCTGGGCCGCGACGTCCTCCATGGTGGCGACGATGCCCTCGTACTCGGGGTACGCAGGTCGGGACTCGAGGCCCTGGAAGTTGTAGTAGGCCCAACCGCTCGAGATGTTCTGCTTCGGGAAGCTGATGCCGAGCCACTGGTAGGTGGTCGCCCCCGATCCGGCGGGGTCGGCGACGAGCTGGCCGCCGGGCAGCACGCGCAGCGCGCCGGCGAGCGAGACCGCCATGACCACGAACACCGCCACGAGCCCCGTGACCCCGACCCACGCCGGTTCGTACCGCTCCCGCCGGACGTCACCCACGACGAGCGCCAGCGACCGGATGATCAACCCGACCGCCAGAGCCGCCAGGAGGTAGAGGCCGAGGATGTAGAAGGGCAGGATCCTGGCGTTCCACAGCCGGTACTGCGGGAGCAGGACGAAGATCCAGGCGTGGGTGACGATCAGGAGCGAAAGCCACCAACCGAGTCGCACCCGGTGGACCATCGACAGCACGACTCCGAGCGCCGCCAGGGTGAACACGACGTTGCGGTAGGGCATGTCGAACACGGCCGGATCGGGCCAGAGGTACCGGGAGTACTCGGTGAGCTTCTCCCAGCCCATGTCGTTCAGGTAGGTGCTGTTCAGGTAGAAGGGGATGAACCAGAACGCAGCGACCAGGAACCCCACGGGCCCGACGACGACGGCCCAGCGCAGGACCCGGTTGTCGAACCCGGCGAACAGCGACAGCACCACCACCGTCCCGAGGTACGGGAACAGTGACGGCAGGGCGAGCGTGCTCAGCAGCGTCGCAGCCACCAGCACACCGGCGACGAGCCGACCGGTGGTGCCCGAGTCCCACCACGGCGTGCGGTCCTCGCGGCGGGTGAACAGGTAGACGATCGTGGCGACGACGGCGAAGATCGCCGGGATCAGGTGGCACAGGATCACCAGCCCGAACAGGACCGCTCCGAGCGCCCGGTCCCACCCGTTGCGGATGCCCCGGACCAGCACCGCCAGGTAGAGCACGGCCAGTGTGAGCGAGATCGAGAAGGCGAACTCCCCGGCCATGGTCGACGGGATGTTCCCGCCGTAGATCGTGAAGCCGGTCTCGTACAGGAACGCCGTGGCGCCCAGGGCGATCAGCGGCGGGACCGGGAACGGGAGCCGGGCGGCGCGGCCGAGTGCGAACCCGGCGAGCGGCATGGTCACGATCCCGAGCACCGTGACGAGCTTGAACGCCACGTTGTACGGCAGCGGGATGAACAGCACCGTGAGGACGGCGGCGACGATCCACACGAGCGTGCGCAGGATCGGTGAACGGGTGCGCTGCAGCGCCCACCACGTCCCGGCCCCGACCGCAACGAGGCCGAACGGGAGCAGCCACCACGGCAGACCGACGTCGAGCATGACGATCATCAGCGACGGGACGACCATGTAGAAGACGTAGGCCGGGAACCCGGCGTACCAGTCCGGCGACCAGCCCGAGAGGCGAAGTGACGGCAGGAGCTCGTCCCGGAGGAACGCCGGCCCCCAGACGTGCGCCCCCATGTCGCCACCGGTCGCCGTGGTGTTCTGGAAGATCCACTCGGGGTGCATCGTGGCGGCGACCACGGCACAGGTCAGTCCCACGATCACCCACGACACGACGTCGGTCATCCGCCGGCCGGGGTGCTCGGGGTCGTCGACCAGGACGAGCCGGTCGCCGAGCGGCGCCGGACCCGGCTCGCCGACACCCTCCGGTTCGACCTCGTCGTCCACCGTCCCGACGGCGCCGGCCGGCTCGCTCCGTTCCTCTGCGGTCGTCATGGCCGCATCATCGTGCCACGCGTCCGCCCGAAACCCGACGCAGCGGACAGGTTTCCCGCCCGGCCGGCCCGGGGTCGTCGGTCGGTCGGCGACACCGGGTCCCCCGCCGCCACCGGGCCCCTCCGGGGTCGGTCAGTTGGACAGGGACCGCTTGTACCGGCGGTCCGAGGAGCTCAGGTCGGCGATCACGCCGTCGAACTCGACCTCCTCACCGTCGCTGCGCCACGTCCGCGTGTCACACGTCGAACACGAGCTCATCACCAGGTCGCGGCCGTCGACGGTGAGCTCGATCTCGACCAGGTCGCCTCCGCACTGTTCACATCGCGTCGTGTCCACGGGGTGCCTCCTCCGGTCGGGTGCAACGTGGCGATGGTACCCCAACTCGGGCCACCCGGTCCCGTGGGGTCGCCGTCGCGGGGTGCCGGGATCAGGCCGTGGCGAGTACCAGCAGCGTGACGGCGTTGAACGTGGCGTGGGCCACGATCGCCCCGCCCAGCCGGCCGGTGCGCAGGACCAACAACGCGAGCAGCGTCCCGAGGACGAAGAGCCCCGGGAACTGCAACGGCTGCAGGTGCATGGCGGCGAAGAATGCTCCGGAACCGACCGCGGCCAGCACCGGGGGGACCCGTCGCCTGCGGAGCGCCCCGAGCAGCAGCCCGCGGTAGAAGACCTCCTCCACCACGGGGGCGCCGACGACGACGACGAGCGCCAGCGTGGCCCAGCCGACCGGGCTGGTCGCCTTGTCCGCCAGGTTCCGGGCCGGCTCGGCCAGGTCGTCACGGGTGAGACCGGCGAGTTCGAGGACCGGCAGGTAGAGCAGCGGCAGGACCACGAACTGCAGCAGCAGACCCAGCCCCACACCGACCGGGACGTCGACCGGACGGACACCGAGTCCGAACTCACGACACGGGCCCCCTCCCTTCGCTCCTGCGAGCACCACGGCGAGGATCCAGCCGGCCCACATCGGGAGCTGGAGGAGGGCGGTGGCCCAGAGCGGGACCTCCTCGGCCGTGTCCCACCCGGCGGCCGCGAACACGGCCACCTGGGCCACCAGGAGCAGGAACTGCGACGCCAGGATCCCGATCGCCACCTCGCCGAGACCCCAGGAGCCACCGGGTGGCGGCCAGTCGGCCCAGATCGATCGTCGCCCCGGCGGAGGCGGGGAGGCCGAGGTTCCTGCGGGATCCGCTCCCCCGGAATCCGGCGAATCCGACGCCGGACCCGAGCCCGGGTTCACGCTCCGATGAGGCCCAGGGTGGGAGGACCACCCGCAGCGACCCGGCCGTCCCGCAGCACCCAGCCGCGGGGAACCCGGACGGTGTCGGCGTGGATGCCGCACAGGTCGTGGACCATCGGGTGGGGCTCGGCGGCGAGGTCCTCGAGCCACACCGTCGACTCGGCGTAGGCGTACGAGAGCGTCGCCACCGCAGTGCGGTCGCATCCGGGTCGGGCGCACATCCGGCTCACGGCACGAACGTACCGTCAGGTCTGCCGCGGTGGGCGGATGCCCCGGTCCCGGTGACCGTCACCGGAGACCGGCCTCAGGTTTGGGGCCCCGGCGACCCCGGGGGCGTCGTGGCACTGTCGCTGCCACCTCCTAGGCTGTCCGTGATGTCCGGAGACCAACGAGACACCGGGACCGATCCCACCCGCCGGAGCGGCCTGCCCTCCTGGCTCATCTGGGTGCTGGTGGCGGTCGTGGGCCTGACCGTCGTGAGCGCCCTGTCGCTGTCGTCCAAGCAGGGCGAGCCCATCCCGTACTCGGCCTTCGTCCAGCAGGTGGAGGACGGAAACGTCGCCAAGGTCAACTGGAACAACGCCACCAACGCCGTGACCGGGACGACCAAGAGCGGCGAGGAGTTCATCACCTCCGGTCCCGTTGAGCCTCCGGCCGAACTGCTCACGACCATGGACGCGAAGGGCGTCGAGGTCACCTTCGACAACCCGACCCCCAACCTGTTCACCTCGCTCATCCCGCTGCTCCTGCCCGTGGCGCTCATCGTGGGCTTCTTCGTCTGGATGAACCGTCGTGCGCAGGGCCAGATGGGCGGGATCATGTCGATCGGCCGCTCCCGGGCCAAGACCTACACGACGGAGCGCCCGGCCACGCTGTTCACCGACGTCGCCGGCTACGAGGGCGTCAAGCGGGAGATCAAGGAGGTCGTCGACTTCCTGAAGGAACCCGACCGGTTCCTCGAGATCGGCGCCCGGATCCCCAAGGGTGTGCTCCTCGTCGGGCCCCCGGGCACCGGCAAGACGCTCATCGCCAGGGCGGTGGCCGGCGAGGCCGGCGTGCCGTTCCTGTCCGTGTCGGGTTCCGACTTCATGGAGATGTTCGTCGGAGTGGGCGCCAGTCGGGTCCGCGACCTGTTCGAGTCCGCCCGCAAGCACGGTCGGGCGATCATCTTCATCGACGAGATCGACTCCGTCGGACGCAAGCGTGGCGCCGGCCTGGGCGGCGGCCACGACGAGCGCGAGCAGACGCTCAACCAGATGCTGTCCGAGATGGACGGGTTCGAGGGGTCCGAGGGCATCGTGATGATGGCGGCCACCAACCGGCCCGACATCCTCGATCCGGCACTCCTGCGGCCCGGACGATTCGACCGGCAGGTCGTCGTTCCGCTCCCCGAGCTCGACGACCGCAAGGCGATCCTCGCCGTGCACGTCCGCCACAAGAAGCTGGCCCCGGACGTCGACCTGGACCTGGTGGCCCGGGGCACTCCCGGCATGTCCGGTGCCGACCTGGCCAACCTGGTCAACGAGTCGGCGCTGACGGCCGTGCGTCGTGGCAGCACCGTGATCGAGATGCACGACTTCGAGGACGCCCGCGACCGGGTGCTCATGGGTCAGCGTCGCGAGTCCATGGTGCTGTCCGACCGGGAGAAGGAGATCACCGCCTACCACGAGGCGGGCCACGCCCTCTGCGCCGCGCTGCTCCCGCAGGCCGATCCGGTCCACAAGGTGACGATCCTCCCCCGCGGCATGGCGCTCGGCGTGACCCAGCAGCTCCCCGAGGAGGAGCAGCACGCGTACAGCCAGGAGTACCTGGAGTCGAGCATCGTGGTCGCCATGGGTGGCCGAGTGGCCGAGGACCTGGTGTTCGGACACCGCAGCACCGGCGCCGCCAACGACCTGCAGGTGTCGACCGAGCGGGCGCGCCGGATGGTGACCGAGTTCGGCATGAGCGACGAGATCGGGCCCCGGGCGTGGGGGACGTCCGGCCCGGTGTTCCTGGGCGAGGACTTCGGCCACCAGCGCGAGTACTCCGAGGAGACCGCCCGGTCCATCGACGCTGAGGTCGAGCGTCTGCTGCGCGACGCCGAGCAGCACTGCGTGCAGATCCTCACGGTCAACCGCACGGCGCTCGACCTGGTGGCGCGGGCCCTGCTGGAGCACGAGACGATCAGCGGCTCCGAGGTGAGCAGGCTCATCCGGGTGGCGAACGGGACCGAGCCCGACGTCCCGGCCCCGACCCCGGCCCCACCGCCGCCGCCGGTCATCACCCAGCCGGCGGGTTCGGCGGAGCACGTCGCACCACCGCTCAACCCGGGACTGGCTCCCGGGGGTGGCCCCAACGTGCTGCCGTCCAACCCCCGCAACGACACGCCACATCCGGGCTGACCGCTGCAGGCCCGTGGCCTGTCCGGTGCGGCCTCAGTGACCGTCGCTGCAGTCCGGCGGAGTGGACCCCGGTTCCCGGGCCTCGGCCACCGCGGCCCACAGGTGGGCGCTCGACACCGGACCGGCGAACGAGGTCACGACCTCACCTGCTGCATCCACCACGAGCGTCACCGGCACCGAGTCGATCCCGTACGCAGCGTGCAGGTCCGGACGGTCGGCGACCTCCGCCTCCACGACGGCGACCTCGGGGCTCTCGAGTGGCCTCGCCCGTTCGAGCACCCCCTCGCACGTCGCGCACGTCCGGGAGGTGAACACGACGACCAGCCACGGCGCTTCAGGTCGGTCGAAGTCGCTGCGCCGCACCGCCGAGGGGATGGTCGGCGACGGAACCGGCTGGGGCCCCGGCGATCGACGCTGGGCCCACACGACCACGGCGACGACCACCCCGGCGACGACGGCGGCGACGAGGAGACGGTCCACGGTCCGAGTGTGCCCCGCTCCGGGGCGCAGCGGGAACTCAGCCGCCCGGACGGAGCGGGGGCAGTCCGACCGGTCCCGAACGGGGCGAGCGGAGCGGCACCGCAGAACCCTTGGCGAGTTCGTCCTGCTCGGGGTAGGTGACCAGTCGCTCGACCACGACGGGCGCCATGGCCGACAGACGCAGCCCCACGGGCTGACCGGGCGTCACCGCAGCCGGAACGGTGAGCGCCACGCTGTCGCGTGCAGGGACCTCGACCTCGGTCGTGGCCTCGGCCAGGGCGGCGGCATCGAGCCCGGCGTCCACCGGGACCACTGACACCACGGTCGGGGTGTCGAACGGGTTGTGCACGAACACCACCGGTGCCGGCGTGGACCCACCGTCGAGGGCCGGGACCAACCAGGCCCCCGCAGCTGCGGGACTCCCCGTCGAGATGGCGACCCCCGAGCCGAGCGCCGGACGCTGCGCCGGAGGGGTGGTACCCGCTGGCTGCGCCGCCGGGTCGACCGGTGCCGGAGGGCCGGTGATGGTGGCCAGCAACGCCGCGGCGACCGGCACGTCGTCGGTCTCGACCGTCACCGAGTGGTAGCCGAGCGGTGGGACACGGCTCTCCGCCGAGAGGTCGACCAGGCCGTACCGCAGCGGCGGGATCTCGAGCACGATCGGCTCGGGTGCCGTCGACGCACCGCCGTAGGGAGTGACCCTGACCTCGGCGCTGACACGCTCGGTGCTCGGGTTCACCACCACGAGTGTCTCGAGTGCCCCCGTCCCGGTGAACCCGCCGGCGAACACCCACCGCGACGAGGTGTCGGCGACCCCGATGTTCATGCGCAGGCCACGGGGCGCCGCCGAACCGTCGAAGCGCTGCGTCGCCTCGGCGACGACCCGGCCGGACCGCGACCTCACCACCACGGCGAAGACGTCACGTCGCTGGACCACGGCGCCGACGTCCACCACCTTCACCGACCGGGGTGGGATCACGATGCCGCTCAGCTCGGCCGGGGTCCGGGCCGAGGCGTCGAGGACCACCTCGACGTCGACCCCGGCATCCGACGGGAACGGGTTGAACAGGGTCAGGAGCGCCGTGGAACCCCGGGCCGAGTTGAGCGCCGGGAACCACCAGCTGTCGGAGGTGACGGTCGCGCACGGCACCTGGTCGGCCGAGGTCGGGTCGCTGAGCCGGTGTTCCACGGCGAGTGCCGGCGCAGCCGACTCGGCGACCACCGACAACGGAGCCACACCGAAGAGCGCAGCGAGGTCGACCGACGTGGCCGACCCGGCCGGGACCTCGACCACCTCGACCCCGGCAGGTGCGCCCTCGCCGAACGGGGTCAACCGGACGCTGGCGACGGCGGCTCCGGCGTTGGTCATCACGACCTCGTGGCGTGGCGGCTCCGGAGTGCCGATGGTGGACGCCGCGCAGTACCAGGAGGCCGAGGGCGACCCCTCCTCCAGCGCCGTCGGGATGTCGGGCCGGTCGAGTGCTGCCTGACCCGGTGGCGCAGCGTCGGGTACCCACAGCACCAGTCCGACGACGGCGGCCACGACGAGCAGCAGACCCACGGCGCGAAGAAACCTCACGGGGCACCCCGGTCAGGGTCATCGTGGGCGCCATCAGCGGCACCAGCACCGGTACCAGCGGTCGGCGGATCAGACGGAGCGTCCGCCGACAGCTCCGGACGTCGCACCGACCGTCGAGAAGGGGACGCACCCGGATCCGGTTCGTCGATCTCGACCGGACGCTCGACGTTCCGGACCCGGCGGACCGGGGAGCGCCGACGCCGGAGGACGGCGACGAGCAACAGGAGTGCCACCGCGATCTGGCCCGCCTGCAACCCACGCGAGCTCACCGGAGTGGCCCACGACAGGGTGGCCGGACCACCGGCTCCGACCTGGAAGACCTGCCCCCAGCCGAACAGGTCACTGCGTTCGGCCGGCGGACCGGCTCCGTCGACACGGAGCGACCACCCGGGATCCGCCGTCACGGCCTGTGCCACCCGCACGTCACCGGCGAGCTCGCCGGTGAACTCGGTCCCGGGCCCGAGACCGAGGACCGCCGGAGGTGCGGGTACGGGCGGGGCGGCGAGCTGCTCGGCGAGCCCTGCGGCTCCGCCACCCGGCAGGTCGAGGCCCGTGACGTCACTGCGGAGCGGCCACGATGCGTCGACCTGGAACAGCGAGGCCCCGGGGGCGAGCGGGATCTGGTCCAGGTCGAGCTGCTCGCGCAGGGCCGACTCGACCCCGTCCGGCGGGGGGACCTCGAGGGGGGCGAACGGTTCCGGCGCCGGCCGGTCCACGAGCAGGACGTAGCGGATCCCCATGGGCGCCAGCGCCTGGCCGAGCCGGGCGGTGCCGCCGACCATCGCCGCCGAGAGCGCCACGTCGATCTGCCGGACCGGATCGCCGCCGTCGAGGCGGTACCGCTGGGTCACGGTCGGCTCGAAGCCTTCGCTGAGCCCGAACGCCAGTCCCTCGCCACCCGTGAGCTCCCAGCCCGACACCGGCAGCACGTCCGGATCCCCCACCCAGAGGGTGCGGAAGTCGTCGCCCTCGGCGACCAGGTCGAGCGCCCGCTCGTAGTCCCCGGCCGGCAGGTACCAGCGGCCGTCCGAGGCCGCCACGAGGGCCGGGACGAGTCCGACCACCAGGGCCGCGATCCCCAGGCCCGAGCAGACCTGCCGGAACCCGAAGTCCGAACCCACCACGTCGTGCTCGAAGGCGAACACGAGCATCGACAGCGCCACGGTCAGGCCGACAGCAGCCGGGACGAGCGGCAGTTCGACACCGGCACCGGCGAACCACCCGGTGCGCACCAGCGCCATGGTGCCCGCCCACGAGGCGAGGGCCACCAGCCACCCGGCGAACGCCCACGTCCAGCGCCAGCCCCGTCCGGTCAGGAGCGGGACCAGCGCCGCGAGGAGCACGCCCCAGCCCAGGTACCCGAACGTGACCGGCCCGAAGGACCCGCTCAGGACCTCGGCGGACGAGGGAGCGGCCATCCGACCGAACCACACCCCGGTGAGCGATGAGGAGTCACCCGAGCGGACCGCCTCGGCGATCCACGGCCCCAGCAGTGCCGCCGCACCGACTGCGCCTCCGAGCGTTGCCACGACCATGCGCACTGCCGGCCGCCGCTCGCCAGCCAGGAACGGACCGAGGGCGACCACCAGCACCGTGGCGGCGACGAGCGCCGCACCAGCGGGGCTGACCGCACCCACGACGGCGAGCAGGAGGGCGTTGCCCGCCACGTGCCGGAACCAACCGCTCCGTCGACCCGAGGGCGTCCCGAACGGCGAGGCCTCGGCGCGGCTCGCCACCCGTCGCAGGAACCAGGGTGCGATCGCCCATGCCCACAGCGCCTGGAGGCGTCCACTCCCGAGCGCATTCAGCACGACCGGGGCGAGTCCGTACGAGGCGAGTGCCACCGCACGCGCCGCCGACGACCGCGACCGGGCGAAGAGCTTCCACGCCCCGAGGGCCCCGATCAGCACCGGTGCCAGCACGAGCAGTCGCCGGGCGAGGTCGACCGAACCCAGGAGCACACCCGACACCGCCCCCAACCCCGGGACCACCGGTGGCGGCACGGCGGACTCACCCAGCCCGGCGGCACGCCACGCCGTCCACCACTCCCCGAGCAGGGCCCGGGTGCCCTGCGCGCCGTCGACGAACTCCCGCAGGACCGGGATCTCGCCGGTCACGAGCCGCCGGGAGCCGACGAGCAGCACGAGCGCTGCAGCGACGACCGCCGCGGTGGCGACCGGGCTGTCCGACGAGGTCAGGTCACGCAGGTAGCTCCGACTGCCCGCCGTCGCCGCGGCGATCCGGCTCTCACCCTCGTCGGTCCGCACCAGCGAGGCGAGCCGGTAGCTGCCCCGGTGCCGGAGGGGCTCGAGCTGGGCGTCGTGCACGCGGCGGTAGCGGCGGATCGAGCGCCGAACGGAGATGGACCTGGGAACGGCGAGCACCCCACGCCCCAGTGCCGACAGATCGTCACCGGCACGCTGGAACCTGCCGAGGAGCACCGAGGCCACCGTGTGGACGAGACCGAGCACGAGCGACCACGGGATCCGGTACCAGGCGCGGCGGAGCTCGACGTTTGCGAGCACCATCTTGGTCTGGTGCCGGATCTCGAGGCGGTCCCGGTCGATGGGTCGTCGCTCGTCGTAGCGGCGCCGGTGACGGACGACGGCACGGGGGCAGAACTGCACGGACGCCCCGGCGATCAGGGTCCTCCAGCAGAGGTCGACGTCCTCACCGCAGATCGGGATGTCCTCGCGGAACCCGCCCAGGATCCGGAACAGGTCGCTGCGGACCAGCATGCAGGCCGTCGAGACGGCGAAGACGTTCCGGGCCTGGTCGTGCTGGGACTGGTCGAGCTCACCCGGATCGACGAGTTCCGACGCCGCGCCGTAGTCGTCGACCCCGAGGCCGACCGACAGCAGGACCTCCGGGTTGCGCCAGTCGACCAGCTTCGCGCCGACCACGCCGGCGTTGGACCGGAACGCCTCTGCGACGAGCGAGTTCACGACCTCCCTGCCGAGCACGACGTCGTCGTGGCACAGCAGGACGAAGGGTGCCTGGTCGACGACGGTGAGCGCCTCGTTGGCCGCAGCGGCGAACCCGCGGTCGGCGTCGCGGCGGATGATCCGGGCAGCGGGCAGCGCACGTCGGACCCGCTCGTCGACCGGGGTTCCGCTGGCGTTGTCGACGACGACCACCGACAGGTCGCCGTACTCCTGCCGCCCGAGGGAGCGGAGCGTCTCGTCGAACCAGACGCCCGGGTCCCTGGCGACGACGACGGCGACGACCGGGGGCACTCCCGTGCCGACCATGCCGTCCTCGGTGGCGAGTCCCCATCGGGCGTCCTCGGCGACGTCGTCGTCGTCGACCTCCCAGACGAAGCGGTCCGCCCCCGGACCCGGGAGCACCTCGGGGGCGTCCCCGGTGACCTGCCCGATGACCTCCCGGGACACCGACCCGGGATCGTCGCCGCCATCGGCCGCGACGTCCACGCGGTCGGCAGGTTCGTCGGGTCGCTCGTCAGGAATTGCAGGCTCCTCGGGGGGACGCGCAGGCAACCGGCCCACGTGCGGAACGTCACGGGATCGTAACGCAGGCCGCGGGCCGGGGCGCGGAGCCACCGGCCGCGCAGCGCCCGGCCTACAGTCTCCGCGTGCAGACCGACACGCAGAGGACCCGGCACCCGTGAAGGCGCTCGTGACCGGGGCCGGGGGGTTCGTCGGTCGGCACCTCGTGCAACACCTCGCGGCGGCCGGGGACGACGTCGTCGCCACCGACTTCTCGGTCGACCGGGTCGACATCACCGACCCCGTCGGCTTCACCGAGCTGCTGCAGCGCACCCGCCCGGAGGTCGTGTACCACCTGGCCGGTGCCAGCGACGTGGGCGGCTCGTGGTCGACACCCCACGAGACGTTCCGGGCCAACGCCGAGGGCACGCTCAACGTCCTGTGGGCCGCCCGCGAGGCCGGCGTCGTGCGAACCCTGACGATCGGCTCGGCCGACGTCTACGGCAAGGTGACACCGGAGGACCTGCCCCTGACCGAGGCGAGCCCCCTGCGTCCCGTCAGCCCGTACGCCGCCTCGAAGGTCGCCGCCGACGCCGTGGCGGAGCAGGCATTCCGCGGGTTCGGACAGCACGTGGTGCGGGCCCGCCCCTTCAACCACCTCGGCCCGGGCCAGAGCGACAAGTTCGTGGCGCCGGCGCTGGCCGCGCGGATCGTGGCGAGCGAACGCAGCGGGGTGCGTGAGATCCCGGCCGGCAACCTCACCCCCGAACGGGACTTCACCGACGTGCGCGACGTCGTCCGTGCGTACCGACTGCTCGTGGAGCACGGTCGACCGGGGCTGGCCTACAACGTCTGCTCCGGCCGGGCGATCGCGATCGAGGCGCTCGCCCGGACCATGATCGACCTCTCCCCCGCCGAACTCGAGCTCGTGTCCGACCCCGACCTGCAGCGTGGGGTCGACATCCCCGTGCTGCTCGGCGACGCCTCGCGGCTCCACCGCGACACCGGGTGGGCTCCGGAGATCCCGCTCACCGTGACGCTCGCCGACCTGCTCGACGACGTCCGGACACGGGTCTCGGCCTGACCGTCCGGTCGCACGGCAGGACCTGCGGCTAGAAAGGGGCCCATGCGCAAGCGAGCACTCATCACCGGCATCACCGGCCAGGACGGCTCCTACCTCGCCGAGCTGCTCCTCGACGAGGGCTACGAGGTGGTCGGAATGGTCCGCCGTTCCTCCACCGTGACCTTCGAGCGGATCGCCCACCTGCAGGATCGGATCGCCACCGTCCAGGGCGATCTGCTCGACCAGGCCAGCCTGATCGACCTGCTGCGGACCCACCGGCCGAACGAGGTCTACAACCTCGCCGCCCAGAGCTTCGTGCAGACCAGTTTCGGGCAGCCGGTCCTCACCGGCGACGTCACGGCGCTCGGTGTGACCCGCCTGCTCGACGCCGTGCGGATCGTCGACCCCGAGATCCGCTTCTACCAAGCGTCCTCGTCGGAGATGTTCGGCAAGGTCGTGGAGGTGCCGCAGCGGGAGACGACGCCGTTCTACCCACGCTCGCCGTACGGCGTGGCCAAGCTCTACGGCCACTGGATCACGGTCAACTACCGCGAGTCCTACGACCTCCACGCATCGAGCGGGATCCTGTTCAACCACGAGTCGCCGCGACGCGGCCTCGAGTTCGTGACGCGGAAGATCTCCAACGCAGTGGCGAAGATCAAACTGGGCCGCGCCGGTGAGCTGCGGCTCGGCAACCTGGATGCCAAGCGGGACTGGGGATTCGCCGGGGACTACGTGCGGGCCATGTACCTGATGCTGCAGCAGGACACGCCCGACGACTACGTGGTGGCCACGGGCGAGACGTACTCGGTCCGCCAGTTCTGCGAGGTGGCCTTCGGCCACGTCGGGCTGGACTGGGAGGAGTTCGTGGTGATCGACGAGGCCTTCTACCGTCCCGCCGAGGTCGACCTCCTGGTGGGCGACCCCAAGAAGGCGCACGACGTGCTGGGCTGGCGGCCCGAGGTCGGCTTCGAGGACCTGGTCACGATGATGGTCGACGCCGACCTGGCGCTGCTGTCGGGCCGGCTCGACTCGATCCACTGAGCCCGGTGCTCACCGTCCTCGCCGGTGGCGTGGGGGCGGCACGGTTCCTCCTCGGTGCGGTCGAGGCAGTCGATGCCGACCGGGTGACCGCGATCGTGAACGTCGGCGACGACACCGTCCTGCACGGACTCGAGGTCTCACCCGACCTCGACACGATCGTGTACACGCTGGCCGGGGCGATCGACCCCGACCGGGGGTGGGGACGGCGGGACGAGTCGTGGCGGGCCATCGGTGAGGTGCGCCGCCTCGCCGATTCGGCCGGGATCCGGGCCGACGACCCGAACGGCAACGACGCCGCCGGCTGGTTCGCACTCGGCGACCTGGACCTCGGAACCCACCTCTACCGGACCTCGCGACGTCGGGCCGGTGCCGCCCTCAGCGCCGTCACCGCCGAGATCGCCGGATCCTGGGGGCTCGACCTGCGGATCATCCCGGTGACCGACGACCCGCTGCGCACGGTGCTCGAGACGACCGACGGGCGACGGCTGAGCTTCCAGGAGTACTTCGTCCGGGAGCGCCACGACGTCGCCGTACGTCGGGTCGACCTCGAGGGACGGGAGCAGGCCCGGCCGGCACCGGGTGTCATCGAGGCGATCCGGGAGGCCGGAGTCGTCGTGATCGCCCCGTCCAATCCGGTCGTGTCCACCGGACCGGTGCTGTCGGTCCCCGGGGTGGAGGATGCCGTGCACTCGGTTCGTGACCGGGTGGTCGCGATCAGTCCGATCGTGGGCGGCGCCGCCCTCAAGGGACCGGCCGACCGTCTCCTCCGGGAGCTCGGCCACGAACCCTCCGTCGTCGGTGTCGCCGAGTGGTACGCCCCGATCGCCGGGACCCTCGTGGTCGACCGGGTCGACGCCGCGCTGGCCGGGCGGGTCGAGGCCGCCGGCGTGCGCTGCATCGTGACCGACACCGTCATGGGGCCACCGGGCGTCGCAGCAGCACTCGCCCGGACCTGCATCGACGCCGTCGGGACGGGGTCGCAGCCGTGACCGCCGCGCCCGAGCTCCGGATCATCCCCGTGACCGGACTTCCGGAGATCACCCGGGGGGCCGACCTGGCCGGGCTCATCTGCGGTGCAACCGAGCTCCTCGACGGCGACGTCGTCGTGGTCACCCAGAAGGTCGTGTCCAAGGCCGAGGGGGCCGTCGAGCCCGTGGACCCCTCGGATCCACTGAGCCACAAGGTGATCGTCGAGCGGGAGTCCGTCCGGGTGCTCCGGAGGCGGGGCGAGTTGGTGATCAGCGAGACCCGGCACGGCTTCGTGTGTGCCAACGCCGGCGTGGACCTGTCCAACGTGCAGGCCGGTACCGCTGCCCTGCTGCCCGAGGACTCCGACCGCTCCGCCCGCCGCATCCGGGACGGGATCCGCGCCCGCAGCGGCGTCACCGTCGGAGTGGTGGTGTCCGACACGTTCGGGCGCCCGTGGCGACGGGGCGTCACCGACGTCGCGATCGGCTCGGCGGGGGTCCGGCCCGTGCTCGACCTGCGGGGCACCAACGACGCCTACGGCCGGGAGCTCGCCGTGACCGAGGTCGCCGTCGTCGACGAGATCGCCGCGGCCGCAGAGCTCGTGATGGGCAAGGCGACGGGAGTGCCCGTGGCCGTCGTCCGGGGCCTCGACCCGGCCGTCCTGTGCGACGAGCCGGCCTCGGTGCGCGACGACCTGCTCCGTCCCGCTGCCGACGACCTGTTCCGCTGAGGTCTGCGGCCGGTAGGTTGCCCGGCGTGAGCCCGTCGGACCACGTGCCCCGGACGGTCGTGCTGACCGGCGGCAACGCCGGAATCGGCCTCGCCACCGCCGAGTCCCTGCTGACCGCCGGCGACCGGGTGGTCCTCGGGTGCCGGAACCAGGAGTCCGCCGCCCGGGCGGTCGCCGACCTCCGGGAGCGGACCGGGTCCGATCTGGTCGAGTCCCGCCCGCTCGACCTGGCCGACCTCGCATCGGTCCGGACCTTCGCTGCGTCGCTGTCGGACCTGGACCGCATCGACGTCCTCGTCAACAACGCCGGACTGGTCCTCGACCGCCGGACCGAGACTCAGCAGGGGGTCGAGGCGACGTTCGGGATCAACCACCTGGGCCACTACCTGCTGACGGACCTCCTCTCCGAGCAGCTGCTCGCCGCCGGTCGGGCGCGGATCATCGTCGTGGCCTCGGTCGCCCACATGGCGGCGACCGGCGGGATCCGGTGGGACCTGGTCGAGGGTCGCGGTCGGTACTCGACGGCGCGCGCCTACGGGCAGTCCAAGCTGGCCAACATCCTCCACGCCGAGGCGCTCACGGTGCGCTTCGCCGGCACGGGGGTGGTGGCGAACTCGCTCCACCCCGGTTCGGTGCGGACCGGATTCGGCAAGGACGGTGACACCCGGGGGCTCAACGCAGCGATCATGAAGGTGTCCGAGTACATCCTGACGTCCCCTGCGACCGGGGCGAGGACCTCGGTGTTCCTGGCGACCGACCCCGGGGCTGGCCACGTGAGCGGCCGCTACTGGTACCGCTGCCGGCGGTCGCGGGTCGCCCCGTGGACCCGACGCACGGGGGACGTCGAGGAGCTGGTCCGCCGGAGCGACGAGTTCGTCGCCCGACTCGGCTAGGCGTCCGGGCTCAGCGAGGCGTCCCGTACCGGCCGACGTGCTCGGCGCCGAACGCAGCGACCGACTCGACCTGGTGGTCGAGCGACTCGGTGTCGCCGGGCCGGTAGAACCACGGACACACCATCGCCTCGGTCACACCGATCTCCGCCATCCGGGCGAACCCGGACTCGTCGAAGGCGTCGGTGCACAACGCCTTGACCTCGAAGTCGCCGTCCCGGCCGAGCTCGCTGCGGTACTCCGCCAGGCGTGGCACCACCGCGGCCACCTCGTCGATGGTGTTGGCCACCGAGATCCAGCCGTCCCCGAGTCGGGCGGCCCGGCGGAGCCCGGGCTCCGAGAGTCCCCCGACGAAGATCGGGACCGGGGTCGTCGGGACCGGACGGACCATGAGGCGACCGAAGTCGTAGTGCCGCCCGTGGAACTCGACGAACTCACCCGACCCCACGAGCCGGATGATCTCGATCGCCTCGTTCGTGCGGGCACCACGTGTGCGCATGTCCTTGCCGAGCCACTCGAACTCCTCGGGAATCCACGAGAGCCCCACCCCGAGTCCGACCCGACCGTCGGCGAGCGCTGCGGCCGAGGTGACCGTCTTCGCCACGAGCAGCGGGTCCCGGATGCCCAGCTTGAGGACGTTCGTGAAGAACCGGATCCGCTCCGTCACCGCGGCCATGGCGGGGATGGCGACGAAGGGGTCGAGGAACGGGGTCTCCGGCGCCCAGAAGCGGCCGCCGTCGGGGGTGTACGGGTAGTCGGCCGACACCTGCTCGGGGAAGAACACGGACTCCGGGACGGCGACGGAGCGGAACCCCGCCTGTTCGGCGGCCTGCGCGAGCGGCAGGAAGTGCTCCGGCGGGAGCATCGGGAGGGCGACGGAGAACTCCACGGGGACCGCTCAGGCCAGCGTTCCGCCGTCGACCTTGAGGCAGGTCCCGTTCACGTGTGCGGCGTCGTCCGAGGCCAGGAACGCGATCGCCCCGGCGACGGTCTCGGGCCCGCGCTGCTCGTCGAGCGCCATGATCCGGTAGACGAGCTTGGGGTCGGCACCCTCGGGGAGCTCGAAGGCCTGTTGGATGGGGGTGAGGATCGAACCCGGGGCGACGCTGTTGCACCGGAGGCCCTGCTTGCCGAACTCGACGGCGATGGTCTGGGTGAGGGCGAAGACCCCGCCCTTGGACGCCGAGTACGGAGTCGTCCAGGGGTGGCCGGCGAGCGCTGCGGTGGAAGCGGTGTTGACGATGTTCCCGCGCCGCTCGAGGAGGTGGGGCACGGCCGCCCTGCACACGAGGAACGTCCCGGTCAGGTTGACCCCGATGATCCGGTTCCAGTCCTCGAGCGTGGTCTGGCGGAGGTCGCGGAACTGCAGGATGCCCGCCACGTTGACCACGACGTCGAGTCCACCCAACGTCCCGACGGTGTCGGCGACCACCGACTCGACCGAGGACTCGTCCGAGACGTCCCCCACGGCGGCGAGCACCTCGGCACCCGACGCCCGGCACGCGGCAGCGGTCTCCTCGAGTCCGTCGGCGGCGACGTCGGTGAGCGACAGGGTCGCCCCCTCGGCGGCGAGCCGTTCGGCCGTGGCCCGGCCGATGCCGGACGCCGCGCCGGTGATCAGCGCAACCTTGCCAGTGAATCGGTCCACCAGGGTCCTCCAGCGCACGTCGTCCGCCGATCTGACGGGACGTCAGATCATAGGTGAGCGGACCCGGAGGGGCTCGGGCCGACTCCGGCTCAGCTCGGCTCAGGCCGACGTGGCGTCGCCGCGGAACCACTCCAGCACGGCGGCCGTCCCGGTGGGCAGGTCGGTGAACGGCGACCATCCAAGGTGGAGTCCGGCGCGGCCCGGGTCGAGTGCCGACCGGGCGAGCTCACCGGCCCGGGGTGGGGCGAACTCGGGTTCGAGGTCGACCCCGGCGGCAGCGGCCATGGTCGTGTAGAGCTCGACCACCGACGTCTCGACGCCGGTCCCGATGTTGCACAGCAGTCCGCTGCCCCGCTCCGCCGACCGCACGAACGCGTCGACGACGTCGTCGACGTACACGTAGTCCCGGGTCTGGGAGCCGTCACCGAAGATCCGGCACTGCTCGCCGGAGAGGAGGCGGCCGGCGAAGATCGCCACCACACCGGCCTCACCGTGGGGGTCCTGTCGGGGTCCGTACACGTTGGCGAGCGCCAGGGAGGTGTACTCCATCTGGTGGAGCTCCCGGTACGTGTGCAGGTAGTCGGTGACGACCTTCTTGGACACCCCGTACGGCGAGACGGGGACCTGGTCGTGGGACTCCACCACGGGCAGGTCCGTCGGATCCACGTCACCGAAGATCGTGCCGCCGGACGAGGCGAACACGAACTTGTCGACGCCCGCCCGCCGGGCACCCTCCATCAGGTGCAGTGAGCCGAGCACGTTGATGCGGGCGTCGAGCG
This sequence comes from uncultured Actinomycetes bacterium, assembly GCA_903852755.1. Taxonomy (GTDB): domain Bacteria; phylum Actinomycetota; class Acidimicrobiia; order Acidimicrobiales; family Microtrichaceae; genus SXMI01. Next base: position 1,161 of record CAINRS010000105.1, on the reverse strand, counting down.
CCGGGTCGGCCACCGACACCCGGACGTCGATCTGGGCGGCGAGGTGGTACACCACGTCCGGGGATCGCCGCTCGACGACGTCGATCACGGCCGGGTCGCAGATGTCCATCTGGTGGAAGTGGAACTCGTGGTCGGGATCCGACCGCGCCGAGGACAGGTTCGAGAGCTTCCCGGAGCTCAGGTCGTCGATCACGTCGACCGCCCACCCCTCGGCGAGGAGCCGGTCCACGAGGTTCGATCCGATGAACCCGGCTCCGCCGGTCACGAGCGCCTTCACGCGTCCTCCCAGGTCTCCGCCGGTGGGAACCGGCCTTCCGCTGCGTCCGTCCCCTCCGCCACCACCTCGCCGTAGCCGACGACGCAGCCGGCCGTCAGCGTGCACCCGTCGCCGATCATCGCCCTGCCGGCCACGATCGAGTCGGACACGGTCGAACCCGCACCGACCCGGGCACCCTCCATGACCACCGATCCCGAGACCCGGGCACCGGCACCGACCACGGCACCCGGGCCCACGAACGAGTCCACGACCGTGGCGGTCGCATCCACCTCGGCCGACGGGTCAACGGCGTCGACCGCGACGTCGTAGCGGTGCTCGAGCAGGTCACGGTGCACCTGGAGGTAGGCCGCGGGGGTCCCGGCGTCGACCCAGTAGGCCTCGGACTGGACGCCGAAGACCCGGCCGTCGGCGACGAGCTGCGGGAACACCACACGCTCGATCGAGACCCTGCGTCCCGGCTCCACCAGGTCGAGCACCTCGGGCTCGAGCACGTAGGTCCCGGCGTTGATCCAGTTGCTCGGCGCCGTGCCCGCTGGCGGCTTCTCGATGAACGCCTCCACCCGGCCGTCGGCGTCGAGCGGCACCACGCCGAAGCGGGACGGGTCCTCGACCGGCGTGAGCGCGATCGTGGCGGCGGCGTTGCGCTCGCGGTGGGTCGCCCAGACACCGGCCACGTCGAGCGACGTCAGCACGTCGCCGTTGACCGCGATGAAGGTGGAGTCCACCCCCGCCGACCGGGCGGCGAACGCGATCGCGCCCGCCGTGTCGAGCGGCTCCGGCTCCACGGCGTAGTGGACCGGGACACCGGCGCAGACCCCGTCCGGGTAGCGCTCGGTGAACGCGTCCGGCTGATAGCCGAGCGAGAGGACCACGTCGGTGACCCC
>CAINRS010000104.1 GCA_903852755.1 uncultured Actinomycetes bacterium | reverse complement strand
CCGGGCGGTGGTCGGCTTCCCGGCGGGCTGCAACCCCCAGGTCCCGATCAACGACAAGCGCTGGTACCCGATCTACTCGCGGTGCTGCGAGCTGGAGATCCCGATCTTCATGTGCGTCGGTGTCCCGGGTCCGCGGGTGCCGATGGCGTGCCAGAAGGTCGAGCTGCTCGACGAGGTCTGCTGGTTCTTCCCGGAGCTGACGATCGTCATGCGCCACGGTGCCGAACCGTGGGAGGACCTCGCCGTGAAGCTGATGCTCAAGTGGCCGAACCTGTACTACTCGACCTCCGCGTTCGCGCCGAGGTACTACCCGAGGGCGATCATCGACTACGCCAACACGCGTGGCGCCGACAAGGTCATGTACGCCGGCTACTTCCCGATGGGCCTCACGCTCGAGCGGATCTTCTCGGAACTGCCGGACGTTCCGCTCAGGGACGAGGTGTGGCCGAAGTTCCTGCGCGACAACGCAGCACGCGTGCTCAGGCTCTGAGCTGACCCGCAACCCGGCCCCGCCGCTTGGCCGGGAGTCGTCGACCGGTCGGAGTGGTGACCACGAATCCGTGGGTGGCGTCCGGATCGATGCCCCAACCCGCCCGGTGGATCGTCCCGTGGTGCCAGGCGATCCAACCAGATGTCCCCAGCCCGCCGCTCACGTGGGTCGCTCCGCGGCGCTCGAGCTCGTGAGCGAGGTGGGCAGCGGTGGCGTCCAACGTCCGGCGGGCCAGCTCCACCTCGGTGAAGGAGGCGAGCACGTCGCCGTCCTCCCAGTGCGTGACACCCTCCGAGACCACCGCCTCGGCGAGCGAGGCGGTCCGGTGGAGTCGGCCGTCGGTGGAGGGAGCGGGACCGGGATCGTCGGACACCGCCCCGGTGGTGCTCAGTCGGGCGTGTCGAGCTCGCGCCAACACCACCACGCCACGACGGAGCGGTAGGGGGCCCAGGGTTCACCGAGCTGCTGGAGCGTGCCGGCGTCGGGAACGGCGTCGAGTCCGAACGCCCGGGCGTACCCGGTGCGCACCCCCAGGTCCCCGGTCGGCCAGACGTCGACACGGCGCAGTTCGAACAGCAGGAACATCTGCGCCGTCCAGGGTCCGATCCCGCGCACCTGCGTGAGCTCGGCGACCACGGCCTCGTCGTCGAGCCGGGCGATCCGGCGCCAGTCGACCGAGCCGTCGGCGGTGTGATCGGCCAGCGACAGCAGCGTCGCCACCTTGGCGTTGGACAGGCCCGCCGCACGGAGTCGATCGGGTCCTGCGGCGACCACCCCGGCCGGGTCGAAGGGTTGCCCGACGCAGTCGACGACCCGCGCCCAGATGGCAGCGGCGGCCCGACCGGCGAGCTGCTGGTACGCGACGGCTCGGCACGCGGCGGCGAACCGGTCGTCAACTGCAGCACCGGGACCGATCGTCGGGGCACCGTGCGACTCGTGGAGGCGGGCCAGGACCGGGTCACGCGCCGCGAGGTCGGTGGCCGCAACGCGCCAGCCCGACGGGGTGGTGGCCGACGGCATCAGCGGTTGCGGAACTCGGGAGGGCGTCGTTCCAGGAAGGCGCCGACCGCCTCGTGCATGTCCTCGGTGAACGACGTCAGGATCTGCGTGCGGTTCTCGAGGTCGATCCCGGCCTGGAGGCTGGCCACCTCCAGCTGCGACCACATGACCTCCTTGGTCATCCAGACGCCGGTGGGGCTGTTCGCGCAGATCAGTCGGGCCGACTCCAGTGCGGCGTCCAGCAGGTCGTCGTCGGGGACGACCCGGCTGACCAGACCGATGCGTTCGGCCTCGTCGGCGAACACCATGCGCCCGGTGAGCATGAGCTCGAACGCACGCGACGCGCCGATCCAGCGGGGGAGCAGCCACGACACGCCGATGTCGCATCCCGACAGCCCGAGCTTCACGAACGCCACGTTGAACTTCGCCGACGTCGCGGCGATCCGGACGTCGGCCGCCAGGGCGAGCGCGAGCCCGCCGCCGGCGGCCGCGCCGTTGACGGCGGCGATCACCGGGATGCGCAGCGACCGGAGCGCCGGAACGAGTGTCGCGATCCGTTGCTGGACGTCCATGCCGCGCTGCACGCGGCCCCGCCCCTCGCCGGCCGCCAGGCCGGTCGGCGACGCGTCGCGCAGGTCGAGACCCGAGCAGAACCCCCGGCCGGCGCCGGTCAGGACGACGACGCGCGCCGTCCCGTCGGCGCGCAGCTCGTCGATCCGCTCGTGGAGCTGGTCGATGAGCGCCGGGCTCATGGCGTTGAGCCGGTCCGGCCGGTCGAGCGTCAGGATCCGGATCCCGGTGTCGACGCCGTTGTCGTCCAACGGTTCGAGGTGCACCACATCGTCGGTCATCGACGCAGCCTGTCACGCCGGGGGACGGCGGACCTCGGGCGACTACTTGGTGTGCTCGATGACGTCGATGGCGAGCGCAGCACCGATCACCACGATCGGATCGGCTCCGTCGACCCGGATCCCGTAGGTGTCACGCAGGGTCACCCACGCCCGGGACGCCTGCCCGACGGTGGTCCCGTCGGGTGCGGTCACGGAGTACTCGTGGTCCGCCAGGTTGCCGCTCACGTCCAGGTCACCGAGTTCGGTGCCCTGCACGCGCCAGGTCTCCTGGACGGGCATGAAGTTGGCCTTGGTGATCGTGACCTCGGACTGGCCGGGTCGATCGAGGGTGAAGGTCGGGTGCACGTGGACCCCGGCCCGGGTGAGCTTGCCGACCTGGTTGCCGGCAGCGTCGGTGAAGGTCCACGACTCCTTGGTCAGGCCCTCGACGTGGAACTTCACGCCGTAGGCGTGTGCGCCGTCGGCATCGGCGACGTCGAAGCTCTTGATGGACGCCAGGTTGCGGTGCAGGACGTACTGGTGCTCGCTCACTCCGTTGCTCCCTCGATCGTGTGTGTGGGAGTGAGCCTAGGTGGACTCGTGCACCGTGAACACCGTGTCGACCCAGTGGCGCTGCGGGTGGTGGACGACCTCGCCGGGCAGGTCGATCACCTCGACGGCCGCCGGCCGTCCTGCACAACCACCGACCTCGATCCGGAACGCCCCCGGCTCGCACACGCAGTCGAAGTCCTCGTCGAAGAACGCCAGCCGGGACGGGTGCAGCTCGAAGCCGACCCGCAGCGTCGAACCGGCGGGCAGGTGGACCCGGCCGAAGCCCACCAGCTGGCGCTCCGGGCGGGCGACCGAGGCGGTCTCGTCGTGGACGTAGCACTGCACGACCTCGTCCCCGTCGACCTCGCCGGTGTTCGTGACCGAGACGCTGATGGTCGTGGGCTCACGGGTGCTCCCCACCTCGACGAGCAGGTCGTCGTAGTGGAAGGTCGTGGTGCTGAGCCCGAAGCCGAAGGGGTGGAGCGGTCCGCTCGGGCTGTCGGTGTAGTCGCCCCAGAACTGGCTCCGTCCCCCTCCCGCCCGGTGGTTGTAGTGGACGGGGACCTGGCCGACCGCCCGGGGCAGGCTCACCGGCAGTCGCCCCGACGGCGCAACGACCCCGAGCAGCACCTCGGCGATCGCCGTGCCGCCCTCGATGCCCGGCAGCCAGGCGAGCAGCACGGCGTCGGAGCGTTCCTCCACCACGTCGAGCGTGTGCACCCGGCCCGAGACGACCACCGTGACGACGGGGGTACCGGTCTCGGCGACGGCGTCGAGCAGTTCGAGCTGGACGCCGGTCAGGTCGAGGTCGGTCGCGTCCCGCGCCTCGCCGACGGTGGCCTCGGGGGTGAGGCCGCTCCGGCCGCCCAGGCAGACCACGGCGAGGTCGGCCTCGGCGGCGAGCCTGGCGGCGGGTTCGATGCCGCTCCGGTCCGAACCGGTGACCCCGCAGCCGACGTGGTGGGTCAGCTCGACGTCGGTGCCCAGCAGCGCCGCGCGCAGGCCGGCGAGTGGGGTCACGGTGTCGGGGAAGTAGGGGCCCGGAGCGAACGCGCCCCCGGCGGCCGGGAGCAGGTCGGACCCGGAGGCGGACTCGCCGTAGATGATCTCCAGGTGCGCGGGGTAGTGGTAGTCCCCCTGCAGCAGCCGGACCTCGTCGGCCACCGGACCGACCACTGCGATGCGTCGCACCGGTCGCTCCGGGTCGTCGATGCGCACCGGCAGCACGCCCTCGTCGTGCGACAGCACGATCGACTGCTGGGCCGCCCGGCGGGCCAGTTCGCGACCCTGTGGTGTCCCGAACGCCTCGGCAGCCGCCGACTCCTCGACGTAGGGGTACTCGAAGAGGCCGAGCTCGAACTTCTGGTGCAGGACGCGCCGGACGGCCAGGTCGACCAGTTCGATCGGGACCACACCCGCGTCGACGAGCGGCGCGAGCTCGGCGAAGCAGTCGGTGGCCGGGAGCTCGACGTCCATCCCGGCCAGCAGTGCCTTGGCGCCGGCGACGGCCTTGGTGGGCGCGACCCGGTGGTGCGTCCGGAGCAGGTCGACCGCGAAGTAGTCGGCCACGACGGTTCCCTCGAACCCGAGCTCGCCCCGCAGCAGGTCGGTCAGCATGGACCTGGACCCGGCGCACGGGATGCCGTCGACCGAGGAGTAGGAGTTCATGACCGACGCCAGGCCGGCGCTGCGGATGGCGGCGGCGAACGGTTCGGCGTGGACCTCCCGGAGCTCCCGCGGCCCCAGCTGCACGGGACCGTGGTTCAGGCCGCCGTCGGCGAGCCCGTACCCGACGAAGTGCTTGCCGGTCGCCACCACACCGTCGGCCAGACCGCTGCGGTCGCCGGCGGTCGTGTTCTGCAGCCCCCGGACGAAGGCGCTCCCCAGTTCGCCGGCGAGCACCGGGTCCTCACCGTAGGTCTCCTCGACGCGACCCCAACGGGGGTCACGGGCGATGTCGAGCACGGGTGCCAGGGACTGCCGGGCGCCCACGGCCAGCATCTCGCTCCGGATGTGGGTGGCGACCGCCCCGATCAGTTCACGGTTCCAGGTTGCGGCCAGTCCGATCGCCTGGGGGAACTGCACCGCGTCCCGGGCGCAGAACCCCGCCGTGGACTCCTCGTGCACGATCGCCGGGATCCCCAGTCGGGTCTCGGTGACCAACCAGTGCTGGATCCGGTTCGCGAAGCGGGCCAGGCCGGCGGGCCGGAGCCCGGTCGAGGCGGCGATGCGCGTCACCTGCCCGGTCCCGTGCGGGATCACCTCGGCGGCGGTGGCCGGGGAGAAGTCGTCGTCGACGACGAGCCGGGTGGACCAGACGCAGCCGAGTTGGGCGAGCTTCTCCGGCAGCGTCATACGGGCGAGGAGCTCCTCGACCCGTGGGTCCTGATCGGGCGGGGGAGGCGATGGTGCGCTCGGATCGCTCACGGGCCGATCCTCGCACCTGCGGGGTAGCGTCTGCGCATGTCCGACGTCGTGATCTTCCACAACCCGAACTGCAGCGCCTCCCGGTACGCGGTCGAGCAGGCGGAGGCGGCCGGGGTCGACCACCGGATCGTGAAGTACATGCTCGTGGCCGAGCGGCCCGATCGGGCGGCGCTCGAGGAACTGGTCGCGCAGCTCGAGGACCCCGTGACCGATCTGGTCCGCAGGGACGCCACGTTCACCAAGCTCGGGCTGACCGATGCCGACGTGGCCACGGCCGAGCAGGTCGTCGACGTGCTGGTCGAGCACGGCGAGCTGTTGCAGCGGCCCGTCCTGGTGCGGGACGGGGTGGCGATCATCGGCCGTCCCAAGGACCGGGTCGCGCCGTTCCTGGCCGGGTAGCCGGCACGGGGCGGGGGTTCAGTCCTCCACGAGCGCTGCGAGCGGTCGGGCGCACTCGAGCGCGATCTGGCGGTGCGCGGTGTCGGGTTCGAACACCGTGCGGATGAAGCCCGTGAGCATCTGGCCGACCATCAGCTGTGCCAGGTCCCGGGGGTTCGCCACCTCGGGGACGGCTTCGGCCACCCAGCCGATCGCCGCGGGTTCGAGCAGGTCGATCAGGTCGCGCCCCACGGGCAGGACCGTCGACTCCCCCCGCATGGCCTCGCCGATGAGGATCCGCCAGATGGACTGCTCCTCCATGGCGCCCTCGAACACGGTGACGAACACGGCGGTCAGCCGGTCGCCCGGAGCGGCCGCCGGGTCGATCGGCAGGGGGTCGGCGAGCCGGGCACCGTACTGGCGCTCGGCGACCACGGCGGCGAGCAGCGCGTCCTTGGACGGGAAGGAGTGGTAGATGGCCGCCACCTGCAGGTCGCAGGCATTCGCCAGCTGCCGCATGCTCGTCCCGGTGGAGCCGCGCTCGGACATCAGCCGGAGCGCGACGTCGAGGATGTGCTCCCGTTGGTTGGGTCGGACCTCGGCGGTGGTCACGCTCGGCCGTTCAGTGCGGCACCGGGCACGCGGTGTACGCAGCAGGGATGCCCTGGAGTCCGATCACCAGCGACGACGACGCCCGGGTGTGGTCGACGTCGAGCGGCACCGTGATGTCGGGCAGGCGGTGGAACAGTTCCTGGAACACCGTCACGATCTCCATGCGCGCCAGGTTGGCACCCAGGCAGAAGTGCGGGCCGATGCCGAATCCCAGATGCGGGTTCGGGTCCCTGGTCAGGTCGAGCCGGTCGGGGTCGTCGAACACACGCTCGTCGCGGTTGGCGCCTGCGTAGAGCATGAGGATGCGGTCGCCCGCGCGCAGGTCGGTGTTGCGGTGGGTGTGGTCCTCGGTCACGGTCCTGATGAACCCGAGCACCGGGCTGACGAAGCGGACGATCTCGTCGGCGGCCCTGGTCATGAACTCGTCGTCCCAGAGGTTGTCGAGCAGCAGTTGCCGCTGGTCCGGGAACTGCGACAGGGCGATGAGCCCTCCGGTCAGGGCGTTGCGGGTGGTCTCGTTCCCGGCCACGAGCAGGACCGTCAGGAACGCCAGCAGCTCGTCGTCGTTGAGCTGGACCTCGGTCTCGTCGCGGGCGGCGCGGAGCCGTTCCACGTCCTCTTCGGACATCCCCTGGATGGCCTTGTGCTCCTTGGTCAGGTCGCCGGCGTCGAACGCCTGGGTGAGGATCGAGATCAGGTCGTCCCGGGGGTCGGCCCGCCGGGCGGCGATCAGCTCGATGCACATGGTGGCGTACTCGCCGAACGCGGCCGCCGCCTCGTGGAGGACCGGGTCGTCGGGGTCGACGTGTCCGTCGCCGGCCATCATGGCGTCGGACCACCGGGACATGTGCTGCCGCTGATCCGGGTCGAGTCCCAGCAGCTCGCAGATGATGATGAGCGGGACGTGGGCGGCGAACTCGTCGACGAAGTCGATCTCGCCCTTGTCGGCGACCTGGTCGATCACCTCGTTGCTGAGCTGGCGGACGTGGGGGATCAGCTCCCGGACCCGGCGAGGGGTGAAGCCCTGGTTGATCAACCGCCGTTGGCGGACGTGCTCGGCGCCGTCGAGGGTGATGATCGACATGTCACCGGCGATGAGCGGCCGGACGCCGAACTTGGAGCAGTAGCGCTCGGGGTCCCGCGAGAAGGTGAAGACGTCGTCGTGCCGGGCGGTGACGTACAGGTCGTTGCGCTCGTCACGGTGCAGGTGGTCGAGCGCCCGGAGTGCCGCGTAGGTGTCCCACGCGTCGTCGAAGGTGGCCGGGTCGCAGAAGTCGATCCGGGACAGGTCGACGGCCGTCGGGTCCGGTGAGCCGGGGGCGCGGAGCTGCATCTCGGCAACGTAGCCCTGATTGAACGTTCGTTCAACGAGGTCTAGAGTGCGTCGATGCAGCTCAGCGACGTGGACCTGCTGGACCTGGACGCCTTCGTCAGCGGGCGGCACCACCGGATGTTCGAGGTGCTCCGTGCGGAGCAACCGGTGCACTGGTCGGACGAACCGGCGAGTGACGGCAAGGGCTTCTGGTCGGTGACCAAGCACGCTGACCTGCAGATGGTGAACCGCGACACGACCGTGTTCTCGAGCGAGACCGGTGGCACCCAGCGTGTCGACTTCTGGGACCAGGAGGAGGCGGCCGCGTTCGACACCCGTGGCGTGATGCTGGTCGACACCGACCCGCCCCGTCACACCCGGTACCGGCGTCTGGTCAACAAGGGGTTCACGCCGCGCATGATCGGCCTGCTCGAGGCGCACCTCCGGTACCGGGCCGAGCTGATCGTCGACGAGGTCATCGAGTCGGGGCGCTGCGAGTTCGTCAGCGACCTGGCCGCAGAGCTGCCGCTCCAGGCGATCGCCGAGATCATGGGGGTCCCGCAGGAGGACCGGCGCCTGATGTTCGACTGGTCGAACACGATGATCGGGGCGCAGGACCCGGAGTTCAACTCGACCGGGGGCGGCCAGGAGGCCCAGGAGGCCGCTGCGCAGGTGTTCGCCTACGCCAACCAACTGGCGGCCGCCCGGCGTGAGGATCCCCGGGACGACATCGTGACCACCCTCATCAACGCCGAGATCGAGGGCGAGCAGTTGAGCGAGCTCGAGTTCGACATGTTCATGCTCCTGCTCACGGTGGCGGGCAACGAGACGACCCGGAACGCCACCGCCTCGGGCATGGATGCGCTGCTCCGCCACCCCGACCAGATGGCGTCGCTGCTGGCGCACCTCGACGACGCCGCCTACGTCTCGACCGCGATCGACGAGGTCCTGCGCTGGGCCACCCCGGTGCTCCAGTTCCGCCGGACGGCGACGGTCGACACCGAGGTGCGCGGCCAGGAGATCGCCGCCGGTGACAAGGTGCTCATCTGGCACATCTCGGCCAACCGGGACGAGGAGGTCTTCCCCGACCCGTTCCGGTTCGACGTCGAGCGCACGCCCAACGAGCACGTCGCCTTCGGTGGTGGCGGAGCGCACTTCTGCCTGGGCGCCAACCTGGCCAAGATCGAGATCGAGATCATCATGCGCGAGATCCTGTCGCGCATGCCGGACATCACCGCCGACGGGGACACCGAGATGCTGCGGTCCAACTTCATCGGAGGCGTCAAGCGGCTGCCGGTGCGGTTCAGCCCCGGTCAGCGCAAGCACCCCGTCGGAACGTCGGTCTGAGACCGACCGCATCGGAACGTCGGTCCGAGACCGACCGCATCGGAACGTCGGTCCGAGACCGACCGCATCGGAACGTCGGTCCGAGACCGACCGCATCGAGTACCAGCGCAACGAACACCAGGAGGTCCGTCACCGTGCGTACGCCCATCTGTGAGCAGCTCGGGATCGAGTTCCCGATCTTCGCCTTCACCCACTGCCGCGACGTCGTGGCCGCCGTGTCCAACGCCGGTGGGCTCGGGGTGCTCGGCGCCGTCGGGTTCACCGCCGAGCAGCTCGCCACCGAGCTCGAGTGGCTCGACGAGCACTGCCACGCCCCGTACGGCGTGGACGTGGTGATCCCCGGCAAGTACGAGGGCATGGGCGAGATGGACCCGGCCAAGCTCGAGGCCGAGCTCGAGGCGCTCATCCCCGAGCAGCACCGGAGGTTCGCCGCCAAGCTGCTCGACGACCACGGTGTCCCGGCGCTGCCCGACGAGGAGACCGCACCGGCGCTGCTCGGTTGGACCGAGGCGACGGCGTCGCCGCTGGTCGACGAGGCGCTCCGCCACGACAAGGTCGTGCTCATCGCCAACGCCCTCGGGACCCCGCCGCCCGATGTGATCGAGCGGATCCACGATGCCGGCCGCAAGGTGGCGGCGCTGTGCGGGACCCCCGCACAGGCGGTGCGCCACGCCAACGCCGGGGTCGACATCGTCATCGCCCAAGGCACCGAGGGTGGTGGCCACACCGGTGACATCGGCTCGATCGTGCTGTGGCCGCAGGTCATCGAGGCCGTCGCCCCGACGCCCGTGCTGGCCGCCGGTGGCATCGGTGACGGTCGACAGATGGCCGCAGCGCTCGCGCTCGGCGCCGAGGGTGTGTGGACCGGTTCGCTCTGGCTCACCGTCGAGGAGGCCGACGTTCCCCCGGCGCAGATGCAGAGCTACCTGGACGCGACGAGCCGTGACACCGTGCGGTCCCGGGCGTGGACGGGCAAGCCGTGCCGGATGCTCCGCAACGACTGGACCGAGGCCTGGGAGCAACCCGGCAACCCCGAGCCGCTCGGCATGCCTCTGCAGTTCATGGTCACCGGGGACGCAGTCGCCCGGGGCCACCGCTACCCGGAACAGGCGAAGGACGTGAACTTCAACCCGGTCGGCCAGGTGGTCGGCACCATGAACCGGGTGCGACGTGCACGTGACGTGGTGCTCGAGATGGTCGAGGAGTACCTCGAGGCCACCGGACGGCTCGAGTCGCTCAACCAGGCCGCAGCTGCTGCGGAGTGAGCGCCGTCACTTGACGGTGACGGTGCGACATCCCAGCGAGACCCGCTGGTCGGTCGGTCGGTCGAACCCGGTTGCACACACGGTGTGGTCGCCCACGGCCAGATCGAACTGTGCTGCCCACCGGTCACCGGTGATCCACTGTTCGTACCGTCGGACCGATCGCCCGTCGTCGTCGCTCACACTGACCACCACTGGACCATCTGGATCTGCGACCCAACCTCCGATGGTGTAGCGGCGCCGGTCGAGCGTGGCTCCGTCGACACCCCCGACCAACGGGCCCCGCGGTCCGGCCGGTGCTGGGGGAGTTGTGGTGGTCGTGGTGGTCGTGGTGGTCGTGGTGGTCGTGGTGGTCGTGGTGGTCGTGGTGGTCGTGGTCGGGGCGGAGGCGGACGTTCCTGCACCCGACACGGCTCGAACCAGATCGATCCGCCCGGAGCCGCTGTCGACGTCGATGCCCGGAGTCGAGATGTCACGCGCAGTCGACTGGAGGAGCGCCTGGATCTCGTCCGGGGTGCGGGAGGGCGCCTGCTGGCGCAGGATCGCGGCACCGCCCGCCACGACCGGAGCAGCCATCGAGGTACCGCTCTTGTAGCAGAGGTCGCCGGCCCTGCAGGTTGACAGGATGTTGACGCCCGGGGCAGCGAGGTCGACGTAGGAACCGCGTGTCGAGAACCCGGGCACGAAGTCGACCGGGTCAGTGGCGGCGACCGCAACCACCCGGGGGTGGCTCGCCGGCCAGCTGGGTGGTGCTCCGATCCCCCCGTTCCCGGCAGCAGCGACCACGACAGCGGGTCGCTCGGCTGCTGGTGCCGTCGATGTGGACGCGACCTCGATGGCGGCTGCGACGTCACTCGGGATCGAACCTGTCGCGGCGAGCGACATGTTGATCACGTCAGCTCCCTGTTGGTGTGCCCACCGGATGGCGGCCGCCAGGTCGGTCGAGGAACCCTCGCCGAGGGCGTTGAGCACCCTGACCGGCAGGATCTGGGCTCCCGGTGCGACCCCGCGGCCACCCACGCCGTTGTCGCTGGCAGCTGCGACGATACCGGCGACGTGGGTTCCGTGGCCGTGCGGGTCGACGCTCGCAGGAGTGCCGTTGGCCGGGTCGCCGGTGAGGAACGAGCGCCCGGGGAGCACCCTGGCTGACCCGTTCCGCAGGGGCGGTGAGAGGTCTGGATGTCCGGCCTCCACACCGCTGTCGATCACTGCGACGACGGTCCCGAGTCCGTCTCGTGCCGGATCGAGCCCGAGCGCTCCGACCTGGGCGACGCCGTACTGCAGGTTGAGCAGCGGATCGTCCGCATGCTGGATCTGCACCTCGACGCCGGTGGAGGCCACCCCGGGCACTTCGGCAACGGCGGCCACTAGTTCTCCGACCCGGGCGGCCGGTGTCTCGATGCGTTCCACGCTGATTCCGCCCGGGGCCGACCCGTTCGAGTCGATCACGACCCCGACGCGCGTACCTCCGTCGCCGCGAGTCGCGGCCGCGAGGGACTGGACATCGGACGACGACTCGAGAGCATCCGGTCGACTGAGCGCTCCGTCGACGGCACTGGTTCGCTGGTCGTCGAGGGGGAGGGCTCCGACAGCCGCTGCCGGAGCGGTGAGCTGGAGCCCCGAACCGAGGAGGACCACGGCGAGGGTCACCCGGGTTGACCTGAGCGCATCGAATCGTCTGTCTGACACGGTTGAACCGCTCCGCTCCGGACTCGACTGTCACCGGTTCCCCCGGCAGGGGACGGGTCCAGTTCTACCAGAGCCGGACCGAACGAGACTGCGGCTACTTGACCGTGATGTTGCGGCAGCCCAGGACGGTCGGCTCGTTCGTCGGGTTGTCGTAGCCGGTGGCGCAGACCAGGTTGGCCCCGGGCTGCAGGTCCACCGTGCGTTCCCAGCGGCCCCCGGTGGTCGTCTCGTCCAGGTTGACGAGTCGGCCGCCCCCGATCACGGTGACCCGGACCACGGCGGGACCGTCGGGCTCCGACACCCAACCGGCCAGGTGGAACCGGCGCCGGTCGACCACCGCGCTGTCGATCCCACCGGCCAACCGGACGGGTGGCGCCGTCTGCGGCGGTGCGACCGGCTCGGTCGTCGGTGGGGTGACCGCAGGGACGGAGGCGACCGGCGTGGCGGGCGTCCTCACTGCCGCAGCCCTGGCCAGGTCGATGCGGCCAGCGCCGCTGTCGTCGTCCGGACCGGCGATCGACACGTCGACGGCGGTCGACCGAAGCAGCGCAGCGACGTCCTCGGGGGTCCGGGCGGGCACCTGCTGGCGGAGGACCGCCGCAGCAGCGGCGACCACCGGGGACGCCATCGAGGTGCCGCTCATCGTGCACTGGCTGCCGGTGCGGCAGGTCGAGAGGATGCTGACCCCGGGAGCTGCGACGTCGACGTAGCTGCCACGGGTGGAGAAGCTGGCCACTTGGTCGCTCGAGTTGGTCGCAGCGACCGCGATGGCCTTGGGGTGGCTGGCGGGCCAGTTCGGGAGGCTCCCGATCCCACCGTTGCCCGCCGAGGCGACCACGACCGCCGGGGCGTCGGCCCCCGGGGCGACGGTGGTGGTCGCCGTCTCGATGGCTGCGGCCACGTCCTGGGGGATGCTGTTGCTCGGCGCCCCGAGCGACATGTTGATCACATCGGCACCCTGCTGGTGCGCCCAGCGGATGCCCGCTGCGAGGTCGGCCGACGAACCGCTCCCGGTGCTGCTCAGAACCCTGACTGGAAGGATCTGGGCTCCGGGTGCGACCCCGCGACCGCCGATGCCGTTGTCGCGGGCTGCGGCGATGATGCCGGCGACGTGGGTTCCGTGCCCCTGGGGATCCGTGGTCCCGGGGCCACCGTTGGCCGCCTCGTTGTAGACGAACGTCCTGCCGGGCAGCACACGTGGCGATCCGTCACGCAGCGGTGGTGCGAGGTCCGGGTGCGTCGCGGTCACGCCGGTGTCGAGCACGGCGACCACGACGCCGAGTCCGTCCTGGTCGTCGGCGAGGAGGGTCGCGCCCACCTTGGTGAGGGCGTACTGCGAGGAGCTCTGGGGGTCGGCCAGCATGCGGACCGGGACGTCGACCGCGGCCGAGGCGACGCCCGGGACGTCCTCGACGGTGTCGACCAGCTCGCCGACCTGACCGGCGGGTGCGACGATCCGCTCCACGGAGATGCCGCCGGGTGCCGTGCCGTTGGTGTCGACCACGACACCGACACCGACACCGGCGTCGCCGTCGGTGGCCCCGGCGAGCGACCGCACGTCGGCGACCGAGTCGAGGGCGCCGAGCTGGTCGAGGGCGTCGGTGACGGGACCCGCCGGGTCGTCGGCCCCGCTGGATGCCCCGGCGGGCACCGCCGTCGCGACCCCGCCGACGAGCAGCGACCCGGCGAGCACGGCGCTCCCGATCGTCCGTCGGAGGGTGCTGTTCCGGTCGCTCACACCATGTGTGTCGGCAGGTTGTCCGCAGTTCCTGAACGATTCCCCGATCGGTGCGAGGCTGTCCCGGTGATCCGAGTCGCGACGTTCAACGTCCGTCACGGCCTGGCCGAGGGGGGCCGGGTGCCCGACCCGTCCGCGACGACGGCCGTGGCGGCCGCCCTGGGCGCCGACGTGCTGGCACTCCAGGAGCTCGACGTGCACACCACCCGGTCGGGCGGAACCGACCAGCTCGCGCTGGTCCGCGACGCCGTGCCGGGTTCGGTCGCCCGGTTCGCCCGGACCGTCGAGGTCGACGGCGGCGACTACGGGATCGGACTGGTGGTCCGGGGCGCCGTGGACGACGTCGAGGACGTCCTGCTGTCGGGCCCCGGGGAACCCCGCCGGGCCATCGTCGCCCGAGTGGAGCCCGTGGCGGTCGACGGTGTCGATCGGCCGCCGTGCACGGTGGCGGCGACACACCTCCAGAACGACCGCCGGGTCGCCCGCAGCCAGCTCGTCGAGCTGCTCGGCCGGCTCGACTCCCGGCCCGGGCCGACGGTCGTGCTCGGTGACATGAACCTGCCGCCGTTCGTGGTCGACGGGGTGTGCTCCGAGCTGGGGTGGGACGCAGTCGCCACCCCGGCCACGTTCCCGGCGCGCTCCCCGCGGGTGCAGATCGACTGGGTGCTCACACGCGGCTTCGAGCTGGTGGCGGTGGTGGTGCCCGACGTCCGGGTGAGCGACCACCGGCCGGTCGTCGCCGAGATCCGGCCCGTCGGCCCGTCACGGGTACCCTCGTCCGGGTGAGCGTCCAGTGCATGCGTCCGGGATGCGCCGGTGCGGCTGCGGTGCGGCTCGTGTTCGACGCCGTCGCCCGGGAGGTCTGGCTGGACGAGTTCACCGACGAGGTTCCCGGCTCGTCCCTGCAGGCCCAGTACCTGTGTGCCCACCACGCCGCCCGGTTGAGCGTCCCGATCGGCTGGTCGGTGGTGGACCGCCGGGCCCCGATCGCCGCGGGTGTCGCACCTCCGGCAGCGGAGCCGACCCCGGCACCCGCCACGGCACCCGAATCGGAACCCGTGACGGAACCCGCCACGGACGGGACCAGGGAACCGGACGAGGCCGCAGCGACGGCTGAGCAGCTCGAGCTCACAGGTTCCGCTCCCGGGTCGGCGTCCGACCCCGAGCCCGGCAGCGGAACGGATCCTGGACCCGAGCCGAGTGGCGGCTCGGAACCTGACCCCGAGCCGGGGTCGATGCTCGGCCGGGCGTTCGCCTGGGCCGGGACGCAGCGGTCGGCCATCACCGAACGGCCGGACGGCACCGAGGCCGACCACCCCGACGGCCCCGGGTCAGACACGTAGGTCGACCACCTCGGGCGACCACCTAGGGTGCTGTCATGGTCGACTTCGAGTTCCAGGAGATGTTCCCGCTCGCGCCCGGGGAGACCCCCTACCGCAAGGTCACGGGGGACTTCGTGTCGGTCGGGGAGTACCGGGGCCGGCGGATCCTCGAGGTCGACCGCGAGGCGCTGACGCTGCTCGCAGCGGAGTCGATCCGCGACATCTCGCACCTGTTCCGACCCGGCCACCTGGCCCAGCTCCGGGCGATCCTCGACGATCCGGAGGCCACCGACAACGACCGGTTCGTGGCCCGGACCATGCTCGCCAACGCCGTGGTGTCCTCGGGCATGGTGCTGCCGTCGTGCCAGGACACCGGCACCGCGATCATCATGGGCAAGAAGGGCCAGCAGGTCTGGACCCACGGTTCCGACGGCGCCCCCGGCGGTGACGAGGAGGCACTCGCACGCGGGGTCTTCCGCACCTACACCGGAACCAACCTGCGGTACTCGCAGGTGTCCCCCGTGTCGATGTACGACGAGGTCAACACGGGCACCAACCTGCCCGCCCAGATCGACCTGAGCGCCGTCGACGGCGACGAGTACCGCTTCCTGACGATCACCAAGGGTGGCGGCAGCGCCAACAAGACCTTCCTGTTCCAGGAGACCAAGGCGCTGCTGAACCCCGAGTCGCTCCGGGCGTTCGTCGCAGAGAAGCTGACGACGCTCGGCACCTCGGCGTGCCCGCCCTACCACCTGGCCATCGTGATCGGCGGCACCTCGGCCGAGATGAACCTCAAGACCGTCAAGCTGGCGACGACCCGCTACCTGGACGGCCTCCCCACCGAGGGCAGCGCCCGTGGGCACGCCATCCGTGTCCCCGAGCTCGAGGCGGAGTTCGCCGCGCTCGCTGCAGCCACCGGGATCGGTGCCCAGTTCGGCGGCAAGTACTTCGTCCACGACGTGCGCGTGATCCGGCTGCCCCGACACGGTGCGTCCTGCCCCGTCGGCATCGGCGTGAGCTGCTCGGCCGACCGTCAGAGCCTTGGGAAGATCACCGCCGAGGGTGTCTTCGTCGAGCAACTCGAGACCGACCCCGCCCACTACCTGCCCGAGGTGACCGACGACGACGTCTCGGCCGAGGTCGTGCAGGTCGACCTGAACCGGCCGATGGACGAGATCCGCAACCAACTCTCGCAGTATCCGATCCGCACCCGGCTGTCGCTCACCGGACCGATGGTCGTGGCCCGCGACATCGCCCACGCCAAGTTGAAGGAGCGGATCGAGCGGGGCGAGGGCCTGCCGCAGTACGTCAAGGACCACCCCATCTACTACGCGGGGCCGGCCAAGACGCCCGAGGGCATGGCGTCGGGCAGCTTCGGCCCGACGACGGCCGGACGCATGGACTCCTACGTGGACCTGCTCATGCAGCACGGCGGCAGCCTGGTGACGCTCGCCAAGGGCAACCGGTCCCCGCAGGTGCGTCGGGCGTGTGCTGAGCACGGCGGGTTCTACCTCGGTTCCATCGGCGGCCCGGCGGCGATCCTCGCCCAGGACTCGATCCGGTCGGTCGAGGTGCTCGAGTACCCGGAGTTGGGGATGGAGGCCATCTGGCGGATCGAGGTCGAGGACTTCCCCGCCTTCATCGTCACCGACGACAAGGGCAACGACTTCTTCGCCGACCTGATCTGACACGGTCCGGCCCGGTCCGCACGGTGGGGGATCGGATACGCCTTCCTGAGCGGGCGCTCCGGAACCCGTCGTGGTCGGGTGCGACGCCGGTCACCCCTCGGTCAGACTGACGCCGTGGAGATGACCATGATCGCCAACCTGCTCGGCGCGGTCGGGCTGGGTGCGGCGTCGGGCCTGAACGCCTGGATCCCCCTGCTCGCCCTGGGTGTCGCACAGCGGGTCGGGTTCGTCCAGCTGAGCGCCCCGTTCGACGAGCTCGGCAGCACCCCGGTGCTGGCGGTGCTCGCCGTGGTGTTCCTCGTCGACCTGGTCGGTGACAAGGTCCCGGCGATCGACCACGTCCTGCACGCCGTCGGGGCTCTGGTCGCCCCGGCGTCGGGTGCGGTGGTCGTGATGGCCCAGGAGAACCTGCTGACCGAGGTCCACCCGCTGGTCGCAGCGGGTCTGGGACTGGTCCTCGGCGGGTCCGTCCACGCCGGCCGGAGCGCCTTCCGACCGGTGGTCACCGCTGGGACCGGAGGCATCGGCAACCCGGTGGTGTCGGTGGTCGAGGACGTGTCCTCGGTCGTGCTGACGGTGCTGGCGATCGTGGTGCCCGTGCTCGCCTTCCTGGGTGTGGTGGGCATGGTCCTGCTCGCCGTCGTGGCGTACCGGCGGTGGCGCCGGCGACGCTCCGAGCGGCGGACCGGGACCGCACCCGGTGGCGCCCCACCCGGTGTGGCGGTCCCGCAGGACACGTGGCAGCGTTACAGCTGAGCGAGACCGACGAGACGAGGGGAACCGCAGTGGCCGACCTGGTGATCCGCAGCGCGACCATCGTCGACGGGACTGGCGCCGAGCCCCGGGCGGGCGACGTGGTGATCGACGAGGGCGTGATCACCGCCACCGGCCCGGGTGCCGCCGACGGTGTGGTCGGCCGACGTGAGGTCGACGCCGAGGGTCTGCTCCTCACCCCCGGGTTCATCGACATCCACACCCACTTCGACGGTCAGGTCACCTGGGACCCGGTGGTCGCACCCTCGTCGCTGCACGGCGTGACGACCATCGTCATGGGCAACTGCGGTGTCGGGTTCGCTCCGGCCGCACCCGACCGGCACGCCTGGCTCATCAGCCTGCTCGAGGGAGTCGAGGACATCCCCGGCACGGCGCTCGCCGAGGGGCTCACCTGGGACTGGGAGACCTTCCCCGAGTACCTGGACTCGATCGAGGCCAAGCCGCACTCGATCGATCTGGCGACGCACCTGCCGCACGCCGCGCTGCGGACCTACGTCATGGGCGAGCGGGGTGCCGACCACACGGAGGCACCCACCGAGGCCGAACTCGAGGCGATGGCCCGGGCCACGATCGAGGCGCTCGAGGCCGGGGCGGTCGGCTTCACCACGTCGCGCACCGAGATCCACCGGACCAGCACCGGTGAGAACATCGGGACGCTGACGGCGTCCGAGGTCGAGCTGCTCGCCATCGCCCGGGCCATGGCGCAGGCGGGGTTGGGTGTCACCCAGCTGATCAGCGACTGCTACCAGAGCCCCGACGACACCTTCGCCCAGGCCGAACTCGACCTGCTCGAGCAGTTCGCCCGTGTGAGCGGCCGGCCGCTCAGCTTCACGATGCAACAGGCGTACCACTCGCCCGACCGGTGGCGGTTCCAGATGGACTGGGTCGACCGTATGGTCGCTGCGGGCCTCGAGGTGCGGGCGCAGGTGGCGTCGCGACCGATCGGCGTGCTGCTCGGCCTGCAGGCGACGGCCAACCCGTTCCTGTTCTGTGCGTCCTACGCCGAGGTCGCCGCCCTGCCGCTCGGTGAGCGCGTGGTTGCGCTGCGGGACCCGGAGCGCAAGCGTCGCATCCTGGCCGAGCACGCCGAGATCGCTGCCGGTCTCGAGCCCGGGATCTTCGCCCAGATCATGTGCGGGTTCGACGTGCTGTTCCGACTGTCGGACCCGGTCGACTACGAACTGCACGCCGACCGGTCGATCGCCTCCGAGGCGCGTGCGGCCGGTGTGGAGCCGATCGACCTGGTCTACGATCTGCTGCTCGAGCGGGACGGTGAGCAGTTGATCTACCTGCCGCTGTTCAACTTCGCCCACGGCGACTTCGACGACATCGCCTCGATGATCACGAGTCCCAACACGCTGTACGGGTTGTCCGACGCCGGGGCCCACTGCGGGGCGATCTGCGACGGTTCCATGACGACCTCGTCGCTGACGGTGTGGGCGCGTGACCGGCGCGACGGTCCACGACTGCCGGTCGAGCAGATCGTCCACGGTCACACGCTCCGCAACGCCCGCTACCTCGGCTGGGCCGACCGCGGTGTGGTGGCGCCCGGGTACCTGGCCGACCTCAACGTGATCGACCTCGACGCACTCGCCTGCCACGCGCCGACGATCGTCCACGACCTCCCGGCCGGTGGCCGGCGGCTGATGCAGACCGCCGAGGGCTACCGGATGACGGTCAAGGCCGGGGTGGTGACCTTCGAGGACGGCCGGCACACCGGCGAGCTCCCCGGTCGGCTCCTGCGGGGACCCCAGCCGGCGATCACCGGCCGGTGACGGCCCGGCGCGTGGCCGCGCTCCCGGGAGCATCCTGACCTAGCATCTCGGGCCGTGCCGTCGAACCGGACCCTGGGCGCCATCTCCGTGCTCGCGCTGGTGGTGGGGCTCGGGCTGGTCCTGATCCCGCCGATGCTGCGGGACGGGGTGTGCGGTCTCACCGGGTGCGCGGACCAGGTTCCCGACGTGGCCGTCACCAGGTCCTCCGCCACCGAGCTCGCCGTGCTCGTCCCGGGAGCGACCGCACCGGACGTGTCGAGGATCCGTCTGCTCCAAGGGGGAGGCTCGGGATCGCAGGAGTGGGTGGTCGAGCGCACCGCCCCGTCCCAGGCCGACGCGTTCGTGTTCGGGAGTCGGCCCCCGGGGTTCGAGACCCTCACCCCCCTCGACGTTCCGGTGCAGGAGGGCACGTGGGTCGTCGAGGTCCGCTTCGCGTGCACGACCGCCTCGCTGCCGTTCGCTCCTGACTCCATCGGGGTCGGACAGGTGCGGTCGTGGCAGGGGGTCACCGAAGGAGCGGGGTTCTCCGACGCAGCGAGGACGACCGAGCGCTGCGCGACGGAGCGGGACACCCCGGAGTCGACGCTGATGCTGTTGGGTGCGGTGCTCGCCACGGTGGGCGCCATCCTCGGGATCGTGGTCGTGCTGCGACGGCCGCCGCGGGATCCGGACGACCCGGGTGACTGGGCCCCGACCGCCGAGCAGGTCGCAGCTCAGGGCACGGGGAAGGGTTCGTAGCCCGGGGCGACCGTCGGCCAGGGCCGGAGTCGCTCGACCACCTCGGCCACACCGAGCGCGAGTCCCTCGCGGAACCGCGGCGCGATCACCTGCATGCCGATCGGGACACCGGTGTCGCCGACGCCGACCGGCACCGATGCGGCCGGGTGCCCGGTGGCGTTGATCTCGGGCGTGTTCACGGCGATGGTCGGATCGCCGGTGACCGATCCGGCGGCGTCGGGCGCCGGCCCCTCGGGCGGCCACCACTGCACGTTGAGCGTGGGCAGGACGAGCACGGCGTCGTCGCCGAGCAGCGCGTCGATGCGCGCACCGAGCTCGTGGCGACTCCGTTGCGCGGCGATGTACCGATCGGCGGTCACGCTGGCGCCGAACTCGACGGTCAACCTGGTCGTGTCGTCGAGCAGGTCCCACTCGTCGCGCCGGTGCGCCAGGCTCTGTGCGAGCTCGGCGGCGCTGATGGTGAACCAGTGCCCGAGCTCACGGGCCGAGGACGGGGCCTCGACCCGGGTCACCTCCAGCCCGTCGCTGCCGAGCAGTTCGAGCGCGTGCTCGACGGCCGCCTCGACCACCGGGTCGACGTCCGCCCGGAACGTGCGGCACGCCAGCACCCGGACGGGTCGCTCAGGTGAGAGGCGGGCGGTCCCGAGCGGGACCGAGGTCCAGTCACCCGGTGCCGGCCCGGCGATCACGCCGAGTTCGAGTGCGACGTCGGCGACGCTCCGGCCCGTGGCCCCCTGGGTCGAGAACTCGATCCACCTGGGCAGGTGGTTGCGGCCAACGGTGCCCATGGTCGGCTTGAGACCGAGCAGACCGCAGGCGGCGGCCGGGATCCGGATGCTGCCGCCGCCGTCGGAGGTCGTGGCGAGCGGCGCCAGTGCAGCGGCGAGGGCGGCGGTGGAGCCGCCGCTCGACCCTCCGGGTGACGCGTCGGTGTTCCACGGGTTGCGGGTCGTGCCGTGGAGCGAGTTGTGCGACACGAGCGTGTGGGCGAACTCGGGGCTGTTGGTGCGCCCGACCACGATCGCCCCGGCGGCGCGCAGTCGGGCCACCACCACGTCGTCGTCGGTGTCGGGCGGATCGTCGGCGTGGAGCCTGGAGCCGAGCGTGGTCACCGATCCGGCAACGCTCGGCCCGTCCTTGACCAGCAGCGGGATCCCGGCGAGCGGACCGACGCGATCGTGCGCCTTGGCCTCGGCGAGTGCCGACTCGGCCTCGATGCGGACCACGGCGCCCAGGTCGGCTGCGGCGTCGATGCGCCGGAGCGACTCCTCGACGAGGTCGAGCGGGGTGACGTCCCCACGGTGGACGGCGGTCGCGAGTTCGGTGAGCACTGGAGGAGTCTGGCCGAATCGCCCCGGCTCTTCCGGACAGCTGGCTGTGGGTCGTGATCGGGACTCGCGGAGCGGGTCGAGCACCCCAGCCGGACGATCAGCAGTTCTCGGCGACGAAGGCGTCGACCTCGTTGCCGCCCTCGGCGAGCGTCTGGTTGGGCTCCTCCGAGCTCGGGTCTGCCGGCGATCAGCTCGAGCGTTCCGTGTGGAACGCCGCCGAGCGCCCGCCCCGGTCGCGGTGCCGCTCGGGCGCCTCGGGAGGGTGTTCCTCGGACACCGGCCGGAGTGTCGGGATCGGATCGGTTGCCACGTGGCGGTGGCCGGCGGCGTGGATCACGTCGGGCTCGTAGCCGTCCGGGCCGTCGAGCGGAACGATTGTGTCTGCTGCGGCTGGTGCGGTGATCTGATGCTGCGATCTGCGCCGCAGCCAGACCAGCAGGCCTCCCGCTGCTGCAGCGGCCGTCAGCACTGCGCCGATCTGCCGGACCAGCCGGTGTCGGATGTGTTCCGTGGTGTCGTCGTTCGTGCTCGACTCGGTCATCGGGTACCTCCTCGGTGTGGTCGTGCTCGTCTCGTCGTGCGAACGGGGGCCGACCGGCCCTCCAGGGGCGGCGGTCGGGCCGGTCGGCCCTCAGGAGTCCACGGGGTTGGTGCGACGACCCCATCCCGCTGAACGTGCGGGCCGGTCGCGACCTACGGGGGGAGAGGGAACGACCGGGGCTCTCGTCCACCATGACGGTTCGGGACGCCCGTGCACAGGGACGATCGTCCCCGCGTCCCGAGGCCGCCGCCGATGTTCGGCCCGACCGCCGAGCCGGTCACTCACCCGTGGTCGTGTCGGTGGCGGTGGTGTTCGTCGGGCACGTGAGGGTGGCTGTGCTCGACCGGGTCGTGGACGTGGAGGTGGGCGTGCCGACCCCGGCGACCGACGACCACCCGCAGGCCGTCGGGGTGGTCGTGGTCGTGGTGGCCGTCGTCGTGGGTGTGCCAGTGCTCGTGCTCCATCGGCTCGTGTCGGTGGAGGTGCTCGTGGTCCTCTCGGAGCAGCAGCACGACCCCGAACGCCATGAGCGCACCCGCGGTGATGCCGAACCAGCCGAGCGGTTCGCCGAGCGCCAGGCCGACCACGGCGCCCACGAAGGGCGCGGTCGCGAAGATGACCGCCTCGCGGCTCGCTCCCAGGTGCCGCAGCGCGAACAGGTCGAGTCCGATCGAGACGCCGTAGCCGATGGCGCCGACGACGAGCAGGGATCCGACCTCGGGGGTCCCGCCGGATCCGATCAGCCACGCCAGCGTGAGCATGGGGATCGCAGCTCCGGCGGCCTTGGCGCCGGAGATGACGAACACGTCGTGCAGGGACAGACGGCGGGACAGGTTGTTGTCGACACCCCAGCACAGGCACGCACCGGCCACGGCCGCCATGCCGATGGGGTCGACCGCTCCGGCGGGAGCACCGACGAGGAGCGCCCCGCCCGCCACCACCAGTGCCAGCGCCGTCCATGCCCGTCGACCGACGTGTTCGCGGAACGCCAGTGCCCCGATGAGCACGGTGGCGACGGCCTCGAGGTTCAGCAGCAGCGACGCCACCGACGACGAGAGTCGTTCCAGCCCCACGACGAGCAGGACGGGCCCGACGATGCCGCCGAGGATGGTGAGGACGGCGAGATCCGGCCACTGTCCGGGCCCGGGAGGCCGGGCCTGCCCCCGGGCGACCCGCACGGCCGCGACGGGGACGAGGACCACCGCAGCCCCGCCGTAGAGCAGACCGGCGACGAGGATCGGGGATGCTCCGCCGGCGAAGGCGGCGGTGAAGGGGGCCGAGGCGCCGAAGGTGATGGCGGCGGCGAGTCCGGCGAGTTGGCCGGCGGCGGTGCCCGAGGTCGGTTGCTCTGCCGTCGTCACACGACCAGCGTGTGCTCCCGGAGCGGGAGCCGCAAGACCGGATGGACGGAACAGGCTCGTCGCCACCTGCGCCACTGGACGTCCCGCCGGCCCGCTGCTCCGACGGCTGGTTGACCACAGATCGCGGTCACCATCTGCCCCGAGTACGCTCCAGAGCCCGCGGGGTTCGGCGCCGACCACCGACGACTCAGATGGGTGCGCCCGCCGGTTCCCGCAACCTTGCCCACGTAGCTCAGGGGATAGAGCGTCGGTTTCCTAAACCGTGCGTCGCAGGTTCGAATCCTGCCGTGGGCGCCAGT
>CAINRS010000103.1 GCA_903852755.1 uncultured Actinomycetes bacterium | reverse complement strand
TCACCACGGTCGTCCCGTCGGCGACCATGGTGCCGGGTGGCGGCGACTGGGCCGAGACGGTGCCGGAGGGACCCCGGGCCGGGACACGCACAACCCGGACGTCGAGGCCGGCCTCGGCGATCGATGCGGATGCGTCGGACTCCGCAGCACCGATCACCTCGGGTACCGCTCGACGCTCGGGCGGGGCGACCCGCTCGTCGAGCGCCTCGGACCGACTGGGGCTCGTGGTGGTGGTCGTCGCCGGAGGGATCGCAGCCGGGTCGAACAGCCCGAGCGGAGGGAGCCCGGCGGTCGCAGCCCGCGTGTAGGCGGCCCAGATCTCGGCCGGGTACGTCCCACCGGCGACCTCGATCGGAGTGGTGGGTGGGGTCATCGAGACGGGTCGGAACACGCCGTCCTCATCGGGTCGAGGCGCAGCGAATCCGACCCACACCGCAGTCGCGAACTGCCGGGTGTACCCGCAGAACCAGGCGTCGACGTTCTCCTCGCTCGAGCCGGTCTTCCCGGCCGCCGGCCGGTCCACGGCGGCGGCGCGGCCCGTGCCCCTGGTGACGACCTCCGACATGACCTCGCCCATGACCCGGGCCGTCTCGGGTTCGATCGCCTTGTCCTGTCGGTGCTGGTGCGCGTAGAGGAGCGTGCCGTCCGCCCGTTCGATCCTCGTGACGTAGACGGGCGCCACGTGGATCCCGTCGTTGGCGAACGTGGCGTAGGCGGTGGCCATGTCCTCCACCGTGACGTCGTTGGTCCCGAGCACCGCCGCCGGGTTGGTGTCGAGGTCCGTGTCGTCGAGCCCGAGTCGCCGGGCGACCTCGATCGACCGCTCGCCCCCGACACGCTCGTCGAGGATCACGTTCGAGAAGCAGGTGTTCGACGACACCACGAGGCACTCCGCCATGGATGCCCGACCGAGCGCCCCTCCCGAGACGGTCCACGGTTCGCCCCCGGGGAGCTCGTGGGTCACCGATCGGGGCGCTGCGAACTGCGCTGAGACCGGGACACCCGCCTCGATGGCCGCGGCCATGACGAACGGCTTGAAGGTCGACCCCGTCTGGCGACCCGTACCGCGAGCGAGGTTGACCTGCCGGTAGGGGTGGGACCCGAAGTAGTCGAGTCCGCCGACCATGGCCACCACGTGTCCGGTGCCGGGCTCGATCGAGACCAGGGCGGCGTCGGGGGTGGCGGGATTCTCGACCTGGTCGGGCAGGACCCCGGTCACGGCGGCGGTGGCCATGAACTGCAGGTACGGATCGATGGTGGTCGTGATCCGGAGCCCTCCCCGGTACAGGTTGACGTAGCGCTCGGCGTCGGTGTCGCCGAGCAGGTCCGACTCGCGCAGCAACCAGCGCTTCACCTCGTCGACGAAGTGGGCAGCGGGGTAGCCGGCCTGGTCGCCGCTCCGGGTCGACGGTGCCAGCACCAGCGGTTCGGCGACCGCGGCGTCCGCGGCGGCGGCGTCGAGACGTCCCACCTCGACCATGCGCCGCAGGACCAGGTCCCGCCGCTCGACCGCCGCGTCGGGGTCGGTGCGGGGGTCGTAGGCACCGGGCGCGCGCACCAGGCCAGCGAGCAGTGCGGACTGGGCGAGTGTCAGGTCCGCGGCGGGGACGCCGAAGTAGTTCCGGGCGGCCGCCTCGATCCCGTAGGCACCGTCACCGAAGTAGATGGTGTTCAGGTACTGCTCGAGGATCACCTCCTTGGAGTACGCGCGCTCGATCGCCACCGCGAGCGACGCCTCCTCGAGCTTCCGCTGGACCGTCCGCTCCGGAGTGAGGAGTGCGTTCTTCACGTACTGCTGGGTGATGGTGGACCCGCCCTCGGCGACTCCACCGGCCTCCACGTTGGCCCCGGCGGCCCGGAGCACCGACCGCGGGTCGACGCCGTCGTGCTCGTAGAACCGGCTGTCCTCGATCGCCACGATGGCGTCCTGGACCGACCGGGGGATGCGGTCCAGGGTCACGACCTGCCGGTTCTGTTCCCGGAGCACGGTCAGGACACCGCCGTCGCCATCGAGCAGGACCGAGGGCTCGGCGTTGACGGGGAGCGCCAGGGGTGGCGCCTCCCGGCCGGAGCCGCACGCGCTCAGCCCGCTGCCGACCACGGCGACGGCCATGCACGTCGACAGCACCGTTCGTAACGGACGGTGCCGTCGAGGCTGGGAGCGAGGGGCGTCGACGGCCGAGCCGGGCACCCGGAGATTGTGCCCTGTCGCAGCCCCGGGAACTCGGCACGGCGGCCCGGACGGTGACGGCTACGATCCGACCGCCGAGGAGGTGCCCACCGGTGGCGGACCACAGTGACGATGACGGCACGTCGGTGCTGTCGGACCTGACGGAGCGGGGCCTGGTCCACGACACGACCGATCCGGAGGCCCTCGTCGCCCGTCTCGCATCCGGCCCGACGCCCGTCTACTGCGGTTTCGACCCGACCGCCGACTCGCTCCACCTCGGCAACCTCCAGGGGATCCTCCTGCTCCGCAGGTTCCAGGACGCCGGCCACACGCCCATCGCGCTCGTCGGTGGTGCGACCGGCATGATCGGGGATCCGTCCGGTCGGACCGAGGAACGGCAGTTCCTCGAACCGGACGTCCTCGACGCGAACCGGGAGGCGATCGGAGCCCAGCTCGCGGCCCTGCTCGACCTCGGCCCCGGTGGCGTCGGTCACCTCGTCGACAACCGGGAGTGGACCGAACCGCTCGGACTGCTCGACTTCCTCCGTGACGTCGGCAAGCACATCACCGTCAACACGATGCTCGCCAAGGACTCGATCCGGGGTCGGATCGACCGGGAGACCGGCATCTCCTTCACGGAGTTCAGCTACATGCTGCTCCAGGCGAACGACTTCGCCGAGCTCCACCGGAGGTTCGGCTGTGACCTGCAGGTCGCAGGGTCCGACCAGTGGGGCAACATCACCGCCGGCATCGACCTGATCCGTCGGACCACGGGGGACCACGTCCACGGTCTGACGGCGCCGCTGATCGTCCGGGCCGACGGCTCCAAGTTCGGCAAGAGCGAGGGCGCCAACGTCTGGCTGAGCCCGGATCGCACCTCGCCGTTCGCCATGTACCAGTACCTGCTCAACGTGGGCGACGATGACGTCGAACCCCTCCTGTTGCGACTCACGCTGGTCGATGCTGCGGACTGCCGGACCATCGCCGCCGCTCACGCCCAGGACCCGGCGCGCCGCGATGGCCAGCGTCATCTGGCTCGGGAGGTCACCTCCCTGGTGCACGGTCCCGAGGTGCTCCCGGCCGTCGAGCGTGCGGGGGAGGTGGTCTTCGGCGGGCTCCCGATCACCGCAGCCGACCCGGCGACGCTGGAGCTCCTCGAGCGGGAGCTCCCCTCGACCCGCCGGAGCCACGGCGAGGTCGTCGGCACCGACGTGGTGGACCTGCTCGCCGGGGACGGGGTCGGTCTGGCCAGGTCGCGGAGTGAGGTTCGTCGGAACCCCGGTGGGTACTCGGTGAACGGCGTGGACCTCTCGCAGCGGGCGCCGGCGCTCGACGCCGACGACCTGCTCCACGGCAGGTGGGTCCTCCTGGGACGAGGGCGCAAGGCCCGGCACCTGGTGTCGATCGCCGACTGAGCCGGCGCCGAACCTGAGCGGACGCTCGGGAGGTGTGACAGGCGTCCGTCACCCCGAGTTGACCCGGACTCCGCTCACCTGTAGTTTGGTCACTCGCCCCGGTTCGCCACCGGCAGTCGGGGTTCGAGACCACTGGAGCGCCTCCGAGGCGTGCCACGTCTCCGCTGGTCCCCTCTGGGCGACCGAGCGATCCTTGACAACGGAAGAGAGGATGCCAAAAGGCGAGTGCGGGCGTCTGCGCGCCGAGTGATCGGTGCACGGACGACCCTTTCAATTCAATGCACTTTCCGGACATCCCCCCGTCTCACGGGGGGAAGCCAGAACTGTGCCAGTCGGCGGAGGGCAGCCAGCCCGACGCCGGCTCTCCGATCGAACGTCACCGACCTCCGGGGAGGTGGCCGAGATCTTGATGGAGAGTTTGATCCTGGCTCAGGACGAACGCTGGCGGCGTGCCTAACACATGCAAGTCGAACGAGGTCCAGGGGAGCTTGCTCCCCGAAGACCTAGTGGCGAACGGGTGAGTAACACGTGAGAAACCTGCCCTCGAGTGGGGAATAACCCGGGGAAACTCGGGCTAATACCGCATACGCTCCTCTGGTCGCATGGCCGGAGGAGGAAAGTAT